>NZ_CP024201.1:957954-1277272 GCF_002749615.1 Caulobacter mirabilis
CAACATCCAGCGCCGGGCCGCCTTCCATTCCGAGGACGAGTACCGCCTGGAGGATCGTCGCCCGCTGGCCCGCACCGGCGACTGGACCAGCCACCCCGAGGTCCGCGACGCCGAGAGCGCCATCATGTCGACCTGCCGCCTGGTCGGCCTGGCCCAGAAGGTCGGCAAGCGCATCCACGTGCTGCACGTGACCACGGCCGAGGAGATCGAGTTCCTGAGCCGGCACAAGGACGTCGCCAGCGTCGAGGTCACGCCTCAGCATCTGACGCTGGAGGGTCCGGAAGCCTATGAGCGGCTGAGGGGCTACGCCCAGATGAACCCGCCGATCCGCGACGCCTATCATGTCGCCGGCCTGTGGCGCGGGATCGACCTGGGCGTCGCCGACGTGCTGGGCTCCGACCACGCGCCGCACACCAAGGACGAGAAGGCGCGGCCCTATCCGGCCTCGCCGTCGGGCATGCCGGGCGTGCAGACCCTGGTGCCGGTGATGCTGACCCATGTCGCCGAGGGACGGCTGACGCTGGAACGCTTCGTCGACCTGACCAGCCACGGCGTGAACCGCGTCTTCGGCCTGGCCGACAAGGGCCGCCTGGCGGTCGGCTACGACGCCGACTTCACCATCGTCGACCTGAAGGCGCGCCGCACCATCAAGCACGAGGACATGGCCACCCGCGTCGGCTGGACGCCGTTCGACGGCTTCGAGGCCAAGGGCTGGCCGGTGGCGACCATCGTGCGCGGCAAGGTGGTCATGCGCGACGACGAGATCGTGCTGCACGGCGCCGGCGAGCCGGTGCGTTTCGCCGAGACCCTGGCCCACTGAGGTGAGCGTCGAGATCCGGCCGTTCGCCGAGAAGGACCGCGCCCGCTGCCAGCGGATCGCGGCCGTCGCCGCGATGTCGTCCTATGGGCCGCGCCTGGAGGCGACGGTCGAGGTCTTCCACGACGACCAGCCGCTGGAAGACTGCGATTGGCGGATGGTGGCGGTCGTCGACGGAGAGGTCGCCGGCTTGATCGACATGATCGGCGGCCATGTCTCGAACCTGTTCGTCGATCCCGCGCGCCAGGGCCAAGGGGTCGGCTCGCGCCTGATGGCGGCGGCGGAGGAACGGGTCGAGGGCGACCTGACGCTGTCGGTCTTCACCGTGAATCCGGACGCGCGGCGGCTCTACGAGCGGCTTGGCTTCGTGCTGGAGGGCATGGGTTTCACCGACTTCGCCGGCGGCCGCCACGAACTGTGGCGGATGCGCAAGCCGCGGGGTTAGGCGGTTCAGAACATCCCGGGCGTGATGTCGCGCCGCGAATGAAGGACGCGGACGAGGGCTATGCCGCCGCGATCCATCGGCCTGTTGGCGAATCTGGAAAACGAGATCGTCCGCCCGCATCGAGGTTGTCGTCGGCCACATACTCCCAGATATCGACCAGGTCGGTTTCAGCCTGGCGCGAGATGTGGAGTTTGCTCACTCGGCGGCCTGGCGGGCGAGAAGGCGCTTCCGTCCCTCGGTCTTGATGCGTTCGAGAACCTTATCGTCGAACTCGCCCGCGTCCCCGCTCGCCAGCCCGTCCTCGATGTCCTTCTTCAGACGCAGGAACTTGGCCTCGCGCTCCTGCAGCAGACGCAGGCCTTCGCGGACAGCCTCCGAGGCCGAGCCGTACCGGCCGGACTTCACCGCCTGCTCGACGAAGGCTTCCAGTTCCGGGGTCAGGGACACGTTCATTGGGAAACTCCTTCGACGTGAGAATAACACAAAACGTGCAATTTTTGACATTGCGCGCCCTCTCGACATTTTTCGCGGACCCTGTCGAATGCGGCGATCCTCGCGCGTCTCTCCGCCAAGACGGCGCAGCGGGCGCCGTCGTGATGGGAGACCGACCGTGAAGTACATGCTGCTGATCTACGAACCGCACGACGCCTACACGGGCGACAACGGCGAGGCGTTGCTGATGGAGATCGTCGGCAAGCACATGGCCCTGTCGCAGGACCTGGAGCAGAACGGCGTGTTGCTGGGCGGCGACGGCCTGCAGGGCGTGGAGACCGCCACCACGGTCGCGACCGGCGAGGGCGGGGTTCAGACCCTGCACGACGGCCCCTTCGCCGAGACCCGCGAGCAGCTGGGCGGCTACTATGTCGTCGAGGTGGCTGACCTGGACCAGGCGCTGGCCTGGGCGCGCAAGGTGCCGGTGGCCGTCGGCGGCAAGGTCGAGGTCCGGCCGGTGATGATCTACTGACGTGGACGTCGGGGCGGCGATCATCGGCGCACGCGCTCGCGTGGTCTCCGCCCTGGCCGCCCGGTTCCGCGACCTCGACCTGGCCGAGGACGCCTTCTCCGACGCCGCGCTGACGGCGCTGGCCGTCTGGCCGGCCGATCCGCCGCGTGATCCGGCCGCATGGTTGTGGCGGGCGAGCCTGCGGAAGGCGCTGGACGCGACACGGCGGATGGCGACCCGGACAAGGGCGGTGTTCGACGACCCCGCGCCGGAGCCCACGCCGGAGGACATCGTCATGCAGTCCGACACGCCCATCCCGGATGAACGGCTGCGGCTGATCTTCGTCTGCTGCCACCCCGCCCTGGCGCCGGAGGCGCGGGCGGCGCTGACGTTGAAGGTCGTCTGCGGCCTGTCGACCGAGCGGCTGGCCCGGGCCTTCCTGGTCGCCGAGCCGGCCATGCTCCAGCGGATCACGCGGGCCAAGCGCAAGATCGCCGGCGCGGGCGTGTCGTTCGAGGTCCCGGCGCGCGCCGCCTGGCCGGAGCGGCTGGGGGCGGTGCTGGCCACGCTCGAGATCGCCTACGCCCAGGCTTACGAAGACGCGGCCCTGGCCGGCGACGGGGCCGATTTCGCGGCGGAGGTGCTGCGCCTCTCGGGCCTGCTCGTCGAGCTCGTTCCAGACGATCCGGAGGTGCTGGGGTTGGCCGCCCTGGTGCGTTTCGCCGAGGCGCGCCGCGCCGCGCGGCTGGACCGCGACGGCGGCATGATCCCGCTGTCGGAACAGGATGTCCGCGCGTGGGACAGCGGCCTGATCGCCCAGGGCGCGCGGCTGCTCGACCGCGCCGCGGCGTATCGGCGGACCGGCGCCTGCCAGATCCTGGCGGCGATCCACGGCGCGCATCTGTCGCGGCGCGACAGCGGCGTCACGCCCTGGCCCACGATCGTCAGGCTCTACGAGGCGCTGCGCGTCCTGCGGCCGGGCCCGGTGACGGCGGTGAACCGCGCGGTCGCGCTCGGGATGGCGCAGGGGGTCGAGGCGGGGCTCGACGCCCTGGCGGCCGCGCCCGCCGACGGCCGCCTGGACCGATGGCTGCCCTGGCAGGCGGCGCGCGCGTGGCTGCTCGAGGAAGCCGGTCGAAACGAAGAGGCCAGGGCGGCGTACGACGCGGCCCTGGCCCTCGATCCCGCCCCGGCGGAGCGGCTCTACTTTCTGCGTCGTCGCGAGGCGATCAGCGCTCCTGAAGGTTGATGAACGGCGTCCCGCCCGAGCCGGTGACCTGGGGCAGTTTGCCGTCCCACTTTTCGACGGCCTTCAGCTCGACGTAGCGGGGGTTGGCGGCCAGCGCCTCGTTGATGATCCGGATCGACTCGGCCTGACCGCGGGCGGCGGCGATCTGGGCCTCGGCCTGGGCCTGGGCCTTGGCCACCTGGGCCCGGGCGGTCAGGGTCTCCTGGTCGGTCTTGGTCTTGGCCTGGATCGCCTGGAGGATGATGTCCGGGTAGCGGATGGTGCCGATCCAGTCGAGCTGGGTCACCTGCACGCCGTGGCGGGCCCATTTGTTCGACACCCGCGCCAGGGCGCGCTGGATCACCTGCTGGCGGCCGCCGGAATACAGCTGGTCGACGTTCACCCGCTCGGCCTCGGCGGCGATCGCCGAACGGACGTCGTTGCGGATCGGGCCGTCGAGCAGCTGGTCGAAGGTCAGGCGATAGGTCTCATACAGCTTCGGCGCCGAGGTCGGGTTGACCTGCAGGGTGATGGCCACGTCCGCGGTCATCGGCAGGCCGGTGTTGTCGGCGAAGGTGATCTCCTCGTTCTCCGGCCCGCGCTCGTCCGCTTCGCGGGTGTAGCTGTAGGTGCGCTGGATCACCGGATACTCGACGATCCGCTCGCCGATGCCGCGGAAGTGCCAGCCCGAGTTCAGGGACTGGTTGTCGACGCCGGCGCTGCCGCCGAGCGTACGGATCTTCACCCCGACATTGCCGGGCTCCACGGTCTTGCCGCAGCTGATGAGGCCGACCAGCACCAGGCCGGCGACGATGACGCCGGCGACGATGCGGCCGATGGATTTGGCGTTGAACATGCGAAGCCCCCCAACGAATGGCGGGTAGGCTGGCCTGACTCGCGCCGCGCGTCAGCTTGCAGGGGGTGGCGCGTCGGCGAACGGCGCCCGATAAGCAGGCATGGACGGAAACACCTCGCTCTCGACCGCGCCCTTCCGCGACGCCCGCTATGCGCCGCGCCGGCTGGACGTCACCCGCCGCGACGACGGCGCGCTCGTGCTGGCCAATCCGACGCCCTACGGCGAGCAGTTCCTCACGACGCTCGAGGCCCTGGCGCGCTGGAGCGTCGAGGCCCCGGACCGCGTCTGGCTGGCCGAGCGGGCCGGCGAAGGCTGGCGGACGGTCACCTACGCCCAGGCCGCAGAGCAGGTCGCCGCCCTGGCCGGCGCGCTGAAGGGTCTGGGCCTCAAGCGCGGCGACACCCTGCTGATCCTGGCCCGGAACGGCGTCGACCACGCCCTGATCGCCTACGCCGCCATGAGCCAGGCCGTCGCCGTCTCGCCGGTGTCGCCCCAGTACGGCCTGGCCGGCGCGGACCTGTCGCGGCTGGCCTATGCCTGCGGCGTGCTGAAGCCGGACGTGGTCTACGCCGACGATGCTGCGGCCTTCTCCGGCGCCCTGGCGGCGGACTTCCTGAAGGGCCTGCCGATCATCGCCAGCGCCAACGCGGGGGAAGGGCATATCCGCTTCGAGGACATGCTGGCCTCGCCGCCCGCCGCGTCGGTCGCCCAGCCCGACGATACGGCCAAGCTGCTGCTGACCTCGGGGTCGACGGGGCGGCCCAAGGCGGTCATCGGCCTGCACCGCAACATCTCGCTGAACGCCGCCCAGATCGCCGCCTGCTTCGATGATCCGGAGCCGCCGGTGGTGGTCAACGCCGCGCCCTGGAGCCACAGCCTGGGCGCCAACGCCATCCTGCACATGGTGCTGCACCGGGGCGGCACGCTCTACATCGACGCCGGCCAGCCGACCCCGGCCAGGTTCGCCGAGACGGTGCGGAACCTGCATGAGGTCGCGCCGACCTATCACAACATGGTGCCGGCCGGCTGGGCGCTGTTCGTCACCGAGCTGGAGAAGGACGAGGCCCTGGCCCGGACCTTCTTCTCGCGCGTGCGAGTGCTGCAGTACGGCGGCGCCTCGATGGCCCAGAGCATCCTCGACCGGGTGCAGGCGGTGGCGGTCCGCGCCGTCGGCGAGCGGATCACCTTCGCCACCGGCTACGGCTCGACCGAGACCGGGCCGACGGCCTGCAACATCCACTGGCTGAACGCCCGCTCGGGCATGATCGGCCTGCCGGTGCCGGGCACGGCGGTGAAGCTGGTCCCGGCCGGCGAGAAGTTCGAGATCCGGGTGAAGGGGCCGCAAGTCTCCCCCGGTTACCTGGGCGAGCCGGAGCTGTCGGCCCAGGCCTTCGACGAGGAGGGCTTCTACCGCCTCGGCGACGCCGCCCGGGCGATCGACCCGGCCGATCCGGAGGCGGGTCTGATGTTCGACGGCCGGCTGGTCGAGAACTTCAAGCTGGCGTCCGGGACGTTCGTGGCGGCCGGAGCCCTGCGCGTCGCGGCGGTCTCGGCCGTCGGCGGGGCGGTCAGCGACGCGGTGGTCTGCGGCGAGGGGCAGGAGGGCGTCGGCCTGATGCTGTTCCTCGACCCCTCCAACTGCGCCCGGCTGGGCGGCGAGGACGCCGTCCGCGCGGCGATCCGCGAGGGCCTGGAGCGGATGAACACCGCGGCCAAGGGCGGCGGCGGCAAGGTCTGGCGGGCGCTGATCCTCGACGGAGCCCCCGACGCCGCCAGCGGCGAGCTGACCGACAAGGGCTACATCAACCAGGCCATGGCGCGGGACCGCCGCCCGGCGGAGCTGGCGCGTCTGTTCGCGGATGCGCCGGACGACGGCGTGATGACGTTCTGACTCCGGTCCTCTCCCATCGGGAGAGGGGGACCATGCGAAGCATGGTGGAGAGGGTCCAAGGCGGTGGATGGCGGCCGGCGCGTTAGGCCCCCTCCACCACCCTCCGGGTGGTCCCCCTCCCCCAAGAGGGGAGGATCAGGCCGGCGTCACCCGCTCTCGGCCTTCACTCTCCCGCCAATGCGCCAACGCTCCGACCGCGCCGACGCAGATGAGCAGCTGGCCGCCGTAGTACAGGCCCCAGACCCCCAGCCCGACCCAGAGCGCGTCCGGCAGCGGCCCCATGCGGCCGAAGATCAGCAGGTCGCTGACCAGGAATATCACCGCCCCGATCCCGACCGTGAAGCGCGGGAAGCGGCTGGTCCAGGCCGCCGCCGCCATAAGCGCTAGGCCCAGGCTGTAGAAGGCCACGCCCGGCGCCGCGGCGCGGTCGGCCGGCAGCATGAAGCTGATCGCCACGGTCGCCGGGATCATCACGAGGGCGAGCGCCAGCTGGCTCTTCTGGACGACCTTCCGCCGGTTGCGCAGGTACAGGACGATCCCCGTGAGGTGTCCGGCGAGGAAGGCCAGGGCTCCGACCGTGAAGTTGATCTCCAGCAGCACGTCCCCGGCGCAGCCCAGCGCCATCACCGCCGCCAGCAGCCACCCGTCCGGGCCTCGCGCCCGCAGCGCGGCGTAGACCGCCAGCAGCCCCACGCCCAGGCCCTTCCAGACGATGCTCGCCGCGTGCGGCAGGTCCAGGCCCCAGCTGGCCACATAGCTGACGCCCGCCGCGACGGACGCGGCCAGCACCAGGTTCGGCAGCGTGATCCGCCGCTCCATTCTCGCTTCCCCCTCTTGTTCTCGCCCGGCGGCGGAGGGTAGGGCCTTATCAACGCAAGGGAAGAGAGACACACCATGAACGGCGCCGACGCCCTGATCACCACCCTGGCCGACAACGACGTCACCGCCTGTTTCGCCAACCCCGGCACCAGCGAGATGCAGTTCGTCTCGGCCCTGGACCGCGAACCGCGCATGCGGTCGGTGCTGTGCCTGTTCGAGGGCGTGGCGACCGGCGCGGCCGACGGCTACGGCCGGATGGCGGGCAAGCCGGCCTGTACGCTGCTGCACCTGGGCGCCGGCTACGCCAACGGCGGCGCCAACCTGCACAACGCTCGCCGCGCGGCGACGCCGGTGGTCAACGTGATCGGCGACCACGCCACCTATCACCGTCAGTACGACGCTCCGCTGAACAGCGACATCGCCGGCTGGGCCGCGCCCAACTCGCTGTGGGTGAAGTCCGCCGACACCGCCGACAGCGTTGGCCCGCTGACCGCCGAGGCCGTGCTGGCCAGCTACGGCGCGCCCGGCGGCTGCGCCAGCCTGATCCTGCCGGCCGACAGCGCCTGGTCCGACACCGCGGTCAAGGGGCCGGTCCTGACGCCGGCGCCGCGCGCCAAGGTCTCGCAGGCCGACGCCGAGGCCGTCGCCGCGCGCATCAAGGCGGCGAAGAAGCCGGTGATCCTGATGGGCGGCTCGACCTGCCTGGACGCCGGGGTGCGCCAGGCCGGCCGCATCGCCGCGACCGGCGTGCGCGTGCTGACCGACACCTTCGTCGCCCGCATCGCCCGCGGCGCCGGCCGCTTCGCGCCCGACAAGATGATGTACTTCGGCGAGATGGCCCTGGCCGACCTGCAGGACGTCGACCTGATGGTGCTGGTCGAGACGGTCGAGCCGGTGGCCTTCTTCGCCTATCCGGATCGCCCCAGCCTCCTGGTCCCGGAGGGCTGCGAGGCCGCGACCCTGTGCGGCCGTGAGGCCGACGGCCCCGCCGCGCTGCAGGCCCTGGCCGACGCCCTGGGCGCGCCCGAGGCCGCGCCGGTCGAGGCCCTGGAGCTGCCGGGCCTGCCCAGCGGCCCGTTCAATCCCTACGCGATCGGCGCCTCGATCGCCCGGCACATGCCCGACAACGCCGTCGTCAGCGATGACGCGGTGACCGCCGGCCTGCCGATCTGGCAGTCGACCAAGACCGCCCGGCCGCATGACTGGCTGTGCCTGACCGGCGGCGCCATCGGCCAGGGCATCCCGGCGGCGATCGGCGCAGCCGTGGCCTGTCCGGACCGCAAGGTGCTGAGCCTGAATGGCGACGGCGCGGCGATGTACACGGTGCAGGGCCTCTGGACGATCGCCCGCGAACAGCTGGACGTGACCACCGTGGTGTTCGCCAACCATGCCTATCGCATCCTCAACATCGAGATGGGCCGCACCGGCGCCGGCAACCCGGGCCCGGCCGCCCGCAAGCTGCTCGACCTGGGCGAACCGCGCATCGATTGGGTTCAGGTCGCCGGCGGCCTGGGCATTCCGGCCGAACGTGTCTCGACCCCGGAAGCCTTCGACGCCGCCTTCGAACGCGCCATGAACCAGAAGGGGCCGCGCTTCATCGAGGCGGCGCTGTAGGGACCTCCCGGTCAAAGGTTGCGCCGTTGTAAGAAGACAAGGGCTTCGCGGCGCCGGACGCTTCCCGAACGTAATCTGTTCGCGGCGTGATGAAGAGCATCGACCCGAACAAACGTGTCGGGGAGACGCGATGGTCTTGCGGGATCAGCGAGGCGAAGGCTGGGGCGAGGCTTGGGGGCTTGACCCTGGCGGTCGCCGTGGCGGTGCTGACCATCGCCCCGACCACGGCTCAGGCGCAAGGCGGATCCAGATCCGCGGTCGGGCGCGAAGACCGTTTCGACGACTGAACATGAAAAAGGCCCGCCGGAGTGATCCGGCGGGCCCTCGTCGTTCAGGCGCTGGAAGCGGCTACTTCTTGCGCTTGTTGGTCGGCAGCTTGCAGGCGCCCAGGTTCTCGGCCTGGAGGCAGCTCAGCACCTCCTTCGGCTTGTCGCTCATCGGGGCGTAGCCGATGACCCAGCCCGGCAGGCCGTCGGAGCAGGCGACTTCCAGGTAGTTGGCGTCGGCGGTGCGCTTGTCCATCGCGCGGCTGTCGGAGACCACGCAGTCGCCCTTGCCGAGGGTCTTCAGGTCGGCGGTGATCTTCGGGTAGGCCACGTCCTTCTTGGTGAACGAGCAGCGGAAGCCCTGGGCCTCCGAGACCGCGCAGTTGAGGAAGGTGTTCTGGGCGCCGTCGAACACGGCCACGGCGCCGTCCGGACGGTCCGAGCACTTCAGTTCGACGATCTCCTGCGAGGCGCGCTGCGACGGCATGATGCCGTACTTCTCGACCTTGCACTTGAAGCCGGCCTTGGTGGCCAGGTTGGTGTAGAGGTTGTTCTGCTCGGTCTGGGCGACCGAGGAGTCGGTCAGGGTGCAGCCGCCGCCGACGAAGCTGGCGTTGGCGCAGTCGATCGCGCGAGCCAGTTTGCCGTCATTGGCCTGTTCGAGCATGTAGCCCTTGCCGTCCTGGCAGCTGACTTCGAACCAGTTGGCCGTGGTGGTGGAGAGGGCGTAGCGCTTGTCCTTGACGGCGCAGTTCTTGCCCGAGCCGGCGGCCAGGGTGTCGACGACGGCCAGCTGGGCGGCGCGGTCGGTCAGTTCGCAGGACAGGTTGCCGCCCGGCTCGTAGGCGAGGCAGGTGTTGGCCTTGACCTCGCCGGCGGGGCTGGCCGGGTTCGAAGTCTGCAGGATGTAGCCCGAACCGCCCTGGCAGGCGATTTCGAAGAAGCTGTTGGTGTTGTTCGAACCGATCGAGCGGGCCTTCTCGAGCGTGCAGGCGGCCCCGGACTTGGCGACCAGCGGGGCTAGGGCCTGGACCGGATCGCCGTTGGCGGGCAGCTTGCAGGCCAGCGAGTTGGGCTTGCCGTCGGCGCTGGGCTTGCTGGTTTCCAGGCAGGTGAAGAACTGCGGCTTGGCTTCGGTCTTCGCCATCAGGACGCCGCCGAGGCCGGGGTTGCAGGCGACCTCATAGAAGGACTGGCCGGCCTTCTTGTCTTCGCCGATGAAGCGGGCGTCGGCGACGGTGCAGGCCAGGCCGGCGGCCGTGACCAGAGCCGGCGTCTCCGCCATGCCCCTTTCGCGCGCCTTGGCGTCGACGCCGCCGGCGGGGGCTTCGGGCTTCTTGGCCGCCATCGCCGCGGCGGGCGTCATGGCGGCGACCACGAGGGCGGCGGCAAGGCCGATCCCGGTGAACCTCATTTTCCAAACTCCTGGGGCAGATTCCTCGCGCGGACTTAAGCGCGCGCTTTTTTCAGGGGTCAAGAGAACCCTTACGTGGCGTCGTAATTGCGGCGGCGGACTGAACCGCCGATGATGGGGCCGTTCATCTGGAGAGCAGTACGTTGCGGGACGGCATAGAGGATTCGGCGGCCGACGTTCGGCGCCCGAAACTGGAGTATCCCTTCGAGACGGTTCCGGAGCCGGGGACCGGTCAGGCGGTCGACATCGCGCCGGGCGTGAAGTGGCTGCGCATGCCGTTGGGGGGCTCTCTGCAGTTCATCAACGTCTGGGCTATCGAGGACGGCGAGGGCTGGACCGTGGTCGACACCGGCCTGCAGACCCGCGAGACGGCCCAGGCCTGGCGCGCCGCCTTCAAGGAGAGCCTGGGCGGTCGTCCGATCGTCCGCGTGATCGTGACCCACCTGCACCCGGACCATATCGGGCTGGCGGGCTGGATGACCCGCAAGTTCGACTGCCGCCTGTGGATGACCCGGCTGGAGTACCTCCAGTGCCGGATGCTGGTGGCCGACACCGGACGCGAGGCGCCGGAGGACGGCGTGCGCTTCTACAAGGCCGCAGGCTGGGACGAGGACGCCCTGGAGAACTACCGCACCCGCTTCGGCGGCTTCGGCAAGGCGATCTACCAGCTGCCCGACAGCTATCGCCGGCTCGACGACGAGGAAGAGTTCGACATCGGCGGGCGGACCTGGCGCGTGGTGACGGGCAACGGGCATTCGCCGGATCACGCCTGCCTCTACTGCCCGGAGCTGAAGCTGCTGATCAGCGGCGACCAGGTGCTGCCGCGCATCTCGTCCAACGTGTCGGTGTTCCCGACCGAGCCGGACGCCGACCCGCTGCTGGACTGGATGAGCAGCTGCGCCAAGGTGAAGGCCGCCGTGCCTGACGACGTGCTGGTGCTGCCGGCGCACAACGACCCGTTCCGCGGCCTGCACGCGCGGCTGGATCACCTGATCAACGGTCACGAGCGCTCGCTGGGCCGGCTGAGAAAGCTGCTGGCGACCGAGCCCAAGCGCGCGATCGACGTGTTCGGGGCCCTGTTCGCCCGCCCGATCGGACCCGATCTGCTCGGCATGGCCACCGGCGAGGGCCTGGCCCACATCAACTGCCTGATCGAACGCGGCCAGGTCGTGGCCGAGCCCGACGCCGACGGGGTGATCTGGTACCGGGCGGCGTAGCAGGGCCTTTTGATCCTCTCCCACCGGGAGAGGGGGACCACCCGAAGGGTGGTGGAGAGGGCCCAAGGCCTTTGACCCCCTCCACCATGCTTCGCATGGTCCCCCTCCCCCAAGAGGGGAGGAGAGCTGGCTTCGATAGTTCACATGCGAACTTGATATTTCGCGTGTGAACTATATCCTGCCGCCATGTCCACGTCGCCCGAGCGCCGCCTGTTCTTCCTGCTGTCCGCGGGCGAGCGGCGCGTGCAGCGCTGGATCGAGGCCGAGCTGGCGGCGGCCGGCGGCCTGACCGCGGCCCAGGCGGGGCTGCTGTTCTTCCTGGGCAAGGACGGCGGCGCCCTGATCGGCGAGGCGGCCGAGGCCCTGGACGTCGCGCCCTCGGCCATGACCGGCCTGGTCGACCGCATGGAGCGGGCCGGGCTGGTCGAACGCCGCGCCGATCCCAACGACGGGCGCGCGCAGCGCCTCTATCCCACCGACCGGGGTCGGGAGGCGCGCGCCTTCGCCCTGGACGGCCTGGACCAGATCAACGCCCGACTGACCGAAGGCTTCGACGCGGCCGAGGTCGATGTCGTCGCCCGCTGGCTCGCCAGCCTGCAGACCAACTTTCCCCGGAGATAACCCCATGACCGATCACGTCCTCGTCGCCGTCCTGGACGGCGTCATGACCCTGACCTTCAACCGGCCGGACAAGAAGAACGCCATCACCGACGCCATGTACGGGGTGCTGGCTGACAGCCTGACCGCCGCCGAGGCTGACCCGGCCGTCCGGGTGGTGCTGTTCAACTCCAACGGCGACAGCTTCACCGCCGGCAACGACCTGATGGACTTCGCGGCCGCCAACGCCTCCCAGGGCGGCGCGCCGATCGGCGACGAGCGCAACGTCGGCCGGTTCCTGAAGTGTCTGGCGCGGGCCAGGAAGCCGCTGGTCGCCGCCGTGCGCGGCCAGGCCGTGGGCGTGGGCACGACCATGCTGCTGCACTGCGACCTGGTCTATGTCGCCGACACCGCCCGCCTGACCGTGCCGTTCGTGAACCTGGCCCTGGTGCCCGAGGCGGCCTCCAGCCTGACGCTGCCGTCGCGCATCGGCCATGCCCGCGCCTACGCCATGTTCGCGCTCGGCGAGGCCCTCGACGGCAAGAAGGCCGAGGCCTGGGGCGTCGCCAACGAAGCCCTGCCGGAGGACGAGGTCGACGGCCGCGCCCTGCACGCCGCCCAGGCTCTGGCCAAGCGCCCGCTCGGCGCCCTGACCATCACCAAGGGCCTGATGCGCGACGCCGAGCATCTGGCCGCCCGCATGGACGAGGAGGGAGGCCTGTTCGCCCAGCGCCTGAAGACCCCGGAGGCCGCCGAGGCCTTCGCCGCCTTCATGCAGCGCCGGCCGGCGGACTTCTCGAAAGTGGGATGATCGGCAGGGGACATGGACCTCGGTACGTGTCCCCGGTTCCATTAAGGGGAGACGCACCGCTTCGCGGAGCATGTCCCCGATTTTCGTCCTGGCGATGTCGGCAAGGCGACAACCCATTCGTCCTTGGGGCAGAGTGCAGAACCGACGGAGACCCGCATGTCCTTTCAGGCCTATCTCGACACCATCCAGCAGAAGACCGGGCGCGACGCCGAGGCGCTGAAGGCCGAGGCCGACGCCCTCGGCCTCTCCGAGAAGGGCGTGCTGAAGTCCGGCGTGAAGGCCGGCCAGGTCGTGGACTGGGCCAAGGCGGAGTTGGGCCTGGGCCATGGCCACGCCATGGCGATCTATGCGCTGCTGAGCGGCAAGCGGAAGCCGGGCGACTGAGCGGGGCGCCATGGAGATCGCCCCCTACACGCCCGTCGACGAGGCTCAGGTGCTTGCGCTGTCGCTGCGGGCCTGGGCGCCCGTCTTCGAGAAGATGCGGCCGGCCGTCCCTGACTACGTCTACCGCGCCTTCTACCCGGCTGGATGGGCCGCGCGGCAGGCGGCCGATATCTCAAGCTATCTCGCGAGCGAGGACCTGACCGCCTTCGTCGTGCGCGAGAATGGCCGCATCCTGGGCTGGATCGGGTTGCGCACGCACCCGGAGGACCGGATGGGCGAAATCCACATCCTGGCGGTCGATCCCGACGCTCAGCAGCGAGGCGTGGCCCGCGCCCTGATGGACCATGCCCTGGCGTTTTTCCGCGCCGCGGGCCTGGAGATCGCCCTGGTGGAGACCGGCGACGACCCGGGGCACCAACCCTCGCGCGCGACCTATGAGGCGCTGGGGTTCGAACGCTGGCCGGTGGCGCGGTATTTCCGGAAACTCTGAACCCGGCCCGTCTCGTCTCGGCGCAAGCCCGAGAGGGTCTCCAAAGCGGCTAGCCCGGCAGCCCCTGATAGCGCGCCATGGTCGTGGCGAAGACGATGATCAGGGCGATCCCGACCACCTCCAGACCGATCCAGCGGCGTGTGCCGGCGACCTCGGCGGCGTCGGGCGACCAGGCGGCGTCGGCGGCGAACTGCTTGCGCCAGCGCAGGTAGCGCAGCGTCGGCGGGACCGAGAGCAGGCCCACGGCCAGGAAGGTCGCCATCTTGGCCCAGAACCAGAGGTTGGCTTCATAGTAGGCCCAGCCCTTGGCGGCGTAGAGCACCCGGGCGACGCCGACCAGAATCAACAGCACCGAGGTCGCGCCGTAGCCGACGTCGATGCCGGCGACGCGACGGGCCGTCTCGCCGGTCATGCCGGGCTTCACCAGCACGCTCTCCGCCATCAGCATCGCCACTAGGCCGAAGGCGAGGATGTGGTGCAGGATGGCGAGCACGAGATCCAGCATGGTCGTTCCCCCGAGGACGCCCCAAGCGGGTCCTTGTTCGCCGGCATGTGAGCCGGAACAACCCGGCCCGGCAAGAGGCCGTGAGGAGAGGACGCCATGGCAGAGCGCATCACGTCGCCCTTCGGCATGTTCACGCCCGCCCGCGAGGTGGTCGCCGGGGTCGACCTGGCCGGCAGGACCGCCATCGTCACCGGGGCGGCCACCGGCATCGGGATCGAGACCGCCCGCGCCCTGGCCGAGGCCGGCGCGGAGGTGGTGATCGCCGCCCGCAAGCCGGACCTGGGCGCGGCGGCGGTCGCGTCGATCAGCGAGACCGCCAAGGGACCCGGCGCCCGGTTCGAGATGCTCGACCTGTCGGACCTGGCCTCGATCCGCGCCTTCGCCGATCGCTGGGGCGGAAGGCCGCTGCATGTCCTGATCAACAACGCCGCCGTCATGGCCTGCCCGCTGGACCGGACCCGGGACGGCTTCGAGATGCAGTTCGGGACCAACCACCTGGGCCACTTCCTGCTCGGGAACCTGTTGGCGCCGGCGCTGGAAGCGGGCGCCCGGGAAGCCGGGAGACCCTCGCGCCTGGTCAGCCTGTCGTCGATCGGCCACCGCCGCTCGGATATCAACTGGGACGATCCGAACTACCGCACGCGCGCCTATGAGAAGTGGGAGAGCTACGGCCAGGCCAAGACGGCCAACGCCCTGTTCGCGGTCGGCTTCCACCAGCGGTTCAAGGATCGGGGCGTCGCCGCCAACGCCGTCATGCCCGGCGGCATCATGACCCCGCTGCAGCGCCACCTGCCGATCGAGGAGCAGAAGGCGCTGGGCTGGATCAAGGAGGACGGCTCGATCCGGGAGGGCTTCAAGACGCCGGAGCAGGGCGCCTCGACCAGCGTCTGGGCCGCGGTCGGTCCGGAGCTGGAAGGCGTCGGCGGCCTGTACCTGGAAGACTGCGCCCAGGCCGAGCCCTGGACCCAGGATCTGCCGTGGAAGGGCGTGCTGCCCCACGCGTTGGATCCGGGGAGCGCCGACCGGCTGTGGGCCTATTCGGAAGAGGCGGTGGGGCTGCGCTGAGGCGGGTTGCGTGGTTCGAGACGCGGACCTGATGGTCCGCTCCTCACCATGACGAATGTGGGTGAGTCCTGCTGAATTCGTCATCCTGAGGAGCGAGCCCCTGGCGACCCCGGACTGGATCCGGGGCTCGAAGGACGCAATGCCTGTCCCCTTCGAACGGCGCGGAGTCTATGCTCGGGGCTCTTCAACGGAGAGCTTCCCCATGTCCCTCGCCGGCAAGACCCTCTTCATCACCGGCGCGAGCCGGGGCATCGGCCTGGCCATCGGCCTGCGGGCGGCGAAGGACGGCGCCAACGTCGTCGTCGCGGCCAAGACCGCCGAGCCGCATCCCAAGCTGCCCGGCACGATCTACAGCGCCGCCGAGGCGATCGAGGCCGCCGGCGGCCAAGCCCTGCCGCTGGTCGTCGATGTCCGCGACGAGGCCAGCGTCTACGACGCCGTCGACAAGGCCGTGGCCCGCTTCGGCGGCATCGACATCTGCGTGAACAACGCCAGCGCCATCAGCCTGACGCCGACCGAGGCGACGGACATGAAGCGCTACGACCTGATGCATCAGATCAACGCCCGCGGGACCTTCCTGGTCTCCAAGGCCTGCATCCCGCACCTGAAGAAGGCGGCCAACCCGCACGTGCTGGCGCTGTCGCCGCCGCTGGACCTGGCCCCGCACTGGTTCGGGCGTCACGTCGCCTACACGGTGGCCAAGTACAACATGAGCATGTTCATGCTCGGCATGGCGGACGAGTATCGCGACGACGGCATCGCCTTCAACGGCCTGTGGCCGCGCACCGGCATCGCCACGGCGGCGATCCAGTTCGCCCTGGCCGGCGACGAGGGCATGAAGCACTGCCGCACGCCGGACATCATGGCCGACGCGGCCCACGCCATCTTCAGCAAGAAGGCCTCGGAGTTCACCGGCCGGTTCCTCATCGACGACACCTTCCTCTATGAGGAGGGCTTTCGTGATTTCGAAGTGTACCGCGTGGACCCGACCAAGCCCCTGATGCCCGACTTCTTCGTGCCCGAGTCGATCCCCGCGCCCCCGGGAGTGAAGATCGGATGAGCCAAGTCACCCTCCGCCGCGCCGTCGCCGCCGACGCGCCGGCCATCTTCAAGTTCGTCATGGACCTGGCGATCCACCACGAGCATGCCGACGAGGTGGAGACGACCCTGGCCGACATCGAACGGGAGTTCTTCGGCCCGACGCCGCACGCCTACTGCGAACTGGCCGAGCTGGACGGCGAGCTGCTCGGCTTCACCACCTGGTTCTACAGCTTCTCCAGCTGGACCGGCCGGCGCGGGATCTATCTGGAAGACCTGTTCGTCACCGACTCCGCCCGGGGCACCGGCGCCGGCCGGCTGCTGATGGCCGATCTCGCGCGGCGCTGCGTCGCCGAGAAGCTGCCGCGCATCGAATGGGCGGTCATCCCGGAGAACGAGGGCGGCATGGCCTTCTACAGCAAGCTCGGCGCCGCGCCGCAGGATCACGCGATCTGGCGGCTGGACGGGGAGGCGTTGACGAGGCTCGCCGCCTCGTGAGCGCGCCGCCGAAAACCGTCCTGGAGGTCTCGCCGGAGGAGGAGGCCGCCATCCGCCTGGCCGTGGCGACCGCCGATGTCGGCACGTTGGGGCTCGGCCGCGCCATCGCCCGACCGACGGACGCGGCCGATCTGGCGCGCTTCCTGGCCGATCCGCGGGTCTCGGACGCGATCTACGACCTGCCGCGGCCGATCGACGAGACCAACGTCCGGCGCTGGATCGTCGAGGGCGAGACCCAGTGGCGGGCGGGCCGGCGACTGCTGATCGTCAGCCGCGAGGCGACCGGCGAGATCGCCGGCTACAGCGACATCACCGTTTGGCCCGAGCGTTCGGCGGCGGAACTGGCCGGCGCCATCTCGCCCTCCCGCCAGAACGAGGGACAGGGCGGCGCCGGGGCGCTGCACACCTTCGGCTGGATCTTCGAGACCCTGGGCGTGCGGCTGATGTGCCTGACCGCGGCGACCGACAATGTCCGCTCGGCGCGGCTGATCGAGGCGGCCGGGTTCGTCCCGATGGGAACCCGCGACGCCACCCGCGCCGATGGGACGGTCCGCCGGTCGCTGTACTGGGAGATGACCCGGGATCAGTGGGCGGAGAAGTGGGGCTGAGGCGGTGCGGACGTCGTGCGTCCTTCGAGCCCCGGATCAAGTCCGGGGTCGCCAGAAGCTCGCGCCTCGGGATGACGAGGTCAGCAGGCGCCAAACCACATTCGTCATGGTGAGGAGCGGGCCCTCAGGTCCGCGTCTCGACCCACGCGCTAAGCCCGCTCGAACACCGCCGCGATGCCCTGGCCGCCGCCGATGCACATCGTCTCCAGGCCGTAGCGGCCGTCGCGCCGGTGCAGTTCGCGCAGCAGGTTGGCCAGGATGCGGCCGCCGGTGGCGCCGATCGGATGGCCCAGCGAGATGCCGCTGCCGTTGACGTTCAGCTTGTCCCGGTCGTCCCAGCCCCAGCCCTTGAGCACGGCCAGCACCTGCGGGGCGAAGGCCTCGTTCAGCTCGACCAGGTCGATGTCCTTCCAGCCGAGGCCCGTGCGCTTGAACAGGCGCTCGACGGCCGGCACCGGGCCGATGCCCATGCGCGAGGGATCGCAGCCGGCGGCGGCCCAGCTGTGGAACCAGCCCATCGGCTCCAGGCCCAGCTCGGCCAGCTTGTCCTCGGCCACGACCAGGCAGGCGGCGGCGGCGTCGTTCTGCTGGCTGGCGTTGCCGGCGGTGACCACGCCGTCCTTCTCGATGGCGCGCAGCTTGCCGAGGCTCTCCATCGTCGCGTCGGGGCGATAGCCCTCGTCGTGGTCGAAGACGATCGGATCGCCCTTCTTCTGCTTGACCAAGACCGGCGCGAGTTCGTCGGCGAACTTGCCGTCCTTCCAGGCCGCCGTGGCGCGCTGGTGGCTCATGACCGCGTATTCGTCCGACTGCTCGCGGGTGATGCCGTAGTCGCGGGCCAGGTTGTCGGCGGTCTCGATCATGCCGCTGATCACGCCGAAGCGCTCGATCGGCTGGCTCATCACCCGGCCGCGGGCGAGGCGGTCGTGCATGGTCACCGAGCCGGCGCGGGCGCCGTTGCGCATGTCGGTCGAGTAGTACTCGACGTTGCTCATGCTCTCGACGCCGCCGGCGATGACGACGTCGGCGGCCCCGGTCTGGACCATCATCGCCGCGTCGATGATCGCCTGCAGGCCCGAGCCGCAGCGGCGGTCGAGCTGGTAGCCCGGCACGTTCAGCGGGAAGCCGGCGGCCAGGGCCGACCAGCGGGCGATGCAGGGCGCCTCGCCGTTGCCGTAGCCTTGGGCGAAGATCACGTCGTCGACCCGCTCCGGATCGAGCTTCGTGCGCTCGACCAGCGCCTTGAGGATGACGGCGCCCAGCTCGCCCGCGGTCAGGCTGGAAAGCCCGCCCTGGAACTTGCCGACGGCGGTGCGGATGGGGCTGACGATGGCGACTCTGCGCATTCGAGACCTCTCAAACTGTCATCCCGGCCGGAGCGAAGCGGAGAGCCGGGACCCAGACTGCAGTGCGGTGACCCCTGGGGCCCGGACCGGCCTTCGGCCGTCCGGGATGACAGGGAAGGGTGTCAGATCGGGTCGTACGGGAACACCGAGGCGGTCGCGCCGGCGTCGAAGAAGCTGTTCTTCATGGCCGGCAGCGCCACGTCGAGCAGGCTGCGCGGGGTCCAGCCCTCGGTGTTGGCCATGTTGCGGACCGGGCGGGGCTGGTCGAACAGGATCACCTCGTTGCCGCGCACGGCGAAGATCTGGCCGCTGACGTCCTTGGCCTCGGGCGAGGCGAGGGCGACCGCCAGCTGCGCCACCTGGTCGGCGCGCATGGCGTTCTTCATCCGGGCGACGCGCTGGGCCGAGGCCTCGTCCTTCACCGGGATGGTGGCGATCATGCGGGTCCAGGCGAACGGCGCGATGACGTTGCTGCGCACGCCCTTGATCGCGCCTTCCATGGCCAGGATCCGCGACAGGCCGACCACGCCCAGCTTGGCGGCGGCGTAGTTGGCCTGGCCGATGTTGCCGATCAGGCCGCTGGTCGAGGTGAAGTGGACATAGGTCCCGTCCTGCTGGTCGCGGAACAGCTCCACAGAGGCGCGGGAGACGTTGAAGGCGCCGCGCAGATGGACGTCGATGACCTTGTCCCAGTCGTCCTCGGACATCTTGTGGAACATGCCGTCGCGCAGGATGCCGGCCGGATTGATGATGGCGTGCAGGGCGCCGAACGTGTCCTTGGCCTGTTCGACCATGCCCTGGACGGCCTTGTAGTCGGTGACGCTGTCGGAGTTGGCGACCGCTTCGCCCCCGGCGGCGCGGATCTCGGCGGCGGTGGCCTCGGCCGGGCCGGCGTCGCCGGCGTCGCCGCCCGCGACACTGCCGCCCAGGTCGTTGACGACCACCTTGGCGCCTTCGCGCGCCGCCAGCAGGGCGCACTCCTTGCCGATCCCGCCGGCCGCGCCGGTTACCAGGACGACCTTGCCCTCAAGCACGCCCATCCGCTGTCTCCCTTGGATTGTTCTTCCCTTTCCGACGGGTCTAAGCGCCGAACGTCGCGTCAGGCAAGCCGCCGATGACGGTTGGACGCATGGCCAACCGCGCGCCGATACGCCATGGTCAACCAGAGATTGCGATGGAGGAGTTCGTCATGTCCCTCGGGCGCTTTCATGAAGACCTGCACACCCTCTGGCTGGACGACGGCCGCCGCGTCGAACTGACCAAGGCGTTCAACTACACCGACCCCAATGGCCTGCTCTGGTCGGTGCCGAAGAAGGCGATCGTCGACGGCGCCTCGATACCGCGCATCCTCTGGACGCCCCTGGGCGGTCCCTTCGAGGGCAAGTACCGCAAGGCCTCGGTCATCCACGACTTCTACTGCGACCGGCGCAGCCGGGCCTGGGAGGCCGTCCATCGCGTCTTCTACGACGCCATGATCACCTCCGGCGTGTCCGGCGGCCAGGCCAACCTGCTCTACGCCGGCGTCTACTGGGGCGGGCCGCGGTGGTCGGAGACGGTGGTCGCCAACGCCCGCCTCCGCCATCCGGACGACGGGCCTCGCAGGCCTCGGAACCGGCCCCTCGGCGTGGACTTCGGCGACGACGAGGCGTCGTGGGAAGGTCCCGACCAGGGCATCGGCCTGGAGCCGCCGGACATCGACCTGGGCGGCGGCGAGGAGACGTTCGAGACCCGCACCGTCGTCGAGCAGTACGCCCTGCCGCCTGACGCGCTGGCGAATCTGGGCGGCGCCATCGCCGGCAAGGACCTCAGCCTCGACGAGATCGAGCGGCTGGTCGATCAGCGGACGCAGCGGCTGGAGCCGCACCGGGTCGAGCTGGGCGACGGCGAGCGCTACCGCCCGTTGGCGTTCGATGGCGACGCGGACGCGCTGAAGGGGCTGTGGTCGGACCTGGGCCTCGACGACAAGCCCTAGCCGTCAGGCGAGCCGATCGGCCTTGCGCAGGTCGGGGAACAGCTTGGCCCAGAGCACGGTGACGCCGAGGGCGGCGATCCCGCCGCCGACCACGGCGACCACCGGGCCGACGAACCTGGCCACGACGCCGCCGCGGAACTCGCCGAGTTCGTTCGAGGCGCCGATGAACAGCGAGGACACCGTCGCCACCCGGCCGCGCATGTGGTCGGGCGTCACCAGCTGGACCAGGGTCTGGCGGATGTAGACGCTGATCATGTCCGCCGCGCCCAGCACGATCAGGGCCGCGACCGAGAGCCACATCAGCTTGGACAGGCCGAACACCACGGTGCCCAGGGCGAAGATGCCGACGGCGACAAACATGATCCGGCCGGCGTTGCGGCGGATCGCCGAGGCGGCGAGGTAGAAGGCCATGGCGGCGGCGCCGATCGCCGGGGCGGCGCGCAGCAGGCCGAAGCCTTCCGGGCCGACATGCAGCACGTCCTTGGCGTAGACCGGCAGCATGGCCGTGGCGCCGGCCAGGATCACCGCGGCCAGGTCTAGCGAGATGGCCCCGAAGACGATCTTGTTGGTCCAGACGTAGACCAGGCCTTCCTTCATCAGCGCCCAGCGCGACCCGGGCTGCACCTCGGGCTGGGTGTTGCTCCTGATCAGCGAGATGGTCGTCACGGCGATCAGGTACAGGGCCGCGGCCACGCCGTAGGACAGGGCGGGCGAGATGGCGACGACGATGCCGCCGATCGCCGGCCCGGCGATCGAGGCGGTCTGCCAGGCGAGGCTGTTCCAGGCGATGGCGCGCGGCAGCAGGTGCCGGGGCACCAGCATCGGACCCATGGCCGTGTTGGCCGGCGCGAAGAAGGCGCGCGAGGCGCCGAACAGCGCCGCGCTGCCGAGCAGCATCCAGACCGAGGCGTGGTGCGTGAAGGCGGCCACCGCCAGCAGCACGGCCACGGCGATCTCGGAGGCGTAGGTGAACTTCAGGATGCGGCGGCGGTCGTAGCGGTCGGCGGTCTCGCCGGCCGGCAGGGCCAGCAGGAGCACCGGCACGAAGCTGATCAGGCCCAGCAGGCTGACCATGAAGGCCGACTGCTTCACGTCCATGGTCTGGCGGGCCAGGCTGTAGACATGCCAGCCCAGCGCCACGGACTGGATCTGGACCCCCAGGACCGCGGTCCACCGCGAAATCCAGAAGAGAATGAAATCGCCCTGCCGAAGCAGGGCGCGGGTCGATGTGTCGGGTTCGGCGGACTCTGACATGAGCCTTCTCCTTTGCGCCCGTATCGCCGGTCTCGCAACCATCGTTGACGACAGGGTTCGCTGACCGTATGTGCGCGGCCATCAGTGGCGATGGAGCGAGGGCCGCATGCGCAGCCTCCGACGAACGAGCCGCCGCGCCAGCCGCGCGGCCGACTAGCCGCCCCGGGCCTTACGAAGGCGCGGGGTTCGTTCTCCTGTTCCTTCTCCGGTTCCTTCCTCCATGTCCCAGATTTCCTACCGGCCCGAAACGGCCGACGACGCGCCGCTGATCGAAGCCCTGCTCGAACGGGCCTTCGGACCCGGCCGCCACGCCAAGGCCGCCGACCGGCTGCGCGAGAATAACCGCCTGATCCCCGAGCTCAGCTTCACGGCCTGGGACGGCGACCGCCTCGCCGGCTCGGTGCGGATGTGGCCGGTGACCATCGCCGGCGAGCCGGTGGTGTTCCTCGGCCCGATCGCCGTCGAGGCCGAGCTTCGCAAGCACAAGATCGGTCAGCAGCTGGTCGAGTTGGCCTGCGAGGCCTCGGCCCGGGTCGGCTGGCGCGCGGTGCTGCTGGTCGGCGACGCGCCCTACTTCGGCCGGGTGGGCTTCGAGGCCGAGCCGGCGCGGGGCGTGGTCATGCCCGGTCCCGTCGACCAGCGCCGGGTGCTGCTGAAGCCCCTGCGCGACGGCGGCGCCGACGGGCTGGCGGGGCCGGTGTGGCGCTAGAGCGGGTCGACATTCAGCCTGAGTTCCCCAAATCCGCCTATCCCGGCGAAGGCCGGGACCCAGTTTCAGGGCGGAATGTCGGCGGATAGTCTCCAAATTCAGGCGCTCAGGCGGCTGGGTCCCGGCCTTCGCCGGAATAGGCGGGGACAATAGCTCGAACGTCGATCCGGGCTAACTGGGACGGCGGCTCGGCAGCCAGGACAGGATCAGCGACGTCAGCAAGCCGGCCGCCTCGGCCTCGGGCAGGGACCCGTCGAGCATGCGCCCGGCAAGGGCGTCGCCGGCGCCGACGACGGCGATGCAGCGCAGCCTCAGCTCCGCGTCGTCGAGGTCGACGAGCGGCCGGAACGCGACCACGTAGGTCTCGACGTAGCGGTCGATCAGCTCGCGCTGGAAGGCCTCCAGCGCCGGGTCGCCCTGCAAGGCGACGGCGATCGCGAAGGCTTCCGGCCCGACCGTCGCATAGCAGCGTATGGTCGCCTGGCCCGCCGCCCGCGCGGAGGCGCCGAAGCCTGCGTCCGCCTTGGCCAAGGTCTCGCGGAGGGTCTGATGCTGCCGGTCGGCGATGTCGCGGTAGAGCTGCATCAGCAGGCCCGCCCGCGTCTCGAAATGCTGGTAGGCGACCGGCCGGCTGACCCCCGCGCGCTCGGCGAGATGGCCCAGGGTCAGGGCGTTGGCCCCCTTCGTCCGCGCGATCTCCAGGGCCGTCGCCAGCAGCTGCGCCCTGCGTTCCGCCTTGCTGAGCTTACCCATCACGGTTCCACCGGACTTTTCGACGGCGAGCCCTTGCGGCCGTCAGGTCATGCATCCACTTACACACTGTAACTTACATTTTGTAAGTTCTAACAATGACCCAAGACGCTTGGGCGGACCAGAGGGAATCTCGACATGACGACGCAAGCACCGGTGCTCCTGATCGGCGGGGCCGGTCTGATCGGCGCGACGGCGGCGAGAACGCTGCGCCGGACCTATCCGGAGCTGCCGATCACGCTCGGCGTCCGCGATCCCGTCGGCGCGGCGGCGCTGGTCGCCGACCTCGGCCGGGCCGAGGCGGCGGCCGTCGACCTGTCCCGACGGGATCTCGGGCTCGATCCAGCGGCCCGGTTCAGCGCCGTCGTCGTGTTCTTCAAGGATGCGACGCTGAACTCCCTGCGGTTCGCCCAGGATCGCGGCCTCGGCTACGTCGACATCTCCTCCGCCGCCTTCGAGCTCGGGCCTCAGGTCGCCTTGGCGATCCAACGCCCCGACGCATCCGCGGTGGTGATGGCGAGCAACTGGCTGGCGGGGACGAGCACCGCTGTCGCGGCTCACTACGGGGCCGAATTCGACCGGATCGACGCCATCAAGGTCTCCGCGCTGCTCGACGACCAGGACATCGGCGGCGGGGCCGCGGCCGAGGACTACGAACGCCAGACCGGCGCCGGACCCAGCGCCCTGCAGCTGCGGGGCGGCCGCTGGACCTGGGCGTCCGGCGACGAGGCCAAGGAGGTGTTCTCGAGCGTCGACGGTCGCCCGTTCGAGGCCGCTCCGTTCGGCAATCTCGACGTGCTCAGCCTGGCCACCGCGTTCGACGTCCCTTCGGCGAGGTTCGAATTCGCCGTCGGAGAGACCGCCAGCCGGCTTCGCGGCGAAGCCTTCTCGACCGAGATCGTGATCGAGATCGCCGGCCGCCGGCGCGACGGACGGGAAGGGGTGTTCCGCTTCCGGGTCGTCCACCCCGAGGGGCAGGCGCCGCTGACCGCGCAAGGCGTCGCCCTGGTCGTCGAGCGGCTGGCCGGCCTGGGCGGGCTGCCGCGGCTGGAGCCTGGCCTCTACCTGCCGCACACGGTCGTCGATCCCGGCCGCGCCGTGGCCGCCTTCCGCGCCATGGGCGCGGTGATCGAAGAGGCCTAGCGACCGCGGCGGGGCGGCGCGGCCGCAGGCTTCGAAACCCGGAATATGGCCGCGCGTGGCCCCGTTGCCGCTTCCACACGGCCGGCGGGGGGCTACATTGTCCCCCGTGAGCTCCGAATCCCCACCTCCTTCCGGCCTCGACGGCGTCGTGGCGGCGGCCAAACAGGCGCCCGGCCGCGGCCTGCCGCCGGTGCACCTGTGGAATCCGCCCCATTGCGGCGAGATCGACATCCGCATCCGCAAGGACGGCGTCTGGTTCCACGAGGGCACGCCGATCGGGCGGGAGGCGCTGGTGCGCCTGTTCTCGACGGTGCTGCGGCTCGATCCGGACGGCTACCACCTGGTCACGCCGGTCGAGAAGATGAGGATCGTCGTCGAGGACGCGCCCTTCATCGCCACGCGCGTCGACCGCGTCGGCGAGGCGCTGCGCTTCACGACCAACGTTGGCGACGAGGTCGAGGCCGGGCCGGACAACGCCATCCGCGTCGAGATGGACCCCCTGACCCAGGAGCCGCGGCCCTATCTGCACGTCCGCAGGGGACTCGAGGCGCTGATCGCCCGCCCGGTGTTCTACGAACTGGTCGAGATGGCCAACGAGCGCGGCGGCGTGATGGGGGTGACCTCGAACGGCGCCTGGTTCGCCGTGGGGCCGGCCGCATGAGCCCCGCGGCGTCTCCCGAAGATCTCCGCGAGTGGATATCGCAGCATCTGGATCCATTCGACTCTGAGCTGCCCGCGACCGCCGCGCGCTCGGACTTCGACCTGAACCCGGAGATGCGGGTTCCGGAGGGAGAGACCGTGCTTCGCCCGGCCGCCGTGCTGGTGCCCCTGGTCGAGCGGCCGGAGGGGCTGTCGGTCCTGCTGACCCGCCGCTCCGACAGCCTGCGCAGCCACAGCGGCCAGGTCGCTTTCCCGGGCGGCCGGCTCGATCCCGGCGAGACCGCGCCACAGGCCGCCCTGCGCGAGGCGGAGGAAGAGATCGGCCTCGACCGTTCGAAGGTGTCGCTGGTCGGGCTGTCGACGCCCTATCGCACCGGCACCGGCTTCCTGGTCACGCCGGTGGTGGGCTTCGTGCGCCCGGACCTGGTGCTGACGCCCAATCCGGACGAGGTCGCCGACATCTTCGAGACGCCGTTCGGCTTCCTGATGGACCCGGCCAACTACGAGCGCCGATTCTACGACATGCCCGACGGCCAGCGGCGGCACTTCTACGCCATGAGCTGGGAGAACCAGTTGATCTGGGGCGCGACGGCCGGAATGCTCCGCGCGCTGTACGACCGACTGTACGGCGCGGCCATGGCGTGAGACGAAAGGCGTCCTGTTTGTGAAAAAGTGACGCTGTCGTCACTTTTCATCGCGTCCCGAAGGTCCTAACCCTTTCGCCATGTCGAACGCTGCTACCCAGAATCCCGAGACCATCGGCCAGCCGGCCTGGATGACCCAGCCCGCGACCCGGGCGGTGATGCAGGCGCTCGAGGCGCGCGGCTACGCCGGCTGCGCGCGCTTCGTCGGCGGCTGCGTGCGCAACACCCTGCTGGGCCAGCCGATCGACGACATCGACATCGCCACCATCCTGACGCCCGACCAGGTCGCCGAGGCGCTGGAGGCGGCGGGCCTGCGCGCCGTGCCGACCGGGGTCGACCACGGCACCATCACCGCCGTCTCGGAGGGGAAGGCCTACGAGATCACCACCCTGCGCAAGGACGTCTCGACCGACGGCCGCCGCGCCGTGGTGGCCTTCACCCAGGACTGGGCCGAGGATGCGGTCCGCCGCGACTTCCGCCTGAACGCCCTCTACGCGGACTCCGAAGGCCGGATCTACGACCCGACGGGCGAGGGCGTGGCCGACGCCAAGGCCGGCCGCATCGTCTTCGTCGGCGATCCGATGACCCGCATCCGCGAGGACTATCTGCGGATCCTGCGGTTCTTCCGCTTCCACGCCTGGTACGGCCGCGGCGATCCGGACAACGCCGCCCTGGCCGCCTGCAAGGCGCTGAAGGGGATGCTGTCGGGCCGCGCCGCCGAACGGACCCAGAAGGAGCTGCTGAAGCTTCTGGCCGCCGACGATCCGCGCGGCGCCGTCCGGTTGATGGCGGCCACCGGCGTCCTCGGCGCGGTGCTGCCGCAGGTCAAGGCGCTGATCCGCTTCGACAATCTGATCGCCATCGAGACCGAGCAGCTGTTCGAGAACGACCCCGAGCTGCGCCTGGCCGCGATGATCCCGGACGACGCCAAGGTCGCCCAGGACGTGGCCGAGCGGCTGCGCCTGTCGAACGCCCTGAAGGACCGGCTGGTCGCCGCCGCGGGCAAGACGCCGCACATCGTCTCCTGGATGAGCCCGCGCGAAATCCGCCGCGCCGTCTACGCCGTCGGGGCGCGCGCCTTCGTCGATCGGGTGAAGCTGGCCTGGGCGGCGTCGAACCGCGTCGCGACCGCGACTCAGTGGCGGGCGATGATCCCGCTGGCGGAGACCTGGTCCCCGCCGCCGTTCCCGCTGACCGGCGAGGAGGTGCTGGCCGCCGGCGTGCCCAAGGGCCCGCTGGTCGGCCAGGTGATGAAGGAGGTCGAGGCCTGGTGGGTCGACCTGGACTTCATCGACGACAAGCTGGCGGCCGTGGAGCGGCTGAAGGCCGTCGTCCAGGGGATGGTCTACTAGCCCCTACGGCCACTTCACCTCGGGCGGCATCGAGCTGAGGATCGATTCGACGTTGCCGCCGGTCTTCAGGCCGAAGGTGGTGCCGCGATCGTAGAGCAGGTTGAACTCGACGTAGCGGCCGCGACGGATCAGCTGTTCCTCGCGTTCTTCCGGCGTCCAGGCCTCGTGCATCCGGCCGCGGGCGATCTTCGGATAGATGTCCAGGAAGGTCTCGCCGACGTCGCGGGTGAAGGCGAAGTCACGCTCCCAGTCGCCGCTGTCGTGGTGATCGTAGAAGATGCCGCCGACGCCGCGCGGCTCGTTCCGGTGCGGCAGGAAGAAGTACTCGTCGCACCAGGCCTTGTACTTCGGGTGCCACGCCGGGTCGTGGCGGTCGCAGGCGTCCTTGAACGCGGCGTGGAACGCCTGGGCGTCCGGGAAGTCCTGCTCGCGCTGGTAGCCGAGCAGGGGCGTCAGGTCGCCGCCGCCGCCGAACCAGCCCTTGGTCGTGCAGATGAAGCGGGTGTTCATATGGACCGCCGGCACGCGCGGACTGCGCATGTGGGCGATCAGCGACACGCCGGTGGCGAAGAAGCGCGGATCTTCGTCCGCCCCCGGAATGGTCTTGGCCATCTCCGGGGTGAAGGTCCCGTGCACGACGGAGGTATGGACCCCGACCTTCTCGAAGAAGCGGCCGTGCATCATGCCCATCACGCCGCCGCCGCCGGCCTCGCGCACCCAGGGCTTGCGTTCGAACCGTCCGGGCGCGCCCGGATAGAGGTCCGCGGGGGCCTCGTCCTCCAGCGCTTCGAAGGCGAGGTGGATCCGATCGCGCAGCGACTCGAACCAGTCGCGGGCGCGGGTCTTGCGGTCTTCGAGCACGATTGCGTCGGTCATGGCGGGGCCTTTTACAGCCTTGGCCGCGTGCGTCCATGCGGCGCGGAAAACCACATTCCCGACATGGTCGGTTGAAAAACCGCGTAACGCGCACTAATCGGTCTCGCGACGGCCATCGAAGGGGCGGCGAGATTCATCGGGGAGGCCCGATCCCCGCCGTCCGATTTCCTGTCCGTAACGCTAATTGCAGGCCGCGCCTTTTCCGATCGCGGCGTTTCGAAGGGTGATCTCAAGGTGGCCGACCCCGCCGCGAACGCAGCATCCCATCCGGCCGGCGACGATCCGTCGCGCCGCGACTTCATTCATATCGCCGCCATCACCGCCGCCGCCGGCGGCGTCGCGGCGGTGGCGTGGCCGTTCATCGCCCAGATGAACCCGTCGGCCGACACCCTCGCCCTGGCCAGCGTCGAGTACGACCTGACCAAGATCGAGCCCGGCCTGCAGGTGACGATCAACTGGCGCGGCAAGCCGCTGTTCATCCGCTACCGCACGCCCGAGCAGATCGCGGCGGCGGTGAAGGACGACCATAGCCCGAGCCTGAAGGACCCGCAGACCGATGCGGAACGCCACAAGCCGGGCAAGGCCCAGTGGCTGGTCCTGGTCGGCTCCTGCACCCACCTCGGCTGCGTGCCGACCGTGGGCGGCGGCGACTACGGCGGCTGGTTCTGCCCCTGCCACGGGTCGCACTACGACACCTCCGGCCGCATTCGCAAAGGCCCGGCGCCCAAGAACCTGGTGGTGCCCGAGTACGCCTTCCTTTCCGACACCAAGGTGAAGATCGGCTGACCATGAGCGGACATTCGACCTATCAACCGAAGAGCGCCGTCACGCGCTGGCTCGACACCCGCCTGCCGGTGGGCCGTCTGGTGTGGGACAGCTTCGTCGACTACCCGACGCCCCGGAACCTGAACTACTGGTGGACCTTCGGCGGCATCCTCAGCGTCTGTCTGGCGATCCAGATCGTCACCGGCATCGTGCTGGCCATGCACTACACGCCGAGCGCCTCGGCGGCGTTCGCCTCGGTCGAGCACATCATGCGGAACGTCAACTACGGTTGGCTGATCCGCTACATGCACGCCAACGGCGCCTCGATGTTCTTCATCGCCGTCTACATCCACATGATCCGCGGCCTCTACTACGGCTCCTACAAGGCGCCGCGTGAAGTGCTCTGGATCCTGGGCTGCGTGATCTACCTGCTGATGATGGCCACGGCCTTCATGGGCTACGTCCTGCCCTGGGGCCAGATGAGCTTCCACGGCGCGGTCGTGATCACCAACCTGCTCGGCGCCTTCCCGATCGTCGGCGACACCATCACCACCCTGCTGTGGGGCGGTTTCGCGGTGGACGAGCCGACCCTGAAGCGCTTCTTCTCGCTGCACTACCTGCTGCCGTTCATGATCGCGGGCGTCGTGATCCTGCACGTCTGGGCGCTGCACGTGGTCGGCCAGAACAACCCGACCGGCGTCGAGCCCAAGTCGAAGGCCGACACCCTGCCGTTCACCCCGTACGCCACGGTGAAGGACGGCTTCGCGATCAGCCTGTTCCTGATCCTGTTCGCGATCTTCGTCTTCTACATGCCGAACGCCCTGGGCCACGCCGACAACTACATCCCGGCCAACCCGCTGGTGACGCCCGCGCACATCGTTCCGGAATGGTACTTCCTGCCGTTCTACGCGATCCTGCGCGCCGTGCCGGACAAGCTGATGGGCGTGCTGGCCATGTTCGGCGCCATCGGCTGCCTGTTCGCGCTGCCCTGGCTCGACACCTCGAAGGTGCGCTCGATGCGCTACCGTCCGCAGGCCAAGCTGTACTTCTACATCTTCCTGGTGGTGTGCCTGATCCTCGGCTTCTGCGGCGCCAAGCTGCCCGACGATCCGGTGCTGGGCCACTTCAAGACCTTCATTCTGATCGACTCCGATCTGAACAGCTGGGTCTGGCTGTCGCGCTTCGCCACCCTGTACTACTTCGCCTACTTCCTGGTGATCATGCCGGTCCTCGGTCTGACCGAGAAGCCGCTGCCGGTCCCCGAGACCATCGCCAGCCCGGCGCTTTCTCACCCCGCTTCGGTTCCGGCCGCGGCGACCGCTGCTCCCGAGATGAAGGGCTAAGGCCGAAGATGCTGCGTAAACTCACTTTCATCGCGGCCGCTCTGACCCTGGTCACGGGGCCGGCCCTCGCGGCCGGTCACCCGGAGCCGCCGAAGGACATCCACTTCAGCTTCGAGGGACCGTTCGGCAAGTACGACGCGGCCCAGCTGCAGCGGGGCTACAAGGTCTATCGCGAGGTCTGCGCCGCGTGCCACAGCATGAACCTGCTGGCGTACCGGAACCTCGGCGACAAGGGCGGGCCGTTCTACAATTCGAAGTACAAGAACCCGAACGACAACCCCGTCGTGAAGGCTCTGGCGGCGGACGCCCAGATCGACGACATCGACCATGAGACCGGCGACGCCATCAAGCGTCCGGGCATCCCGGCCGACCGCTTCCCGCATCCGTTCCCGAACGACTACGCGGCGCGGGCCAGCAACGGCGGCGCGCTGCCGCCCGACCTGTCGGTGATGGGCAAGGCCCGTACGGGCGGCCCGGAGTACATCGCCTCGCTGCTGCAGGGCTATCCGACTCCGCCGGCCGGCCTGACGGTTCCGACCGGCCAGCACTACAACGTCTTCTTCGCGGGCGACGTGACCGAAGCCTGGAAGGGCGACAAGAAGCACGTCCCCGCCGGCGGCTTCATCGCCATGGCCCCGCCGCTCAAGGACGGCCTGGTCAGCTACGACGACGGCGTGAAGTCGACCGTCAAGCAGCAGGCCGAGGACGTCGCCGCCTTCATCATGTGGGCTTCCGAGCCCAAGATGGAGGACCGCAAGCAGATGGGCCTGGCGGTCATCATCTTCCTGCTCCTCTTCTCCGGCCTGCTCTACGCGAGCTACCGGCAGGTGTGGCGCAACGAGAGCCACTAAGGCTTTCGCGAACTGAGATGCGGAAAGGCCCGGGAGCGATCCCGGGCCTTTTCATTTGGGCGCGAGGGTCAGGACGCCGCCGCGGATGTCCAGGCGAAGCCGCCAACGGGACCAGAAGTCCGTGCCCAACGTCCCCGCCAGGGAAGGCGCGGGGGAGGGGCCGACGGCGGCGGTCTGTTCTTCGTACAGCGCTCCGGCCAGCGAGAGGGCGCGCAGGCGGCCCGGAGCCCCATTGTGCGCGTCGGGGACGGGATCGGTCGGCGAGGGGCTCAGGCGGGCCTGTGAGAGGCGTACAGCGGCCTTCGAGCCCCAGTCGACGGCGAACAGGCCCAGTCCCGCCTGCCGGTCGTCGGCGACCCCGGCCTCGAGCGCCGGGACGCCGTCGACCTGGGTCAGCCTCAGTCGGCTTCCCTTGAGCACCGGCGGCCGCCCGCCGATCAGGCGCACGCGGCAGGGCGAGAAGTCGAGGTCCACGACGAACCGCGCCAGCACGTCGGCGCCGATGACGCCGGCGATGGGGGTGGTGAAGCCCGGCGCGCGCGAATCCAGGTCGGCGACGGTCACGTCGACGCCTTCGACCCGGCGGCCCGCGAGCGACGCCGCGGCGGTGAAGGCGGCGGGCAGGCCCTCCATCTGAGCCTTGGTCTCGTGGAGCAGGGTGCGGGGCGAGGCGGGGTCCAGGATCCAGTCGCCGGCCACGTCGCCGACGCGCGCCGGCACGACGACGGCCCCGTTCTCGAACCAGCAGCGTCCGGCCTCGGCCGCGCGCGCGACGCCGGTCCAGCCGCACGCGAGAATCAGGGGCAGCAGGATCGGGAACGCGCGCATGGCCCTCATCCTAGCCAAGCTCCCCGCCGACGGCGATAAGGACGCCGGATGCGGAGGAGCGGCATGGCGGGCTGGACGCTGGGGGTGATCGGGGGTTCGGGCCTCTACGACATCGACGGGCTGGAGGACCGCGCCGTCATGCGGCCGCACAGTTCGTTCGGCGAGCCGTCCGGCGACCTGATCACCGGCCGGATCGGCGCGACGCGCCTGGTCTTCCTGCCGCGCCACGACGTCGGTCACCGCCTGCCGCCGAGCGACATCGACAGCCGCGCCAACATCGACGCCCTCAAGCGCGCCGGCTGCACCGATATCCTGTCGCTGTCGGCCGTCGGCTCTCTGCGCGAGAATCTGCCGCCTGGGACGTTCGTGGCGGTGGACCAGTACATCGACCGCACCTTCGCCCGCGAGAAGAGCTTCTTCGGGCCCGGCCTGGCCGCCCACGTCTCGATGGCCGATCCGGTCTGTCCGCGCCTGGCCGGTTTGGCCGCCCAGGCCGCCCGCGAGGCCGGCGCGCCGGTGGTGGAAGGCGGGACCTACCTGGCCATGGAGGGACCGCAGTTCTCCACCCGCGCCGAGAGCGAGCTCTACCGGTCCTGGGGCTGCGCCGTGATCGGCATGACCAACATGCCTGAAGCCAAGCTGGCCCGCGAGGCGGAGCTGCCCTACGCCTCGATCTGCATGGTCACCGACTACGACTGTTGGCGCGCGGATGAAGCCGCGGTCGAGGTGACCCATGTGCTGGAGGTCATGCACGCCAATACGGTGAAGGCGAAGGCCCTGGTCCGCGCGTTGGCGCTGGCCTTGCCGCCGGAGCGTCCGACCTCGCCGATCGACCGCTGCCTGGACGGCGCGATCATCACCGGCCCGCTCCACCGCGATCCCGACATGATCCGCAGGCTGGACGCCGTGGCGGGACGAGTGCTGGGCTAGAGCGGATCGGCCTTCCAGCCCGACGACTAGTCAGCCGCAGCGTATCCATCTTCATCCGAAGGTCCTCGCGAAGGCGGGGACCCAAGCTGATTTTCAGGTCTGGCCCGATCGACGAAGCCGTACAGTCGGCTTGGGTCCCCGCCTTCGCGGGGACATACGGTGATAGGGGCATGTTCGGCGTGAAAGCCGATCGGCTCCAAGCTCCGCCATACGGCCTTGCGACTCAAGTCGGCGGGGCGCAACGATGACCGCGCACGAACGAGGGGACGTCATGCGCAGGATCATGCTTTTCGCCGCTATCGCGCTCTCCATGGCCGCGCCGGCCGTGGCCCAGACGGATCCCGGAGGACAGGTCGCCGCCCAGCAGGAGGCGATGAAGCCGCTGGCGATCCTCGACGGCGCTTGGCGCGGTCCGGTCTGGACGATGGACCGGACCGGCAAGCGCCATGATCTGACCCAGACCGAACGGGTCGGCGGCTTTCTCGACGGCTCGGTGAAGGTGATCGAGGGCCGCGGCTACGACGCGGAGGGCAAGGTCAGCTTCAACGCCTTCGCCGTCATCTCCTATGACCCGGCGGCCAAGACCTACTCGATGCGCAGCTACGCGGGCGGGAGCAAGGACGACTTCCCGTTGACGGTTCGGCCGGACGGCTTCTCGTGGGAGCTGAAGGCCGGCCCCGGCGTCGTCCGCTACACCGCCGTCGTGAAGGACGCGACCTGGGTCGAGACCGGCGAATTTCTCATGGAGGGTCAGCCGCCCCGCAAGGTCCTGGAGATGAGCCTCAAGCGGGTCGGCGGAACCGATTGGCCGGCGGCGGGCGCGGTTCCACCGAAGTAGGCGGCCCGAGACTCGCGGGACGGATACTCTCGAGACAGGCCGAGACATTGCGGGACAATCCGCTACGGCGTTTCCGGTGAGGCCGGCTGATTTCAATACCGGTCATCCCGGCGAAGGCCGGGACCCAGCTTCAGCCGCGGCGGCGGGTGTTTGCCTGCCGAGGCCGCGCCCCATGATCTGGATCGTGGCCTTCGCCGGGACGACCGGACTGAGAGGGCAAATCAGGGCTCAAGACCCTCATTGAGACCCGACCGGCGCCCGGAGGGCCGGTCTTCCCACGAGCAAGCGACTGATTTTTCAGGCTTGGAGCGGCCGTAGTCCACGCTCGCGGAGGCGGGGCCATACTGAGGGGGCCAGTGCGCGCTCCGACAGCGTGGCGCGCTCGGCGCGGAGGCGACGGCGGCGAATGCGAGACATCCTGCCCGGGCGGTCCCGAAGCCTAGACCTCGCCCTTGGCCCCGCCGCTGCGCTGGAAGTGCTTCAGCGTGCGCAGCATGGCCAGCTTGGCGCTGTCCTCGTGGTGGGCCGCCCCCGGCGCCACGAAGGCGTGGCCGGCTTCGTAGAGGTACAGGGGCAGGTCCGGATGCGCCACGGCGATGGCTTCGACCGTCGCGGGCGGAATGGTCTCGTCGGTTTTGCCGAAATGCAGGAGCGTCGGAACCCTCGGCGTCAGATCGATGTGGTCGATGATATTGCCGCCGTAGAAGCAGGCCGCCGCCTGGATCCCGTCGCACAGCGCCGAGGCGACCCAGGTCGACGAGCCGCCGAAGCAGAAGCCCATGACGAACACCGGCCCTTGCAGGGCGTCTACGGCCGCCTGGATCCGGCCGACGCACAGCTCGCCCCAGCCCGAGGCCTCGCCCAGCGCCAAGCGCTCCGGCAGGATCTCGAACTTGACGTTGTGGTCGGGGAAGGGCGTCTCGCCGTCGAGCAGGCTGGGGGCGATCACCTCCCAGCCCTCGGCCGCCAGGCTGTCGGACAGTTCGCGGATGTGCGGCGTCACGCCCCAGATGGCGTGCAGGATCACCAGGCCGCCGCGTCGAGCCTCCAGCGCGGGCGCGTGATACGCCGCCAGCCGGTCGCCGGTCCGGGTCGCCAGGGTGATCCGTTCGCCCATCGCTATTTTGCTCCGTTCGCCTCGAACAGCTCGACCGACCGCTTCCGCGCCAGCTCGGCGTCGGCGAGGTCGGAATCGGGCCGGCCGTCGTTGTTGAATCCGTGACCGGACGCTTCGTAGATGTAGACGGGCAGGTCCGGATAGGCCGCGTTGATCGCCGCCTTGGTCTCGTCGGCCGGAATGTGGGCGTCCTTGCGGCCGAAGTGGCAGATGACCGGGATCTTCGGCGCCACGCCCAGGCTCTGGGCCACGCGACCGCCGTAGTAGGAGGCGGCGGCCGACAGCCCGGTCGCCTTGCCGGCGGCCAGCCAGGCGATCACCCCGCCGTAGCAGTAGCCGACGATGAACACCGGACCGCGCGGGGCCAGATAGTCGATCGCCGCCTGGACGTCGCTGATCGGGTTGTCCAGGCCGTTGGCGGTCATGTAGGCCACGCCGGTCTCGAGCCCCTTGGGGTCGTGGTCGGCGATGAAACCCTTCTCCTGGCGATCGAACATCGAGGGCGCGACGGCCTCGAACCCCTTGGCCGCCCAACGGGCGACGTCGGCCTGGACGTACTGGTCCAGGCCGAAGATCTCCTGGATGACGACGACGCCGCCCTTGCGAGGGCCCTGGGCCTCGGCGTGCAGCGCGGTGAACGCGAAGCCGTCGATCGCGGAGGTGAGGGTGATGGTCTTGGCCATTGGTCTATCCCTAAGCAAACAGCATTGCGGCCATAGCCCGGGCTCGCGCGAATGGTCCAGAGTCACCCCAGGGAAGCCTCACCCCACGGCAAGGGGCGGCACGATCTCGCTCATCACCGGTCCGATCTCGTCGTGCAGGACCAGGTCGGCGTAGGGATCGAGGTCCGTCGCCTCGCGGTTGACGATGGCCAGCCTCGCGCCGTTCCGCTTGGCCAGGATCGGGAAGCCGGCGGCCGGATAGACCACCAGCGACGAGCCCAGCACCAGGAACAGGTCGCAGGCCAGGGTCTCCGCCTCGGCGCGTTCCATCGGCCCGTCCGGCATCTGCTGGCCGAAGGAGATGGTGGCGCTTTTGACGAGGTTCCCGCAGCTGCGGCAGGTCGGGATCTCGTCCCGGTCGACGAAGATCGGTCGCAGATCCTTGAACTCGTGGCGCAGGCCGCAGCGGAGGCAGGTCGCATAGCTGGCGTTGCCGTGCAGCTCGATCACCCGGTCGTCGGGGACGCCGCTGTCCTGGTGCAGGTTGTCGACGTTCTGGGTGATGACGCTGGCCACCTTGCCGGTCGCCACCAGCCGGGCCACGGCGTCGTGGCCGGCGTTGGGCGCCCGGCCGGTCCAGCCGGCCGTCCCGTTGAACACCCGTGTCCAGGCCTCGCGGCGCTTGTCCTCGTCGCCGACAAACTCCTGGAAGTAGATCGGCTTCATCTTCGACCACACGCCGCCGGGGCTGCGGAAGTCGGGAATGCCGGACTCGGTCGAGATGCCGGCGCCGGTGAACACCACCACCCGGCGGGCGTCGTCGATCAGGCGGGCGAGGTCGGAGCGGGAGGCCATGCACCCAGCCTAGCGCGCCGGTGTCCCCGTCGTCTCGTCCGGAGTTGTCAGGCCGGAGCCTGTATGGTCGTCTGCATCGCTCGATGGCGGAATGTCGTCGAGCTCAGGGGGAGGTACGATGGGAACGATGTCGATCTTGCACTGGCTGGCGGTGCTGCTCTTCGTACCGCTGGTGGTCGGGATGATCGTTTCGGTATGCGTGATCCTGCGCAAGGCGGGGTTCAGCCGGTGGTGGGCGATCGTCGCCTTCATCCCGTACGTGAACATCGTCGGGCTGTTCGTGTTCGCGTTCGTGCGCTGGCCCAGCCTGGAAGCGCGCGCCCAGTCCCCCGACTAGGCGCGCTTCGGCCGATCCTAGACGTTGAAGCGGAAGTGCATCACGTCGCCGTCCTTGACGATGTACTCCTTGCCTTCCGAGCGCATCTTGCCGGCTTCCTTGGCCCCCGCCTCGCCGCCCAGGGCGACGAAGTCGGCGTAGGCGATGGTCTCGGCGCGGATGAAGCCCTTCTCGAAGTCGTTGTGGATCACGCCGGCGGCCTGGGGCGCGGTCGTGCCGACCGGGATCGTCCAGGCGCGGGCTTCCTTCGGGCCGACGGTGAAGTAGCTCTGCAGGCCGAGCAGGGCGTAGGCCTCGCGGATAAGGCGGTTCAGGCCAGGCTCGCTGAGGCCCAGGGTCTCCAGGAACTCGGCGCGCTCGGCCGGGTCCAGCAGGGCGATCTCGCTCTCGATCTGGGCCGAGATGACCACGCTCTTGGCGTTGTCGCGCTTGGCGCGCTCGGCGACCAGGGCGCTGTACTGGTTGCCGCTCTCGGCCGCGCCTTCGTCGACGTTGCAGACGTACAGCGCCGGCAGCGAGGTCAGCAGCTGCAGCATGTGCCAGGCCTTCTCGTCTTCCTTCGAGATGTCCGCGGCGCGGGCCGGGCGGCCGTTGTTCAGCTGCTCCAGGGCGACGTTGATGAGGCGAAGGGTGTTGGCGGCCTCCTTGTCGCCGCCCGACTTGGCCTTCTTCTCGACGTTCGGCTTGCGCTTCTCGAGGCTCTCGAGGTCGGCCAGCATCAGCTCGGTCTCGATGATCTCCAGGTCGGCGATCGGATCGATCCGGCCCTCGACGTGGGTGATGTCGCCGTCCTCGAAGCAGCGCGCCACGAAGGCCACGGCGTCGCAGTCGCGGATGTTGGCCAGGAACTGGTTGCCCAGGCCCTCGCCCTTCGACGCGCCGCGCACCAGGCCGGCGATGTCGACGAAGTTGATCCGCGACGGGATGATCTCCTTGGAGCCGGCGATCTTGGCCAGCGTATCCAGGCGCGGCTCCGGCACGGCCACGTCGCCGGTGTTCGGCTCGATCGTGCAGAACGGGTAGTTGGCCGCCTGGGCCGAGGCCGTCTGGGTGAGGGCGTTGAACAGGGTCGACTTGCCCACGTTGGGCAGGCCGACGATCGCGACTTTCAGGGCCATCGGTGTTCCGGGAAGCGTTGGGCCGGCGGGGCCGGCGAATGTTGGCGCGTCTTATGCCGACTTTGCCCCGCGATCTCAACGTCTGCGGCGCGTCAACCGATCGCGGCGGCCGCGAACTCGCGCCACTGCCGGGCTTCCTTGCGGAAATGGGCCGTCGCCTTGGCGGCGCGCTTGTCGATCTCGGCCAGGGCCTCGGCCGCCTCGTCGCGGCGCCCGACCTCGGCGAGGAAGGCGGCGTAGCGGGCCAGGCCTTCCAGGCCCGGCAGGCGGCCGGCGGCCCACTGGTAGGCGGTGTCGGCTTCGGCCGTGCGCCCGAGGGCGTGATAGGCCCGCCCCATGGCCAGGGCGGCCTGGGGCGTCCGGCCCGCCTCGCCCTGCTCTCCCAGGCGCTCCAGGAGCGCCAGCGCCTCGCCGGGGCGGCTGAGCTCGATCAGCGCCCGGGCGCGGCCGAGCAGAAGGGCAGGGTCGTCCTCGTGGATGCCCCGCGCGGCCTGCTGATAGAGCCGTTCGGCCTCGTCGAAGCGGGACAGGCCCATCGCGGCGGCGGCGTGCCGCATCAGGTTGCCGGCCGTGGGGCTGTCGTCGGAAGCGGTTTTGGCTTCGCGGTATTCGCGCTCGGGGTCCAGGGCCTGTTTGGCGGCGGCGCCCAGGCGGCGGGCGGTCGAACCGCCCATCAGGTCGGGCAGGACGGCGATGGCGAAATAGACGATCCCGCCCAGCGGCTGCAGCGCCAGGATGATGAACAGCCAGTACAGCTCGCGCCCCGTGCGCACGGCGTGCACGCACATCAGGACCGCGAAGATCAGCGACAGACCGATACCGAAGATCATCAGGCCCACTCCCCAGGGAGCGTCACTTTGCAGCCGGCGGGCGGAGCGTCAATCGGCGTCCCGCGCCTGTTTGCGCGGGTCGGCCTTGGGAGCGGGGGCCAGGCGCATCACCTCGGCCTGGAAGCGCTCGTCGTCGCCGGCCGCGGCGAAGGGCAGGGCGTCGGCGACGGCGTCCAGCATCGGGTCCAGCCAGACATGCTCGGCCTTGTGCAGGTCGCCCAGGACGTAGTGCATGACCATGTCCTTGTCGCCCGGATGGCCGACGCCGATGCGGGCGCGGCGGAAGTCGGCCCCGACCTGGCTGGTCACCGAGCGGATGCCGTTGTTGCCCGCCGCGCCGCCGCCGGTCTTCATCCGGAAGCGGCCGGGGGCGAGGTCGATCTCGTCGTGGAACACGATCACGTCGGCGGGCTTCAGCTTGAAGAACCGCGCCGCCTCGCCGACGGCCCGACCGGTCTCGTTGTAGAAAGTCTGCGGCTTCAGCATCAGCAGCTTGACCGCGCCGCCGGGCGTCTCGACCTGGCCCTCGCAGGCCAGACCCTGGAAGCGGGCGCGCCAGGGCGCGGTCGCGTACTTCCGGGCGATGGCGTCCATCGCCATGAAGCCGACGTTGTGGCGGTTCTTCTCGTACTTGGGCCCGGGATTGCCCAGGCCGGCGAGGATCAGCGTCACGAGCCGCTCCGTATCAGGGACTCAAACGAAAACGGGCGAGCCGAAGCCCGCCCGTGAACTCGCAGCGATGAGAAGGCTGCTTAGCCTTCTTCGCCTTCGGCGGCGGCGTCTTCAGCGGCTTCCGACAGGGCGGCCGAGGAGACCTTCAGCGTCGCGATCACGAAGTCGCGGTCGGCGATGGCCGGGGTCACGCCCTTGGGCAGGGTGATGTCGCCGATGCGGATGGTGTCGCCCATTTCCTTGCCGGCCAGGTCGACGACGATCTCTTCCGGGATCGCGTTGGCCGGGGCGTTCACTTCGATGTCGTGACGCACGACTTCCAGCGAACCGCCCGACTTCAGGCCCGGCGAGGCTTCGTGGTTCTTGAAGTGCACCGGCACGGCGATCTTCACCACGCCCGACTCGTCGACGCGGTACAGGTCGAAGTGCATCGGCTCGTCGGTGACCGGATGGAACTGGATGTCCTTGGCGATGACCGGCTGGGTCTCTTCGCCGTACTTCAGGGTCACCAGGTGGCCGAGCAGCTTGCCGGTGTAGAGCGACTTGCGGAACTCGTTGCTCTTCACGGCGATGGCCACCGGCTCCTTGGCGCCGCCGTACAGCACGCCCGGCACCTTGCCGGCGCGACGGGCTTCACGGGCGCCGCCGGTGCCGGTGCGGTCGCGGACTTCGACGTTGAGGACGATCTCGGCCATGGTCTAGGTTCTCAAAACGAAGTCGCCGCGGCAGAAGGCTCCGCGCGGCGACGGTCGGTGAATTCAGGGTTGCGCTCGATACACGCTTTGGAGCCGGGACGCAACGTGAGTCGAGTCAAAGGCTTGCGCGTGGAGATCGGCCGGCCCCGGAGGACCGGCCGAAAAGGGGGTCAGCGGCGGGTGGCCGGCTTCTTCTTGGTCGCTGAAGCGGTCGTCGAGACCGGGGTGACCACCGGCCGGGGCGGTTCGGGCGGGGCGACGGCGCCCGAGCCCTTGATCATGCACTGACCGGTGTCGATCATGATGTGCTGGCCCAAGCAGAAGACGTCCTCGTAGTGCGGCTTCGACACGGCCAGGCACTGGTAGAGGTTCAGCTTGGCCATCTTAAGGCAGTAGCCGCTGCTCTGTTCGGCGCTGAGGGCGTCGATGCTGGTCAGGTTGGCGTCGCCGGCCTCGCCCAGGGCCGCCAGGGCGGCCACGGCCAGGCCGCGGATGACCAGCGGCGACCACGGCGGCGGAGCCTCGCTGGCGATGACGCTCATCGGCGCGGCGCCGGTGCTGGCCTGCTGCAGCAGCAGGATGTCGTTGGCGTCGCCCAGCATCGGCGCGGCGCTGAGGCTGCGGGCCTCGAGCAGGCGGCCGTTACGGTTCAGCACTTCCTTCTTCGACCAGGCCTGACGCTGGACGTCGTAGGCGGCCTGTTTCACCAGGCGGCCGTTGACCAGCAGCTTGGACGCCTCGGCGCCGAGGCCGGAGACGATCAGGCCGGCGGCGGTCTGGGCGCCCGGCAGGTTCACGACGGTGTTCGGGGTGGCGATGATCTGGTCGCGCAGCGCGATGCGCTGGGCCGGATCGGCGGCGTAGGTGCGGACGCCCTGGACGAAGGTCGGGTCCTGCAGCGCCAGGATGGCGGCGTAGGCGACCGCGCCGCGCTGGTACTGGACGGGCTCGTAGGCGGCGGCCAGCTTCAGCGAGGTGGCGATCTGGTCGCCGTCCTTGAAGTCGGCCGAGATGGCGCCGGCGCGGGTCATGTAGGCCCGCCAGGCGCTGGCCTCCTCGATCACCTTCGGCGCGAGGGTGATCGGCGGCGGCGGCGGTGGCGGCGGCGGCGGGGGAGGCGGCGCTTCGGTCGTCTTACAGGCGGCCAGCCCGAGCAGCGCGGCGGCGGCCGCGACAGTGGCTAGACGTCGAACGTTCCAATGCGATTTCATGAGCACACTCCCCCACCAGCGCCCGGTGAAGTCAATAGAACCTGCCTGAGCGGCGAGAATGTGACGCCGCGTAATGACCATCCATTGCGCGGCTTATGGTTTCCAGAACCTTATCAATCAAAAAGCTTTGAAACGGACTCTTCGTTGGCGATGCGCCGGATCGCCTCGCCAATCAGCGGGGCGCAGCTGACCCGGCGGATCTTCTTGCAGGTCTTCACGACGTCCGAGGACTCGATCGAGTCGGTGACGACCAGTTCCTTGAGCACGGAGTTGGCGACCCGGTCGGCGGCGGCGCCCGACAGCACGCCGTGGGTGACGTAGGCGCTGACCTCGGTCGCGCCGTGGTCGACCAGGGCCTTGGCGGCGTTGCACAGGGTGCCGGCCGAATCGACGATGTCGTCGAACAGGATGCAGCGGCGGCCCGAAACGTCGCCGATGATGTTCATCACCTCGCTCTCGCCCGGGGCGGAGCGGCGCTTGTCGACGATGGCCAGGTCGGCGTCGTCGATGCGCTTGGCCAGGGCCCGGGCGCGGACCACGCCGCCGACGTCGGGCGACACGATCATCAGGTCGTCGGACTTGCCGTACTTCGAGTTGATGTCGGCGGCCAGCAGCGGCACCGGCAGCAGGTTGTCGGTCGGAATGTCGAAGAAGCCCTGAATCTGACCGGCGTGGAGGTCCATGGTCAGGACCCGGTCGGCGCCGGCGCGGGTGATCAGATTGGCGACCAGCTTGGCCGAGATCGGCGTGCGGCCGCCGGTCTTCCGGTCCTGGCGGGCGTAGCCGAAGTAGGGGACGACCGCCGTGATCCGCCGGCCCGACGCGCGCTTCAGCGCGTCGATGCAGATCAGCAGCTCCATCAGGTTGTCGTTGGCCGGGTAGCTGGTCGACTGGATGACGAAGACGTCCTCGCCGCGGACGTTCTCGTCGATGGTGACGAAGACCTCGTTGTCGGCGAAGCGCCGCACCTGGGCCTTGGTCAGCGGGACGTCGAGGTACTCCGCGATCGCGGTCGCGAGCGTGCGGTTGGAGTTGCCTGCGAGCAGCTTCATCGGAGTAGTCTTCGCGCTGGGAATGTTGGGCGGCTTCTAGGCCCCGGAGGGGGAGGGGGCAAGACGATTCGACCCTTGGATAACGAGGTTTGGGGAGTTAGCGTCGTCGTCGGGAAATGGGGGAGAGCGGATCATGCTGGAAGGACTGCTTGCTGCGCTGGCGTTACTGTTCGCTCCCGCGCCTCAGGCCGAGCCTGAACCCTACGCCGCCGTCGAGATCGATATGCCCGCCTGCACGATGCCCGGGTCAGACCGTGTTCCGTCGCCGCCGTTGTTCGTGCACGTGGTTGCGGATGGAAGGCTGATCGTCCGAGGCGGACGTGCCGAGACGTCCCAGGAGGTCGTGCTCAAGGGCGTTGGGGAGGCTCTGCGGGAGCGCGCCCTGCGGGAGGATGGCGGCTATCAGCGGATCTTTCTTAGAGCCGACGACGATGTTTCCTATGCTTCCGTCGTCAAGGTGATGTCGACCTTGAGGCACAACGGCTTCGACAAGATCGGCCTGATCTACGAAGGGGGCCGTTGACCGCCGTCGGACGTCCCCCCTCAAAAAACCTGACGCCGGCGTCATTTTGACCGTTGGCAATTGCAACGCTCCGCGAGACACTCTTCCCGATCAGGCCCGTCAGAGGCCGGCGCGACATGGGAGGAACTGATGACGGAAGCTCCGCTGCCGACGATCCTGCAGTTGACCGCCATGGACCCGACCTATCGGGACGATCCCGGTTCGGTCCTGAAGGATTTGCGCGAACGCTGCCCGGTCCATCGCGACCAGACCTTCGGCAGCTTCCTGCTGAGCCGCTACGAGGACGTCCGCGGGGTGGTCACCGACCTGTCGATGTGGCGCGACCCGCTGAACGCCGAGGCGGGCGCGGCCTTCGACCGAGCCCTGCTGAACTACGATCCGAACCTGCCGCGCACCAGCACCACCAGCATCCTGCACCTGGATGATCCGGACCACGCCCGCGTCCGCACCCCGCTGGCCAAGGCCTTCTACGCCCGGGTCGCCCGCTTCCGGCCCGAGGTCGAGCGGATCGTCGACGACTACATGGACCGTCTCGCCGGACGTTCGACCTTCGACCTGATGACCGAGTTCTGCGTGCCGGTGCCGGTCGACGCTATCGCCTCGATCCTCGGCGTCGAGCACGACCGGCTGGACGAATTCCGCGAGTGGTCCGAGGGCGTGATCCTGGGCCTCAACCCGTTCCGCAACGCCGCCGAGACGGCGCAGATGGAGGCGGCCGGCGAGAAGCTGCACGCCTATTTCACCGCCGCCATCGAGGATCGCCGGGTCACCCGGCGCGACGACCTGATCAGCGACATGGTCCAGCTCCAGGCCGAGGGGACCCCGCTCAGCGACGACGAGCTGCGCATCAATCTCCAGGCCCTGCTGGTCGGCGGCAACCTGACCACCACCGACCTCATCGGCAACGGCGTACGGCAGTTCCTGCTCAACCCGGGCGAACTGGCCAAGCTGAGGGCCGACCCCAAGCTGGCCGCGTCCGCCGTCGAGGAGGTGCTGCGCTACGAGGGGCCCGTGGACATCACCGGCCGCATCGCCTCGCAGGACCTGGAGCTCAGCGGCTGCCCGGTGAAGCCGCATCAGTCGATGACCGCCTTCCTGCGCGCCGCCAACCGCGACCCTGAGGTGTTCGAGGCGCCGGATACGTTCGACATCAGCCGCAAGCGCAAGCCGCATGTCTCGTTCGGCGGCGGGGCCCACATCTGCATCGGCGCGCCGCTGGCCCGGCTCGAGGCGCAGGTCGCCTTCACCCGCCTGTTCGACCGCTTCCCGACCCTGCGCCTGGCCGATCCGGACGCCCCGGCCCACTGGCGGACCCTGCCGTTCTTCCGCGGCCTGGAGACGCTGCCGTTGGCGGTGTCATAGAGATCCTCCCCCCCTGGGGGAGGGCGACCACGCCGCAGGCGTGGTGGAGGGGGCCCAAGGCGCCAACGACCAGCCGGCCTCCGCTCATTCCAACGCGTTGGGCCCTCTCCACCATGCTGCGCATGGTCCCCCTCTCCCGGTGGGAGAGGATCAAGGCGCCTCAGAACAGCGACCCTTGCTCCGCCGCCGGCTTCTTCGCCGCCTCGCGCGGCGCCTCCGCGACCTGCCACGTGCCCGCCGACGATGAGACCAGCACCGGCTCGGCATCACCGCCGCTCAGCCAGTCCGACCAGGCGCAGCGCTCGACCACCACCGGCTGGCGATCGTGGATCGGGGCGATGTCCGGCCCGGGCGACGTCGTCAGCAGGGTGAAGCGCCGGTCGTCCTCCGCCCCGGCCATGAAGCCCGCAAAGCAGAACCAGTCGCCGTCGGTCCGCGTGAACCGCCAGCGGGTCTTGGGCGTCCTGTCGCCGGTGAACTCGAAGAAGGACGAGGCCGGGACCAGGCAGCGTCCGTTCGGAAAACCGCGCCCCTCGGAGCGGAAGTTGATCACCGGCGGCCGCTTCGGCTGCTGGGCGACCAGGCCCCACTTCAGCCGCTGCAACGCGAACCCGCCCTCGACCGCGGCGATGACCGGCGCCAGGTCGGTCGGCCGGATGTCGTCGTTGGGCGCCAGGTTGGGAACCCCGCCATGGAAGCCGTTCCAGTGGTCGATATGGTCCTGGAAGGCGTCGTGCAGGTCGGCAGCCGTGACGTGTAGGGCGTAGTTGTTGCACATGCCCAAGGCCTACCCCCGTCGACAGGGTGCGGGAAGGGGTCGCCTTGCCTGTCGCGGACGCAGGCTCCACACATGGGCCGATTGTTGCGATATCCGAGGTCCCCATGGCGCAGGCGTCTTCCCGCTCCTGGTTCGAGGCGCTGATGGTTCGGGCGCGGCGGCAGGTCCGCTTGGCGCTCGCCTCCCCGGCGCGGCTGTTCGACGATGACGACCGCCGCCAGGTGGCCGACGAGATCCATGACGGCGGGCGGCTGACGAACGCCTACGGCTTCATGCTGTTCAGCGCCTGCGGCATCGCGGCGCTCGGCCTGCTGCAGTCCTCGGTGGCGGTGATCATCGGGGCGATGCTGATCTCGCCCCTGATGGGGCCGATCCTGGCCATGGGCCTGGCCATGGCCCAGCTGGAGCCCCGCGCCTTCAAGAGCGCGGCGATCACCCTGGCGATCGGGGCGGCCCTGTCGATCCTGGCCTCGGTCTGTATCGTGCTGATCTCGCCGCTGAAGAACGTCACGCCGGAGATCCTGGCCCGCACCCAGCCGACCTTGCTGGATCTGATCGTGGCGCTGCTGTCGGGCTTCGTCGGCGCCTACCTGACCATCAACCGCAAGGGCGGGGCGATCGCCGGCGTCGCCATCGCCACGGCGCTGATGCCGCCGCTGGCGGTGGTCGGTTTCGGGATCGCCACCCTGTCGCCCGCGATCGCCGGAGGGGCGTTGCTGCTGTTCATGACCAACGTCGTGGCCATCCTGGGCGCGGTCTTCGCGGTGGCGCGGCGCTATGGCTACAGGCCGGTGGCCCGCACCGGCGCGGCCTGGGAGACGCCCGCCCTGATCGGGGCGATGGTGCTGCTCTGCGTGCCGCTGGCGCTGTCGCTCCGCAGCATCGTCACCGAGACCCGAGAGACGGTCCGCGCCCGCACGGCGATCGAGCAGGCCTTCGCCGGCCAGTCGCCGCATATCAGCGGTCTGGTGGTGGAGACGGGCCGCGGCGGCGCCACCGCCATCGAATGCGTCGTGGTCACGCGCCGCTATGTCCCGGAGGCCGCCGACCTCGTCCGCCGCCAGCTGTCGCCGGACGCCCAGGTGACTATCGAGCAGGTGGTGGCGGCCGCGCCCTCCGCCGTGGCGCCGGCCGCAGCGGTCGCCGCGCGGCCCGCCGCGGCCCAGGTCACGCCCCTGAACGCCGAGCAGCGTTTGCGCGCCATGCTCACGCCGTCCGGACAGGTCGTGGCCGTCGAGACGCGCGACGACGCCCTGGTGGTGAACTATGTCCTGCCCGCGCCGGCGCGCCTGGCCGACTACCGCGCCGTCGAGGCGGCCGCCCAGCGCTTCACGCCGGAGACGGCGGTGCGCATCCTGCCGCCGCCGCAGGCCCTGCCGCCGGTGACGTTCGGATCGGGCGGGGCGGCGATCGGCGACGACCAGCGGGCGACCCTCGACCTGATCGCCTGGGCGCTGCAGCGCTGGGGCGTGGGAACGGTTTCGGTCGAGGGGCTGGCGTCGCCAGGCCTGCGCGGCCCCCGCCCCGCCGACCGCGCGATGGCGCGGAAGCGCGGGGATACGGTCGCCGAAGCCCTGCGCGAGCGCGGAATCACCGTCGCCGAGGTGGTCGGGACCGTGCCGGAGAGCCGACCCGACGACGAGGCCGCCTGGCAGGCCGCCCGGGTGACGCCCCGCGAGGCGCGATAGGCGACGGGGGCGCCGGGCGTCGTATCAGGCGCCTGGCGAGTCGGCGGCCGCCGGCTCGCATCCGAAGTCCGTCCTGACGCCCATGCCCTTCATCACGGCCTTCAGGGCTTCGGGATCGAAGTCGAGCGCGGTGTTTCCCGCGACGCCGGGCGGCTCGGGGCGGCCGTAGATACAGGCGCAGCAGAAGCAGATCGCGATCTCGCCGATCTGGCGGCCGGCCTTGTCGTAGTAGCGCAGGAAATGATGCGGCAGGCAGCAGCCCACCATCACCGGAGCGCCGTTCCAGGTCGCCAGCGAGATCTTGCTTTCGATGGCCTCGCGCTCTGCAGGCGTCAGGGCGCGGCCTTCGCTGAAGCCCTGCTTGTCCGTCCTGAGCGGTTGCGGTTCAAATGTCCGGGTGAACAGCTTGACCGTCGCGGCCTCGGCGTAGGGCCGCATGGGTTTGCGTCGGATCACCTCGAGGGGCCGGGTATCTTCGATCGCCGCCCCAGCGCCTGCATCCGAAGCCGATGGGCCCGTGCAAGAGGCCAGGACCATCATCATCGCCAGTCCGGCGATGCGCCACCCGTTCCGCATGCGAGCCCCCGCGACGCTGTTGCGACGCGAGGAGTTTGGGTCGAGGCCGTGGACGGCGCAAGCGCCCCCTACGCCACCTTCACCCGGGCGGCGCTTTCCGGCAGGTCTTCGCCGAAGGCGCGCTGGTAGAACTCGGCGACCGTGGGGCGTTCGAGTTCGTCGCACTTGTTCAGGAAGGTCAGGCGGAAGGCCAGGGCCAGGTCGCCGCCGAAGATCTCGGCGTTCTGGGCCCAGGTGATCACGGTCCGCGGGCTCATGACGGTCGAGATGTCGCCGTTCATGAAGGCGTTGCGGGTCATGTCGGCCACCCGGACCATGGCCGCCAGCGTACGGCGGCCCTCGGCGGTCGCGTAGGCCGGGTTCTTGGCCAGCACGATCTCGGCCTCGGCGTCATGGTCGAGGTAGTTCAGGGTGGTGACGATGGACCAGCGGTCCATCTGCGCCTGATTGATCTGCTGGGTGCCGTGGTACAGGCCGGTGGTGTCGCCCAGGCCGATCGTGTTGGTGGTCGAGAACAGGCGGAAATAGGGGTTGGCCCGGATCACGCGGTTCTGGTCGAGCAGGGTCAGCTTGCTGCCCGATTCCAGCACGCGCTGGATCACGAACATCACGTCGGGGCGGCCCGCGTCGTACTCGTCGAACACCAGCGCCATCGGGCGCTGCAGGCACCAGGGCAGGATGCCTTCACGGAATTCGGTGATCTGCTTGCCGTCCTTCAGGACGATGGCGTCCTTGCCGACCAGGTCGATCCGCGAGACGTGGCTGTCGAGGTTCACCCGCACCATTGGCCAGTTCAGCCGGGCGCAGACCTGCTCGATGTGGGTCGACTTGCCGGTGCCGTGGTAGCCCTGGATCATCACCCGGCGGTCGAAGGCCAGGCCGGCGACGATGGCCAGCGTGGTCTGCGGGTCGAAGCGGTAGGATTCGTCGATGTCCGGGACGTGGCTGTCCTTGGCGCTGAAGAACGGCACCTTCATGTCGGAATCGATGCCGAACGCCTCGCGCACGGTGATCTGCTTGTCGGGGACAAGCGACAGCAAGGGATCGGACGGGGCGGCGGTGTCGGAAAAGTCAGCCATGATGAGGAAACCGATTACCGCCTAAACGGCGTTCAGCAAACATGCGTTCAACGGAAAATCGGATGAAAATGTCGGCGTGGGCGGCGGGCGGCCGTTGGCTGGCGCTCGCCAGGCGCGAGGTGGGGCTGATCGCGGCGCTGCTGGGGCTCGCCCTCGCTACGCTGGCCTTTCTGGAAATCGCCGACGATGTCGCCGAGGGCGACGCCCATGCGATCGACCGGGCCATGTTGATGAGCCTGCGCGTGGCGGGCGATCCGGAGCGGCCGATCGGCCCGTCCTGGCTGCTGACCGCGGCGACGGACGTGACGGCCCTGGGGTCGGTGACGGTGCTGGCGATGGTGGTGCTGTTCGTCGCCGGCCTGTTCGCGGCGGTGCGTCGCTGGCGCGAGGCGGCGGTGATGGTGCTGGCCGCCGGCGGCGGCGTCGCGCTGAGCCAGGGTCTCAAGGCGCTGTTCGGCCGAGACCGGCCCGACGAGGCGCTGCGGCTGGTCGAGGCGGTGAACGCCAGCTTCCCGAGCGGCCACGCCATGCTGTCGGCGGTGGTCTATCTGACCCTCGGGGCGCTGGTCGCTCGGTTTGTCCGCCGCCGCCGGGTGAAGGCGGTTGTCATGGCCGGAGCGGTCGGGGTCGCGCTGCTGGTCGGGGCTAGCCGGGTCTACCTGGGCGTCCACTGGCCGTCGGACGTCCTGGCCGGCTGGTGCCTGGGCGCGGCCTGGGCTCTGGGGTGGTGGCTGGCGGTCCAGGCGCTGGACCGGCGCTGGCCGGCGGGGGAGGGGTGATGGGACATGCTCCCGCAGGGTGCGTGTCCCCTTGTCGGCGTATGGGGGCAGGGACACGCACCGCTGCGCGGAGCATGTCCCCGGCTGAGCTAAGCCAGTCCCGACTTTTTCAGCGTCTTCCAGGCCTTCAGCACGCGCTGCAGCTTGTGCACCGCCCCGCTGTCGCCGCCGTTGGTGTCGGGATGGCACTTCTTGACCAGCTCGGTGTAGCGCACGCGGATCTCGGCCTTCTCCGCCGTCTCCGGCAGGTCCAGGTCGGCCAGGGCGTTGCGCTCCAGCTTGCCCAGCGTGCGGCCGTCGGCGCGGATGGGCGCCGCCGCCGCGCCCGACTGTCCGGTCGTCGCGAAGCCGAACAGGCTGAACGGGTCGTTCCAGCCCTCCGGTCCCTTGTTGCGGGCCGCCGACTCGCGCGAGCGGTTGGAGGCCTTGAAGCTCCAGGTCGGGCGTTCGCCGGTGGCGCGGGCGGCCTGGGCGGCGGCGATCGCCTCGTCGGTCATGCCGGCGAAGAAGTTCCAGCTCTTGTTGTACTCGGCCGCATGCTGCTGGCAGAACCAGTAGAACTGGCCGGGCAGGTCGCGCGACTTCGGCGCGCGGGCGGTGGCGACCGACATGCAGTCGGCGTGGTCGCAGCGCCGCTCGCCCGGCTTCAGGCGCGTGACGTCCTCCGCCGCCGCCTCCTCCTCGGGTTTGGGAGGGCGGACGCGGATGTCCACGAACTTCGGACGGTATTGAAAGGCGCCGGCCATGCCCCGAAGTATGCGGTCACACCCCGCGCTTTCAAGAATTGACCTTTGCAAAATGGCCACCATATCCAAGACGATCCACGACAAACTGACCCAGGCCTTCGCTCCGACCCGTCTCGAGGTGGTCGATGATTCCGCGCGCCACGAGGGGCACGCCGGTCATCGAGAGGGCGGCGAGAGCCATTTCAACGTGCTGATCGAGTCGCCCGCCTTCGTGGGCGTGCCGCGCGTGATGCGCCAGCGGAAGGTCTATGCGGCGCTGTCCGAAGAGCTGTCAGGCCCGGTCCATGCCCTGTCGCTGAAGGCCCTCGCGCCGGGCGAAGGCTAAGGATCAATCGACGGTCACGCTCAATGGGCCCCCATAACCGTATGTCCCCGCCTTCGCGAGGACCATCGGATAGAAACGGATAGCCCAGTCTACCGGGCCGCCAGGTTGAATGCCGATCTGCTCTAGGCCGCGTCGCGGTCGAACAGGCCGCTCAGCGTCCGCTCCAGGTCGGCCTGCCGGAACGGCTTCTGCAGCACCGGTGCGTCCTGGTGTTCCTCGGACAGGCCGGCCTGCCCGTAACCGCTGGCGAAGGCGTAGGGCACGCCCCGCGCCTTCAGGGCGTCGGCGACGGGAAACACGGCCTGGCCGGCGACATTCACGTCCAGCAGCGCCGCGTCGATGTCCGCCGAGTTGGCCAGATCCAGGGCCCGGTCGAAGTCCGGGGCGGGGCCCACCACCGCGCATCCGAAGTCCGCCAGCATGTCCTCGACCAGCATCGAGACCAACATCTCGTCTTCCACGACCAGGACCCTCAGGCCCGTCAGGCTCTGACCCACAGGTTCACCCCTCTCGATCCAGCGCCGCCAATGGAAGACGCATGGCGCATGTCAAACCCGGCGGGGCGTAGTCCAGTTCCACGCGTCCCCCCAATTCGGCCGACAAACCGCGTTGCAGGAGCCGGGATCCGAAGCCGCGCCGCGTCGGAACTTCGACGGGCGGGCCGCCTTCCTCGCGCCAGTTCAGCCACAGGTCGTCGTCGTCCGCCCCCCAGTCCACCGTGATCCTCCCCGACGGCGAAGACAGGGCGCCATACTTGACCGCATTGGTGGCCAACTCGTGAAAGGCCATGCCGAACGCCACCGCCGCCTTCGGCGACAGATGCACGTCGGGGCCGTCCATGCGGATGCGCTCGCCGCCGTCGAAAGCCTCGAGCTCGGCCAGCAGCACGTCCTGCAGTCCCGCGCTCTCCCAGTTCTCGCGGGTGAGGAGGTTGTGGGTCTGCGACAGGGCCAGCAGGCGCGCTTCGAAGGCTTCGCGGAAGCGGCGCGGCGACGAGGTGGTGCGCAGGGTCTGGAAGGCGATCGACTGCACGGCGGCCAGGGTGTTCTTCACCCGGTGATTCAGCTCGTTGAGCAGCAGTTTCTGGCGCTCGTCGGCGCGACGCCGCTCCGTGATGTCGAGCGAGATGCCCGCCATACGCCGCGCTTCGTCGTTTTCCTGGAGCCGGTCGGTGCGTCCCCGCGAATGCACCCAGCGCTCCTCGCCGGACGGGTAGACGACGCGGTACTCTATTTCGTAGGGCGAGCCGTCGCGGACAGCCGTCTCGATGGCGGCGCGCATGCGATCCCGGTCGGACGGATGCACCGCCGCGATCAGGTCCTGGTAGCCGAAGGCCTCGTCCGGCCGGCGGCCGTAGTTGGCCTTGCAGAGGTCGGAAGCCTCGTAGGTCAGGGTCTCGACGTCCAGTTTCCAGAAGCCCATCCGGCCGGCGTCGAGCGCGAACGACAGATCCTCGCCGAGGGTGGCCTCGGTCGCGCGGCGAGCCTCGGCGGCGGCCAGGGCCGCCTCGTGCGCCTTGACCGCCTCCAGCGCCGCCGCGGCCTGACCCGCCAGACCGATCAGCAGGCGCTCGTGCGCCTCGACGAAGCGGCCGGCGTCGGGGTGGCCGAACAGCAGGCCGCCCAGGGCCTGGCCGGATCGTGATTTCACGGGGACCGACAGGAAGCTCCGCACCGGCAAGTGCCCCTCCGGCATGCCGCGGTAGGGCGCATTGTGGCCGTAGCGGGCGTCACGGGTGATGTCGTCGGAGCGGACGACGCCCTCGCCGCGGAAGGTCGGCGCGAAGATCTGCGTGTTGCGCGGCATCGGGAAGCGTTCGAACGCCGCCTTCGGCGCCCCAGACAGGCTGTACAGCATGAGCCCTTCGCCGCCTGGATTGACCACCGTGTAGAAGAAGGCCCCGTAGTCGGCGCCGGTCAGCTCGACCCCGCCATCGACGACGGTCTGGACCACGGCGGCGACGTCACGGCCGGAGCCGATGGCCTCGCCCACGCGGATCAGGATGTCCGTGCGGCGGATTTCTTCGGCCAAGGCGGAGCGGAGCCTCTCGGCGTCCTCGTCCGGCCGTGTCGTCAAATCTGGTCGAACTGGTTCTTCCACGCAGCGTCACCCCCCAAAAGTCCGCCGGCTCGCGTGAAACGTGCAGCCTAGGACGAAGTTCCGTGCGCGCCTTCAGAGACCAGGAAGCGCCGCAACGGTTCGGGGTCGACGTCCTTCGCGACGAAGGCGTCGCCGACGGCGCGGGCCAGGATGAAGGTCAGTCGCCCGCCTTCGGCCTTCTTGTCCTGGCCCATATGGGCGATCAGGCGCTCGACGCTCATGTCTCGGACCGGCAGGTCGGCGATCCGGGTCGGCAGGCGCACCGCGCGCAGGGCCCGCTCGACACGCTCGGCGTCCTCGGCCGGGCACAGGCCCAGGGCGGCCGAGAAGCGGAAGGCCATGGCGCAGCCGGCGGCGACTGCCTCGCCGTGCTTGAGCGCGTCGCCGAAGCCGGTCTCGGCCTCCAGGGCGTGGCCGAAGGTGTGGCCGAGGTTCAGCAGGGCGCGGCGGCCCTGCTCCTTCTCGTCCTCGGCGACGATCTCGGCCTTCATCTCGACGGACCGCGAGACGGCGTGGGTCAGGGCCTCGACCTCGCGCTCCAGCACGGCCGGGCCGTGCTGCTCAAGCCAGGCGAAGAACGCAGCGTCGCCCAGCATCCCGTACTTGATCACCTCGGCGTAGCCGCAGGCCATTTCGCGGGCCGGCAGGGTGGCCAGAACGTCCAGGTCGGCCAGGACCAGCCGCGGCTGATGGAAGGCGCCGATCAGGTTCTTGCCGCGCGGGGTATCGATGGCGGTCTTGCCGCCGACCGAGCTGTCGACCTGGGCCAGCAGGCTGGTCGGGACCTGCACGAAGTCGATGCCGCGCTTGTAGATCGCCGCGGCGAAGCCGGCCAGATCGCCGACCACGCCGCCGCCGAAGGCCACGATCAGGTCGCCGCGGTCCAGCTCCAGCTCCAGCAACTGGTCCGACAGGGAGGCCAGGCCTTCGAAGCTCTTGCTCTCCTCGCCCGCCGGCACGGTGATGACGTCGACCGAGACGCCGGCCTTCTCCAGCGACACCGCCAGGCGTTCGCCGTGATGCTCGCCGACGTTGCTGTCGGTGACGACGGCGGTCCGGCGGCTCTTGAGCAGGGGCGCGATCCGCTCGCCGGCCCGGTCGATCAGTCCCGGTCCGACCACGACGTCATAGGCGCGCGCGCCCAGGCCCACAGGGAGGGTTCGGCTCACGACTCGGCTCCGATCAGGTGGCGGTTCAGGGCTTCGAGCACGGCGTCGACGGCCTCGAAATGCGGCGTGTCCCCGGTCAGGACGACGATGTCGGCCTGTTCGTAGTGCGGATAACGCGCCTCGGCCTGGGCCTTGAGGACCTCCAGCGGATCCTTGCCGCGCAGCAGGGGGCGGGTGTCCTTGCGGCCCACGCGGCGCGCCAGCAGCTCCAGATCGGCCTTCAGCCAGACCGAGATCGCCCGTTCCCTGATCAGGGCGCGGGTCTCGTCGTTGACGAAGGCGCCGCCGCCGGTGGCCAGCACGTGCGGGCCTTCGTCCAGCAACCGCGCGATCACCTTGCGCTCGCCCTCGCGGAACACCGGCTCGCCGTAGGCGGCGAAGATGTCGGCGATCGACTGGCCGGCGGCGTTCTCCACCTCGGTGTCGGCGTCGCGGAAGGGCATGTCCAGCGCCAGCGCCAGGCGGCGGCCGATGCTGCTCTTGCCGACGCCCATCAGGCCGACGAGGGCGATGGTCTTGGCGCGGAGGCGGGGGTCCGGGGTCATGTCGCGGTTCCGCTTACACGACGCGGGGCCGTGGGGCCAAGCGTTCACGAGGTTTCCGTCACGGCCGGTTGGATATGGGCGCGCAAGGGCATAGGTACGGGCGTTCCCCCCGGAGACCGCGATGTCCGCCGACCAGGCATCCATCGGCGCCGATCCCGCCGCCGCGTCCCTCGCCAACTGGCGATCCTCGCCCTGGAGCCGCTGGGCCTTCCGCAACATCCCGCGGATCCTGCCCGTCGGCGAAATCGCGGCCGGCGCGCCGCGGGCGCTGGTCGAGACGCCGTCGGCGTTCGAGGGTTTCCGCCTGGACCGGCCGGACGGGACGACGCTCGATCTGGAAGGCTTCCTGACGGCGACGGCGACGGACGGGATGGTCGTCCTGCGCGACGGTCGGATTCTGTTCGAGATCTATCGCAACGGTCTCGACCCCGAGACGCCGCACATCGTCATGTCGGCGACCAAGTCATTGAGCGGCCTGGTCGCCGGCGCCCTGGCCGGCGCCGGGCGGCTGGATGTCGAGGCCCCGGTTTCCGACTATGTGCCGGAGGTCGCCTTCAGCGGCTGGCAGGACGCGACGGTCCGCGATCTGCTCGACATGCGCACCGGCGTGATCCTGGATCCGGAAGGGCAGCGCGCCTATCAGGCCGCCGCCAACTGGGATCCCTACGCGCCCGACGAGGCCGGCGCGAACCTGCACGACTTCCTCACCACCCTGCCGCCCGCCGCCGGGCCGCACGGCGGGCCGTTCCGCTACACCTCGCCGAACACCGACCTGCTCGGCTGGGTGATGGAGCGGGCCGGCGGCCGCCCGTTCGTCGAACTGGCTTCCGATCTGCTGTGGAGGCCCGCGGGCGCCGAGCGCTCGGCGTTGATCACGCTCGACCGGGCCGGCGCGCCGCGCTGCACGGGCGGGCTTTGCGCCACGGTGCGTGACTTCGCTCGCGTCGGATGGCTGGTGGTCGACGGCGGCGTCCGGGACGGAGCCCAGGTCTTTCCGGCCGGCTGGATCGAGGACCTGCTGACCGCCGGCGACCGCCAGGCCTGGGCGGACGGCGAGTGGGGCGAGGCGTTCCGACATGTCAGCCGAGAGATGAGCTATCGCGCCGGTTGGTACGTCACCCACGACCGGCCGGGCAGCATGTTCGCCATGGGCATCCACGGGCAGAACCTGTTCGTCGACCGCGAGAGTCGCGTGGTCGTCGCCAAGGTCTCCTCGCAGAACAGCCCGATCGACGCCAAAGCCATCGCCCTGGCCCACGCCGCCCTTCCCTTGCTGCGTGATCTGGCGCTTCGGGCCTGAGGCGAGAAGCCTCCCGCTGGACGGGACAGTGGTGCTAGGTTTCGACCATGCGCTCGTTCGTGCTCTCCGCCGCGCTCGCGGCTCTGATCGTCCCGCCCGCCGCCGCCCAGGTGGACGTCCAGCCCCTGGCGGCTCCGGACTACTTCTCGCTCGGCCTGTCGGACACGGGACTCGGCGCCGACCTGTGGCGCGGGACCTCGGCCGACGTCGCCAAGGCGGTCCTGCCGAAACTGGCCGCCAAGCAGTTGACCCCGGCGGCCGCCAGGCTGGCGCGGCAGGTGCTGGCGACGGCCGCCATCGGACCCGGCGAGGCCGGCCGTGATCCGGCGCTGGCCGCGGCGCGGGCCGACGCGCTCCTCGACCTCGGCCGTCCGTACGCCGCCTGGGCCGCGCTGGAACGGGCGCAGGGCCTGTCGAGCAACCCCGCCCTGTCGCAGGCCGCCGCCGAGGCGGCCCTGTTCAACGGCCAGGACGACGCCGCCTGCCGCACGGCCGAGCAGCTCGCGACCGGACGCGGCGAGTCCTACTGGCTGCGGCTGCGCGCCTACTGCCAAGCCCGCGCCGGCCAGGGCGACGCCGCCGAGCTGACCCTGACGCTGGCCAACGACGCGACGACGTCCCGCCTGACCCGGGCCGTGATCGCCGGCGAGGGCGGCGGCGAGGCCTCGTTGCGCGACGGGATCGACTATTCGCTGTCGAGGCGGCTGGGCCTGGACCTGACCGCCGTGACCAAGGGCGCTTCGTCCGCGGCGCTGGCGGCTGTCGAGTCGCCGGGAGCAGACAGGGCCGACGCGCCGATCGAGGGTTCGCGTCTGGCCGCGCGGCTGGCCGCTCAGCAAGGCCGCGAGGCCGAGGTCGACGCCCTGTTCGTCCAGGCGGCGGCCGCCGAGGCGAAGGCCCGCGGACGCTATCAATCGGCGCTGCTGATCGCCGCCGCGCTGGGCGCGCCGTTCACCGAGAGCCAGCGAGGGACCTTCGCCGGCTTCGATGTGCCGGCCGGGACGGTGGCGGCCAACCGGCTCGCGGCCCTGGACCTGGCCGCCGCCGCTGGGCTGAAGGGCGAGACGGCGCTGTTGGCGCTCGACATCGCCGCCGACGCCGGGGCCAAGATCCGGCCCGCGGACACGGCGCGGGTCGTCGCGGCCCTGCACCGCGCGGGTCTGGGCGAGGCGGCCGTCGCCTTCGCCGACGAGGCCCTGACCACGCTGCAGGTCCAATGAGCGAGGGCTGGGTCGAGGCCTTCCTGGAAATGATGGCCGTCGAACGCGCGGCGGCCCGCAACACGATCACCGCCTACGGCAAGGATCTGGCCGACGCCTCGGCCTATCTGAAGGCTCGCGGGCGGGACCTGGGCACGGCCGCGGCCGAGGACGTCGAGGCCTATTTCGCCAACCTCGGCGCCATCGGACTGTCGCCGGCCACGGCCGCCCGTCGAAGGGCCGCCGTACGCCAGTTCTATCGTTTCGTGCTGGGCGAGGGCTGGCGGCAGGACGATCCGTCGCGCCGCGTCGAGGCGCCGCGCAAGGGCCGGCCGTTGCCCAAGGTGCTGTCGCGCGAGGAGGTCGAGCGCCTGATCGCCGCCGCCTCGGCCAAGGACGGCGGTCAGGGTCTGCGTCTCGCCTGCCTGATCGAGCTGACCTACGCCTCCGGCATGCGGGTGTCGGAGGTCATGGGGCTGCCGCTGTCGGCCCTGGCGCGGGATCCCGCCTATCTGATCGTCAAGGGCAAGGGCGGCAAGGAGCGGCTGGCGCCCCTGAACGACGCGGCCCGCGCGGCGACCAAGGCCTGGCTGGAGGTCCGCAAGACGTTCCGGCCCAAGGGGGACGCCGCCAATCCCTGGCTGTTCCCCTCGCGCGGCAAGGGAGGGAAGCTCACTCCTCGCCGGTTCTCCCAGCTGCTGGAAGAGGCGGCGATGGCGGCCGGCATCGACCGCGAGAAGGTCAGCCCGCACGTTCTGCGCCACGCTTTCGCGACCCATCTGCTGGAGGGCGGCGCCGACCTGCGCGTCGTCCAGACCCTGCTCGGCCATGCCGACATCGCCACGACCCAGATCTATACCCACGTCGCGGGCGACCGCCTCGCCGAGGTGGTGAAGACCAAGCATCCGCTGGCGCGAAAGAGGTAGCGGGCCGCCCCGCCGCCGCCGCCGACCCTTGCGTTCGAAGGCCAAAAAGCGTCTTGCAGGAACCTGCCTGGCCTCGAGGAGCGACAACGACCGTGTCTGAAGAAACCCGCGACAGCAACGGCGCCGTCCTCAACGACGGCGACAGCGTGACCCTGATCAAGGATCTGAAGGTCAAGGGTTCCGGCGGGGTGACGCTGAAACGCGGCACGATGGTCCGCAAGATCCGCCTGACCGGCGATCCCGCCGAGATCGAGGCCAACGTCGACAAGGTGAAGGGTCTCGTCCTCAGGACCGAGTTCGTGAAGAAGGCGTAGGGGCGGCCATGCGGCAGGAAATCGTCCAGCTCGAACAGCTCGAGAAGACGGTGCTGTTCAAGATCGGTGCGACGCCGATCACCGCCGGCCCGCTGGTCACCGCCCTGATCACGGTGGCGGTCGCCTTCATCGTGGCCCGCATCGTCGGGGAGGTGCTCAAGCGCATCCGGGACCGCGCCAAGCGCGGGACGGCGGCGCTCTACATCGTCGAGAAGCTGTCGACCTACGGCCTGATCGTGCTGGGCCTGTTCGCGGGGGTGTCGGCTCTGGGCGTCGACCTCTCGTCGCTGGCCATCTTCGGTGGCGCTCTGGGCGTCGGCGTCGGTCTGGGTCTGCAGGGGGTGGTGAAGGAATTCGTTTCCGGCCTGGTGCTGATCTTTGACGAGGAGCTGCGCGTCGGGGACTACATCGAACTGGAGGCCGGCCAGCGCGGCGTGGTCCACGAGATCGGCGCCCGGGCGACCCGGATCCGGAACAACGACAGCGTCGATATCCTGATCCCCAACAGCCAGCTGATCCAGGGCACGGTCACCAACTGGACCCTGCGCGGGCACACCCGGCGCATCCATGTGCCGTTCCGCGCGGCCTACGGCGTCGACAAGGAGACGGTCCGCGACGCCGTGCTGGAGGCGGCCCGGGCGGTGCCCTTCACCCTGCCCGACAGCCCCACCTACCGCACCCAGGTCTGGCTGGTCGGCTTCGGCGAGAGCAGCCTGAACTTCGAGCTGGTCGTCTGGCCGCGGCTGGAGGCCGTGAAACGCCCGAACGCCATGCAGGCGGCCTACACCTGGGCGATCGACGACGCGCTGCGCAAGGCTGGGATCGAGGTGCCGACGCCGCAGCACGACCTCCACATCCGCTCGGTCTTCGGGGAGCAGGGCGACGACGCCCGGCGCGCGCTGCGCCTGGAGCCGCCGACGGGGAGCGCCTCGAAGGGGCGTCGCGCCAAGGCGTCCAGCAACGATGCGGCGGAGGAGGCCCTGCGGCCGTCCGCGCCCGAGGACGACGAGACGGAACCGCCCGCCGACGGGGGGCGTCGGCGTAAGCCGTCGGCTTGACGCGTCACCGACCGCGCCGCATTGCTTCTCGCAACTGCGAGAAGACGGGACGGGAGACGCCATGAAGACGCCGCGCGGATTTTTCAAACCCCTGGCCATCGGCGCGCCTGAACCGCTGCGCGAGCCGCCGGCCCGCGTCGAGCGCATGATCCACTTCGTGCCGCCGCACCTGGAGAAGGTCCGCGCCAAGGTCCCGGAGATCGCCCGCGACGTGGATGTGATCCTGGGAAACCTTGAGGACGCCATCCCCGCTGACGCCAAGGAGGCCGCCCGCGCCGGCTTCATCGAGATGGCCAACGCGACCGACTTCGCGGCGATGGGCGTGGGCCTCTGGACCCGGGTGAACTGCCTGAACTCGCCCTGGCATCTGGACGACGTGACCCAGATCGTCGCGGGCGTCGGCGACCGCCTGGATGTGATGATGATCCCCAAGGTCGAGGGACCCTGGGACATCCACTACATCGACCAGCTGCTGGCCCTGTTGGAGGCCAGGCACGGCCTGAAGAAGCCGATCCTGCTGCACGCCATCCTGGAGACCGCCGAGGGCGTGAACAACGTCGAGGCCATCGCCGCGGCCAGCCCGCGGATGCAGGGCATCAGCCTGGGACCGGCCGACCTGGCCGCCAGCCGCCGGATGAAGACCACCCGTGTCGGCGGCGGGCATCCCTTCTACAAGGTCGTCGAGGATCCCCGCGCCGACGGGGGCCCGCGCGTCGGCGCCCAGCAGGACATCTGGCACTACACCTTCGCCAAGATGGTCGACGCCTGCGCCGCGGCCGGGATCAACGCCTTCTACGGTCCGTTCGGCGACATCGCCGACCTGGAGGCCTGCGAGCAGCAGTTCCGCAACGCCTTCCTGCTGGGCTGCGTCGGCGCCTGGAGCCTGCATCCGAACCAGATCGCCATCGCCAAGCAGGTGTTCAGCCCCGATCCGGGCGAGGTGGCTTTCGCCAAGCGCATCCTGGAGGCCATGCCCGACGGCGCCGGGGTGGTGATGCTCGACGGCAAGATGCAGGACGACGCCACCTGGAAACAGGCCAAGGTGATGGTCGACAGCGCTCGCCAGATCGCCGCCAAGGATCCGGAATACGCGGCCCTGTACGGCTTCTGACCCCGCCGGAACGGCTGCTGACAAAGGATGTCACCAGCCGTTCCGCAAGGTCTCATTTCCGCAAGACGCCGTTCTGCCGGAGCCCTATCGTCCCGATCCGCGTTGATCGTTTCGGATCGCAACGGGCGAGGGCGTGCCTATGGCCTTGGATATCGGCGACCGGGAGAGGTGGATCACGGCGATCGCCGCTGTCCGCGGCCGCACCCTGGCGCTCGCCGCGCCGCTGTCGGCGGAGGACCTGCAGGCCCAGGCCATGCCGGACGCCAGTCCCGGCAAATGGCATCTGGCGCACACCACCTGGTTCTTCGACGAGTTCCTGCTCGGCCCGGCCGGCATGGCGCCGGCGCGCCCGGCCTCGGCCGGCTTTCTGTTCAACAGCTACTACGAGGCCGTCGGCGCCCGGCAGCCGCGCCCCGAACGCGGCCTGATCACCCGTCCGGCCCTGAGCGAGGTCACGGCCTGGCGTCGCCGCGTCGACGCGGGGCTGGAACGCTACGTGCGTGAGGCCGACGCCGTCGCCTTCGCCGCCGCCGCGCCGCTGATCGAGCTCGGCCTGGCGCACGAGGAGCAGCATCAGGAGCTGTTCCTCATGGACATCCTGGCCCTGCTGGCCCGCCATCCGGACGGTCCGGCCTATCGCGCCGACCTGAAGAGCGCCGCCGGCCCCAAGGCCCGCGCCGCCGGCTGGATCGAGCACGGCGGCGGCCTGATGGAGATCGGCGCCGTCGCCGATGGAGCCTTCGCCTTCGACAACGAGGGACCGCGCCACAAGGTCTGGCTGGAGCCCTTCGCCCTGGCCGACCGGCTGGTCACCAACGGCGAGTGGGCCGCCTTCATGGAGGACGGCGGCTATCGCGATCCGGCCCTCTGGCTGTCCGAAGGCTGGGAGACGGTGCGGACCCAGGGGTGGGACGCGCCGGAATACTGGCGCGAGGAGGGCGTGTCGGTGACGCTGGCGGGCCGCGAGGCGGTCGATCCCGACGCGCCCGTCCAGCACGTCAGCTTCTACGAAGCCGACGCCTTCGCCCGCTGGGCGGGCGCCCGCCTGCCGACCGAGGCGGAGTGGGAGACCCTCGCCGCCGATCGCCCCGCGACCGGCAACTTCATGGACGCCGACGTCCTGCGGCCGCGTCCGTCCGGCGCGGGGGACCAGCTGTTCGGCGATCTCTGGGAATGGACCGCCAGCGCCTACGGACCCTATCCGGGCTTCCGGCCGGCCCAGGGCGCGCTCGGCGAGTACAACGGCAAGTTCATGGCCAGGCAGTTCGTCCTGCGCGGCGGCTGCTGCGCCACGCCGCCCGGCCACGCGCGCGCCGCCTATCGCAACTTCTACCACCCACATCAGCGCTGGATGTTCTCCGGCCTGCGCCTGGCCAAGGACATCTGATGAACAAGTCGGTTCCCCTCGGCGCGGATCTGTCGCGCGCCCTGTTCGCCGCCGACCTGGTCGAGGGCCTGTCGGCCGCGCCCAAAGCCACTCCGCCCAAGTGGTTCTACGACGCCGAGGGCTCGCGCCTGTTCGGCGAGATCACCCGCCTGCCCGAGTACTACCCGACCCGCACCGAGACGGCTCTGCTGCGACGGATCGGGCCGGAGATCGCCCGGGCCGTCGGCCCCGACCGGTCGGTGGTCGAGTTCGGGTCGGGCTCGGCGGACAAGGCGGCGCTGCTGCTGGCGGCGTTGAACCGCCCCGCTGGCTATGTCTGCGTCGAGATCGACCCCGGCGCCGCCCGCGCCACGGCGGCGGAGGTGGCGCGGCGCTTCCCCGGCCTGCCCACGCGCGGCGTGGCCGGCGACTTCACCAATCTCAAGGCTCAGCCGGCGGCGGCCCACGCCACCCATCGGCTGGGCTTCTTCCCCGGCTCGACGATCGGCAACTTCGATCCGCCGGAGGCGGCGACGCTGCTGTCAGACATGCGCGAGCATCTGGGGCGCGGCGCGCAGCTGCTGCTCGGCGTCGACCTGGTCAAGGACGCCGCGACGCTCGAAGCGGCCTACGACGACGCCGCCGGGGTGACGGCGGCCTTCAACCTGAACCTGCTGGTCCGCGCCAACCGCGAGCTGGGCGCGGGTTTCGACCTGGACGCCTTCGCGCACGAGGCGCGCTGGAACGCCGAGGCGTCGCGGATCGAGATGCACCTGCGGGCGCTGCAGCCGACTTCGGCGACCATCGACGGCGAGAGCTTCCGGTTCGCGCCTGGCGAGACGATCCACACCGAGAGTTCCTACAAGTACACGCCGGAAGGCGTCGCCGCCCTGGCCGAACGCGGCGGCTGGCGGACGAAGCAGCTGTGGACCGACCCGAAGGGCTGGTTCGCCCTGGCGCTGTTGGGAGCCTAGCCCCTGGATGCTCCCCTTTTTGGGGGAGCTGTCGGCGAAGCCGACGGAGGGGGTCATGGGCAGTCGGTGCGGGATCTCCGGAGATGCATATCAGGCTGCCGTCCCAGCAACCCCCTCCGTCTCGCCTACGGCGAGCCACCTCCCCCAAAGGGGAGGATCCTCCATTGGAGCGTCAGGCGATCCTCTCCAGCGTGAAGAGCGGCTCGTGGTCCGGGGCCGTCGTCACGCCGCCGACCGGCAGGATGGGGCGGGCGGCGTCCAGCGACAGCTCGAACCGCGCCAGCAGCGTCGCCAGCACGATCGAGGCCTCGGCCATGGCGAAGCTGGCGCCGATGCAGATCCGCGGCCCGGCCGAGAACGGCAGGAAGGCCGGCTCGCTGACCCAGGGCTGGCCCTTGCCGGCGAAGCGGTCGGGCATGAAGGCGGTCGGATGCTCCCAGAAGGCCCGGTGGCGATGGATCACCCAGGGGCTGATCCAGAGCAGCGTCCCGTCGCCGATCTCGTGCTCGCCGATGGTGTCTGGCCCCAGTGCGCGGCGCAGCATCACCGGCACCGGCGGATAGAGCCGCAGCGTCTCGCACAGCGCCTGCTTCAGCCGCGGCCAGTGCTGCAGATCCTCCAGCGAGGCGACCTTTTCCGGGGGAAAGGCGGTGACTTCCTGGCGCAGGCGGGCCTGTTCCGTCGGGTCGAGAGTGAGCAGGTAGCTGCACCAGAACAGCAGCCGCGAGGTGGTCTCGAACCCGGCCAGCAGCATGGTCGCGCACTGGTCGCGGATCTCGACGTCCGACAGCGGCGCGCCGGTCTCCGGATCGCGGACGGCCAGCAGCAGGTCGAGCAGATCGCCGTGCGTCGCCCCCGCCGGCGCGGCCTTGCGAGCGGCGATGATCGAGTCGACCGCCTTGAACCAGTGACGCCGGAAGGTGCGCCGCCGCGCCAGGGCGAAGCCGAAGTCGTCCTCGGCGCGCGCGAAGCCGTCGAACAGGTTGGGGCGGCCCGGCCCGGCCAGGTAGTCGCGGACGATGGCGGCCAGGCCGGTGCGGCTCTCGTCGACCGGCAGTGAGAACAGGGCGCGCAGCACCGCGTCGAGCGCGGCCTGGTGGAAGGCCTCCGACAGGTCGACCCGGGGGGTCTTCTCCAGTCGCCGGACCATGGCCTCCGACGCGGCCTGGAAATGGGGCAGCAGCAGCCCGACGCTGGCCGGGGTGAAGGCGGGGGCCAGCATCCGACGCTGACGCTTCCACTCCGGCCCCTCGGCCAGCAGCACGCCTTCGCCGGCCAGCGGCCGCACGGGCCTGACCATGGCGGGCGGCTTGACGTAGTTGTGCAGGTTGGCGTGGAGCACGTGCCGGACCCACTTGGGATCGTTGACCAGCAGGCTGTCGATGCCGAACACGTTCCGCCGGCCGAGCAGGGCGTCGAAGCTGCTCTCGGCCCAGTTGCCAAGCGAGTTCTTGGCTGTCGACAGCACCAGACGCCAGATCGGCAGCTCCTGGCGGTGAACGTAGGGCGCGGGCGGGACGATCGGGCGGGCGAGGGCGTCCATGACGGGTTCCGAAGGGCCGGTTTCCGTCGCGGACGCTAGCAAACGCTGCAACGCGATGCAGGGAAATTCGCGTCGACAGGGCGCTTGGTTCGCATCATGAGGACGCCATGTCCTCGCCCTTCTTCGACCTGCGCGGGTCGCACAACCCGCATCGCTGGCACATGCCGCTGACCCCCGCCGTCTGCGTCGGCCCGATGGATCGCCTGTTCATGTATGGCGGCATCGGCCTGGCCGCCTCGATCTCGGCGCTGGAGCAGACCTGCGGCCGGCCGGTGGTCTGGGCCACGGCGCAGTACCTGTCCTACGCCCGGCCGCCCTCGGTGGTGGACTTCGACGTCTGGATCTCCAACGCCGGCAAGTACACGACCCAGGCGCGGGTCAGCGCCCATGTCGGCGAGAACGAGGTCGTCACCGTCAACGCCGCCCTCGGCGCCCGACCGGATTCGCGCGACTACCAGTGGCCGAGGATGCCGGTGCTCCCGCCGCCCGAGGACTGCGACCCCGTGCTGCTCTGGCCGGACGAGGGCGACAACCTCAACCGCCGGATCGAGCGCCGCGCGCCCGACGGCCGCTACGACCTGAAGAACCGCACGGGCCAGGTCAGCGAGGACGGCCGCATGCAGATGTGGATGCGCACGGTCGAGGACGTCCCGGTCGACGCGGCCATGCTGGCGGTGTTCGCCGACTACGTCCCGTCCGGCTTCGGCCACGCCCTGGGCCTGCAGGCCGGCGGCAACAGCCTCGACAACACCCTGCGCGTCCTGAAGATCGTCCCGACCCGCTGGGTGCTGGCCGACATCTCGATCAGCGGCATCCACGCCGGCGTCGGCCACGGCTCGATGAACCTCTTCGCCGAGACCGGCGAGCTGATGGCCGTGGCCAGCCAGTCGGTGATCGTGCGGGTGCGGGAGTAGGGGGCGTCCGTCTACCGCTGGATGGACGGTCATTGGGCGATCCTGGTCGATCTGACGACCACCCGGGAGACCGTCGGCGATCTGACCGTCCATGCCAGTCTGTTCGATGACGAGAAGGGTCGCATTGAGGTTTGGTCCGTGCATGTGCCCTAGGGCGTAGGGCGAGCTTGCCCGCGGCTGTCGGCGATCGTCGCTATCGGGCCTACCCCTCGATGTCCCGGATCAGCCGCGCCGGATTGCCGCCGACCAGGGTGTTCGGCGGGACGTCTCGGGTGACCACGGATCCGGCCGAGATCACCGAGTTCTCGCCGATGGTCACGCCGCCGATGACGGTGACGCCCGCCGCGATCCAGACGTTCCGGCCGATCGTGATCGGCTTGCCGATCAGGTAGGCGCGGCGCTCCGACGGCGAGACCGGATGGGCGGAGGTGATCAGGCTGACGTTCGGCCCGATCATCACGTCATCGCCGATCCGGACCTCGGCCAGGTCGTAGATGGTGCAGTTCTGGTTGATGAACACCCGCTCGCCGACGCGGATGTTGCGGCCGGTGTCGGTGTAGAACGGCGGGATCAGGCGAAACCGCTCGTCCAGAGTCTGGCCGGTCAGCTCGCCGAACAGCGCCCGGACCTTGTCGGCGTCGGCATAGGTCAGGCGGTTGAGCACGGGCGTGAGGGCCATCGCCCGCTCGACGTCGGCGACGAAGGCGGCCGACTCCGGCGACCGGGTGGGGATGATCCTGATCCCGTCGCCGTTCGACATTCGCTCCACTCCACGGACCGCCACCGGCGATCAGGTCCTGAGTCGCCGAACGGGTCGACGGGGACATGCTCCCGTAGGGTGCGTGTCCCCGTGGTCGCGTGGAGGCAGGGGACACGCACCGGCTTCGCCGGAGCATGCCCCCGAGGGTCTAGGCCATCTTCCCCGGCACGACAGGATGGCTGCTGCTGAGGCCGCCGTCGACGGCGATGGCCTGGCCGTTGACGTAGCTGGCGTCGTCGGAGGCCAGGAACAGGGCCACGCGGGCGATCTCCTCCGGCACGGCGGCGCGGCGCAGCGGGTTCAGCTGACCAATCTTGTTCTCGGTGCCGCGCTCGCGGGCGCGGTCGAAGACCACCTGGGTCATGCCGGTCTCGGTCAGGCCCGGACAGACGGCGTTGATGCGCACCCCGGTGCCGGACAGCTGGTTGGCGCCGGTCTGGACGATGCTGATCACCGCCGCCTTGCTGGCGCTGTAGGGCATGCCGCCCGCGCCGGACCGGATGCCGGCGACGCTGGCGGTGCAGATGATCGAGCCCTTGCCGCGCGGGGCCATCACCTTGGCCGCCGCCTGCACGGCCAGGAAGACGCCGACGGTGTTGATGCGCAGCACCCGGTCCCAGTCCTCGACGGTCAGCTCGAACAGGCCCGGCAGCCCGCCCGACACGCCGGCGTTGGCGAACATCACGTCCAGCCCGCCGTTGGCCTCGGCCCGCGCGACCAGGGTGTCGACCAGGGGCGCGTCGGCGACGTCGCCGACATAGGCCTCGCCGGCGCCGCCGGCCGCCTTCACCAGCTCCAGCGTCTCGACGACCTTGTCGGACACGTCGGCCAGGACGACGAAGGCGCCGGCCTGGCTGAACAGCTGAGCGGCGGCGCGGCCGATGCCGCTGGCCGCGCCGGTGATGATGGCCGTGCGGCCTTCGAGAGACGCCATGGTCGGTCCTTCCCCTGCGTTATGAATTCAAACAATTGTTTCACACGCGGGGAGGCGGTTGGCTAGCCTCTCTTTGCGGCCTGGGCGGCCGCCAGGACGCGCAGGAAGTTGCCGCCCCAGATCTTGTCGATGTCGGCTTGCCTGTAACCGCGGGCGACCAGTTCGCGGGTGACCGCGCCGGCCTCGCTCTCGTCCTTGAAGCCCTTGATCCCGGCCCCGTGGTTGAAGTCGGTGCCGACGCCGACGTGGTCGACGCCGATCCGCTTGGCCACATAGTCGATATGGTCGACATAGGTCTTCACCGTCGCTTCCGGGTACAGCCCGCGATAGGCGGCGAAGAAGGCGGTCTTCTCGGTCTCGGGCAGGTTGTCGGCCCCCTGATAGGCGACGCCGTCGACGGGCAGGCCGTACTTGGCGCGCAGGGCGGCCAGCGCCTGGTCGTAGCCGGCCGGCTTCGGCAGCAGGTAGCTGGTGAAGGCGGTCACCTGGACCACCCCGCCGTTGGCCTTGATGGCGTCCAGCTCGGCGTCGGACAGGTTGCGCGGGCTGTCGACCAGGCCGCGCGCCGCCGAATGGGTGGCGGCCACCGGGGCTCGTGTGAGGGCCAGGGTCTGGGCCAGGCCGGCGGGCGTCAGCTGCGAGACGTCGACCAGCACGCCCAGGTCGTTCAGCCGCGTCACGGCCGCCTTGCCCAGCGGCGACAGGCCGCCATGCTCCTCGCCGGTTCCCTTGGCCGGGCGCGAGGAGTCGGCGAACGCGTTGTTGCCGGCATGGACCAGGCCCGCGACCCGTACGCCCTCGGCCGCCAGCCGGTTGAAGCCGTCGACGTCCTCGCCCAGCGAATAGGCGTTCAGGAAACCGATCAGGATCGCCACCTTGCCCTGGCCGACGATGCGGCGGACGTCGTCGGCGCTGCGGGCGATCTGGGCCTCGCCGCCGGTCTCCGCCGGGATGGCCTTGATGGCGGCCAGTTTGGCGTCGGCCTCGGCCTTGGCGGCGGCGTAGCCCTGCGGGGTGCGCGGGCCGGTCGACACGGCCACCGCATAGACCAGAGCGTCGACCTTGCCGGCCTTCAGCTTGTCGATGTCGGAATAGGTGCCGCCCCAGGCCGGATAGACCCGCTTGGGCGTCTCGGGCAGCAGCACGTCGACGTGGCTGTCCAGCACCAGCGCCCGGCGGTGGATCGCCTCGGCGTCGGCGGTCGCCGCCCGGGCCGGCGCGCTGGAGCCCAGCCAGAGCGTCGTCGTGACCGCCGCGCCCTGGGACAGGGCCATGCGGCGGGTGAGGGAAACGGAACCGGACATCTCGAACCTCCAGGGTCTTCGGATGTCTAATTCCTACTCAATTAGTAGAATTAAGCGCGGGAGTTTTTCTGGAGCAGCGGGTCAGCTCCTCTGAACACAGTTCCGCGCGCGGAAGCCGCCCCGCTTGTGCCCGCCTACGCCAGCCACTAGTTTCGCGACCTTTCAGGGGCGGCCCGCGTTAGGCGATTCATGGTTCAGCACTATCTCGAATTCGAACGGCCGATCGCCGAACTGGAAGGCAAGATCGAGGAGCTGTCCAAGCTCTCCGAAACCGCCGGGGCCGGATCGTTCGACAGCGAGATCGAGGCCCTGCGCGCGCGGGTCGACGACCTGCGCCGCGAAGCCTACGCCGGCCTGGACGCCTGGCAGAAGACCCAGGTGGCCCGCCACCCGCAGCGCCCGCACTTCGTCGACTACGTGGCCGGCCTGATCGACGAGTTCGTCGAATTGCACGGCGACCGCAAGTTCGCCGACGACCAGGCGATCATCGGCGGCCTGGGGCGTTTCCGCGGCCGACCGGTCGTGGTGATGGGCCACGAGAAGGGCCACGACACCACCACCCGCCTGAAGCACAACTTCGGCATGGCCCGGCCAGAGGGTTACCGCAAGGCGGTCCGCCTGATGGACATGGCGGAGCAGTTCAACCTGCCGGTCGTCAGCTTCGTGGACACGGCCGGCGCCTACCCCGGTCTCGGCGCCGAAGAGCGCGGCCAGGCCGAGGCCATCGCCCGCTCGACCGAGCGCTGCCTGACGCTGCGCACGCCGATGGTCGCGACCATCACCGGCGAAGGCGGCTCCGGCGGCGCCATCGCCCTGGCCGGCGCCAACAAGGTGCTGATCCTGGAGCACTCGATCTACTCGGTGATCTCGCCCGAGGGCGCGGCCTCGATCCTGTGGCGCGACGGCGCCCGGGCCAAGGACGCCGCCGAGCAGATGCACATCACCGCTCAGGACCTGATCAGGACCGGCGTGGTCGATCGCATCATCGGCGAGCCCGTCGGCGGCGCTCATTCGGACCGTGACGCGGCGATCCAGGCCGTGGGCGACGCCATCGAGCAGGAACTGGACGCCCTGACGCCGCTCGACGCTGACGCCCTGATCAAGCAGCGCGCCGACCGCTTCTACGCCATCGGCCGCCAGGGTCTGATGTAGTCGGCGGCGGGGATGGCGTCCGTCTTCGACGCGGCGATCCTCGCCCAGTGCTCCCGATACTGGATGCGCATGGCTCTGGTCGTCGACATGACCCGCGCCCATGAGCATGGCCGCGTGGTGACCGAGGCCGACCTCGCAGTCGCCATCGCGGCGCTCGTCGCCGAGGGGCGGCTGGAGGCCGAGGGCGATCCCGCCGACCCGTCCGCCTGCCTGGTGCGGCTGCCCGGCTGACCGGCGGCGGCGCGAGCGCCGCCCCTTGCCTGACGTGGGGTGACGTGGCTCAGTCTCGTCCAAACAGACGTTTGGGAGACGAACCATGGCCATCAAGACCCGCTTCACCGAGCTGTTCGGGGTCGAGCATCCGATCGCCCAGGGCGGCATGCAGTGGGTCGGCAAGGCCGAGCTGGTCGCCGCCGTGGCCAACGCCGGAGCGCTGGGCTTCATCACCGCCCTGACCCAGCCGACGCCGGAAGACCTGGCCAAGGAGATCCAGCGGACCAAGGATCTGACCGACAAGCCGTTCGGCGTGAACCTGACCATCCTGCCGGCGATCAAGCCGCCGCCCTACGCCGAGTACCGCGCCGTGATCATCGAGAGCGGCGTCAGGATGGTCGAGACGGCCGGCTACAAGCCGCAGGAGCACGTCGACCACTTCAAGGAACACGGCATCAAGGTGATCCACAAATGCACCGCCGTCCGCCACGCCCTGTCGGCGGAGCGGATGGGCGTGGACGCGATCTCGATCGACGGCTTCGAGTGCGCCGGCCACCCGGGCGAGGACGACATCCCCGGCCTGGTGCTGATCCCGGCGGCGGCCGACCGGGTGAAGATCCCGATGCTGGCCAGCGGCGGCTTCGGCGACGCTCGCGGCCTGGTCGCGGCCCTGGCGCTGGGCGCCGACGGCATCAATATGGGCACCCGCTTCTGCGTCACCCAGGAAGCCCCGATCCCGGACGTGTTCAAGCAGCAGATGGTCGCCAACGACGAGCGTCAGACCGACCTGATCTTCCGCACCCTGCACAACACGGCCCGGGTGATGCGCAACCAGGTCAGCCAGCAGGTGGTCGAGATCGAGCGCCGGGGCGGGGCCAAGTTCGAGGACGTCCAGCACCTGGTCGCCGGCACGCGCGGCCGCGACGCCCTGGCCAATGGCGACACCGACGGCGGCATCTGGTCGGCCGGCATGATCCAGGGCCTGATCCACGATGTCCCGACGGTGAAGGAGCTGGTCGATCGGATCGTGAGCGAAGCCGAGGAGATCATCCGCGGCCGGCTTGAAGGACTGGTGTCGAGCCCGGCGCGCGTCGCCGCAGAGTAGGCCGCTCAGTCGTCCTGGGGCACGATCACCGCATGGCGCGTGATCGGCCCCAGCAAGAGCCCTGACTTCAGAGCCTTCACCGCCGCGGTGATGCGGTTGGTGGCGTCCAGCTTGATGATGGCGTTGTGGATATGGAACTTCACCGTCGCCCGGCCCAGGCCGACGATGGTGGCGATCTCATCGTCCGTCTTTCCTTCCAGCACCCAGTAGAGGATGTCGGCCTCGCGGTGGCTTATGGAGTGTTCGTGGGCGCCGGGGACATGGTGGCCGTACCGGAGTAGGCGGCATTTGCTGAGAACCAGCATGGCCAGCAACTGCAAGGCTTCGCGGTCGTCATGACTGAGGTCCAGCTGGCGGTCGCCCGCCGCCGCGACCCAGGCCCAGTAGCCGTTCGGCCCCCAGATGGGGATCGAGAGGCCATCCGCCACGCCCATGGCGCTGAAGGCCTCGATGTAGTGTCGCTGGACGGGATTGAGTTTGGCGAGCGGCAGCCGGGACCACTGCACCAGCTGCCGCTGGTCACGCATCGCGTCGATGAGCGGGTCTAGGTCGACGCCCATCTCGGCGTAGAGGCGCCGCCACTCGCGCCCCATGGTATCGATGAAAACGATCAGTTCTGGACGGACGTAGCCGAGGACGATCTCGGCCACGAGGAAACGCTTCAGGCCATAAGGCTCGCCAAACTCCGCAAGGCTTTCAGCGACGTCACGCAGCGATTGAGCGCGAGTCACCTTTCTTATTGCCTGGCGAAACTTCGGTCCGATGCGCATGATCTGGACTCAATTGGTCGCGCTGCGCGTCGACTATATCCCATGCGAGAAGATCGGCAGCATGGAAAACCATGAGTTCAATGTCGTTGAGAACGCGCGACCGCTCCTCCACTGACTGAGCGCGGGCGTACGTCTCGCACAGGATATGAATCCTTACCCGGATCTTGGGAAGCTCGATGTCGGTGTTCTTGCGCATATGGGTCCTCCCCTGCTGCATTAAAGATCGCAGGGGGAGTTCCCGGGCGTAACTAGTCGACCGACGGGTAAGTCGTTAATTTAATTGCAACTATGGTGTGGTTTAACCTCGCGCGACCGAAGTTAATTGCTTAGGCTTCTTCGGTTTCGGCCGGGGCCTCTCCACCTTCGAAGCTGCGCGGAGCCCGGCGGCGACGCGGTTTCTTGACCTCGACGGCCGGCGTTTCTTCCGCCGCGGGCGGGGTCGCGGAACGACCCAGAAAAGCCGGAAGTTCGCTCACGGCGCCGTCCTGGCCCCGCAGGCGCGGCGATTCGCCGCTGTGGGGTTCGGCCAGCGGAGCCGCCGCCTGGGGCTCGACCACGGCCAGCGGATCGCGAGGCGATTCGCCGCTGCGCTCGGCGTTGGTGTTGCGCTCGCCGCGGTCGCGACGGTCTTCCCGGTCGCGCCAGCGGTCACGGCGGCCGCCGCCTTCACGCTCTTCACGCGGGCGATCTTCACGCGGGCGCTCGTCGCGGGGGCGATCATCACGTTGGCGGTCTTCGCGCGGACGGTCATCGCGATCACGACGGCCCTCGAAGCGCTGACCGTCACGATCGCGATCGCGGCGGCCCTCGAAGCGCTGACCTTCGCGGGGTTGCCCGCCTTCGCCGCCTTCGCCGCCCTCGGCGGCTTCGGCCTCGGCTGCGGGGGCTTCCGGCAGTTCCTCGGGCTCGGCCTCGAAATCGATATCGAAGCCCGAGGCGAACTGCTCGCGGCCGACGATGTCGGCGACCGGACGATGCGGCTGCATGGCCCGCAGGGTGCGGAAGTAGTGTTCCGCATGCTGCAGGTAGTTCTCGGCCAGGATGCGGTCGCCCGAGGACGCCGCGTCGCGGGCCAGCTGCTGGTACTTCTCGAAGACGCTCTGCGCCGCGCCGCGGACCTTCACGCCCTCGGGGCCGTTCGAGTCGAAAGCGCGGTTGGCGTTGTGCTGGGGTTTTCCGCCCTGTCCGCCACCGCCGCGATTGCGGCCGCGCTGACGCTTCATACCCTTGAAATCTCTCATCTTACCCTTCGACCTGCACTGCGGCGGGTCCGTCTGTGCGGACCGCGCCGGCTGGTTCTGGAGACCTGTTCGGGCTCGTGGGCCCGGTGTTCTGTTCTCGAAAGACGCTGTTCCTGGGTTCCCGCCCGGTTCTCGGCGCTGCGAGACGGCCTTCGAGGCCCGCGCGCCCGTCGTCGAGACTTGCGATCTTCGGCGATCTGGGAGGGAACGAGTCGAGATGTAGCGTCTCAGACCCCTGTTTCCAAGGGGTTTCTCACACCGACGACGACTCGGTCGCGATCGGAGAGGTCCTTGATCGTTCTGACCTGGGCGGCTCCAGCGTCGCGGAACAGGGCCTCGACCGCCTTGGACTGGGTATGGCCGATCTCGACGGCGAACAATCCGCCGACCTTCAGCACACGCAGGATCTCGGGGGCCAGCGTGCGATAGGCGTCGAGGCCGTCCGCGCCGCCGTCCAGGGCCAGGCGCGGTTCGTGGTCCCGCACCTCCGGATCGAGGGTCTCGATCTCCTCGGTGGCGATGTAGGGCGGGTTGGACACGACGACGTCGAAGCTGGCGTCGGCCAGACCCGAGGTCCAGTCTCCGCGCAGCAGCGCCACCCGGCCGTCGAGATCCAGGTTGGCGGCGTTCTCCCGCGCGACCGCCAGGGCCTCGCTGGAGACGTCGACGCCCAGGCCCTTGGCCGCCGGCCGTTCGGCCAGGACCGCCAGCAGAATCGCGCCCGAGCCGACGCCCAGGTCCAGCATGTTGAAGGCCATGGCTTCCGGGAACGCCTTCAGGACCTCGTCGACGATCACCTCGGTGTCCGGACGCGGCGTCAGGACATCCGGGGTCACGCGCAGCAGGATCTTCCAGAAGCCCTTGCGGCCGAGGATGTGGCTGACCGGCTCCCGGCGGGCTCGCCGGGCCAGGAACTCGTTGTAGGTCGCGGCCTGGGTCTCGCTCACCTCCCGGTGCGGGTCGGTGATGATGTCCAGGCGGCTGACGTCGGCCGCCGCCTCGAGCAGCAGGCGCGAGTCGATCACCGGCTGGTCGACGCCAGCGGCTTCCAGCTCCGCGCGTCCGGCCTTCCAGGCCTTCACCAGGGTGGCGGTCATGACAGCAACTCCGCGATGTCGCCTTCGGCGACCTGTCCGGCCGTCTGCGTATGCACATAGATGCCGCAGAACATGTGGCCGTAGTTGTCGAACAAGGCCTTGACCACATCCATGTCCCGCTCGGCGGTGGTCGGGTCCACGTGGGTGGCGGCGCAGCGCACGATCGGCTTGAACACCGTGGCTTCGGCGCTTCCCAGCCGCAACGCGCGGCCGGTCCACTCGTTCTCGATCCAGGGCTCCCAGCCCTCCACGTAGAGGTTGCCGCGGAAGCGCAGCGGGTCGACCGGGCGGCCGATCTTCGCTTCGAGGTCGCGCACGCTGGCCAGGTTGATGATCGAGACATGCCCCTGGGGGTGGTCCATGAACCGCCAGTCGTCCGGCGCGCGGATCACCTTCAGCGGCCCTTGGGCCTCTTCGTCGAGCAGGTCGGTCAGCCAGGCGGCGAACGCCTCGCGGCCCGGATCGCCGCCCAGGTCCGCCGAGATCGGCGGCAGCCCCTCGGCCGTCGCGTGGAGCACGCCTGTGGCCTCGTCGTAGCGCGTGCGGGCTTTGGCGACCTCGGCGATGCGCATGAGGACGGTGAACTTCTGCTTGGGGATGAAGGCCGGAGCGGCCGGATCGAAGCCGCTCGGTCCGTTCTCCACCGCGAACAGCCGGTCGCAAGGGAAGGGGCCGCCCGCGGCCAGGTCGGCGTTGTTCAGGCGCTCGGGCGTGAAGCCCTTCACAGGGTGGCGATACAGGGCGGTTATCGTGGCGGCCATGACGTCGTCACTGCACCAGCGCGGGAGGTCCCGCAACCCTGGAACACGCGGCGACGCCGGGTGTTGAGGCGGAATGGACAACCCCTGGAACGACAGGATGAAGGCGGTTTGGCGGTGGGGACGGTCCCGTCCCTATCACCTGCTGCCCTGGATCGGCCTCGCGGCGACGGTGCTGTTCTGGCCGGACCGGCGGCCGCCGGCCGGCATGAGCGAGGACCGGGCGATGGCGCCGGACGCCTTCGACCGCGCCGAGCCGGGACGGGGCAGGGCGGCCGCCTCGCCCCTGCGGATCCCGCCGATGGGCTGGCGCGACATCGTCTGGCGAACAGGCTGGGAGATCTCGCGGGACAAGCTCCCCAGCACGGCCGGCGGGGTGACGTTCTATGTCCTGCTGGCGATCTTCCCCGCCATCGGCGCGTTCGTGTCGCTGTACGGCCTGGTCTCCGACGTCGCCGCCGCCGAGCGTCAGCTGCGCGGCTTGGCCGACGTCTTCCCGACCAGTGTCATCCAGATCGTCGGCGAGCAGATGCTGCGGCTGGCGGGGCAGCACCCCGGCAAGCTGTCGGCGGCCTTCCTGCTCAGCCTGCTGGTCTCGGTCTGGTCCGCCAACGCGGGGATGAAGGCCCTCTTCGAAGGGCTCAACGTGGCCTACGACGAGGATGAGAAGCGCGACTACTTCCGACGCACCGCGATCACCTACGCCTCGACCCTGGGCGCGCTGCTTTTCCTGGCGGTGGTCACCGTGGTGCTGGTCGCGGCGCCGCTGATCATGAAGGACCTGGGCTTCGCGCGGTTCGACAGCCTTTGGATACCGCTGCGCTGGGCGGTGGTGGCGGGGCTGACCATCCTCGCCTATGCCGTGGTCTATCGCTATGGCCCCAGCCGTCGCCGCGCGCGCTGGCGATGGGTGGTCTGCGGCGCCGTGCTGGCCTCGACGGGCTGGCTGGGCGGATCGCTGGGTTTCTCCTGGTACCTGAACAATCTCGCCCACTTCGACGCGACCTATGGCCCGCTGAGCGCGGTGGTGGCCTTCATGCTGTGGGTCTGGTTCTCGGTCATGTGCCTGCTCATCGGCGCCGAGTTCAACGCCGAGATCGAACACCAGACCGCCGTCGACTCCACGGTCGGAGCCGAGGCGCCGATGGGACAGCGCGGGGCGGTCATGGCCGACACCGTCGGCCAGCCGCTGCACCTGCGCGAGACGCTCAGGCGCGGGGCTGGCGCGGCGCGACGACAAGCGGACGGGCTGTGGCGCCAGGCCCGGGGAACCGTAGAGCGGTCCCGTACGACGAAGACGCCAGCCGACCCGTCGTCGCGAACTCGAGAACCGCGCGGGTGAAGCCTTCCGCGACGCGCACCGGCGTGCGCTTGCCGTCGGGCGCCGTCTCGAACTCGTAGATGCCATGGTCGGTGGCGGGGAACTCCAGCACCGTGATCGGCCGGCCCGCTTCGGCCAGGGCGGTCAGGCGGCGGCGGGTCTCCGGTTCGGGCGCCGCGCGATCCTCGGCGGCCAGCGCCCAGAGCTGCGGAGTCTTGAGATCGCGCAGGGTCGGCATGGGATCGTAGGTCCAGCTGGTGCCCTCGTCCTGCATCGGGCCGAAGATCTGCAGCATGAACGACGGCGTGCGGGTGAACTGGCCGGTGAACTCGCCTTCCAGGTCCTTGAACCAGGGCTCGCCGCCGTACTTGGCCTTCAGGGCGTCCATCTCACGGAAACCGCGTCGGAAACCGCTGGCCATGATCACGCCGGCCGCATCGGCGACCGGACCGGCCTTGGCCAGGACGTCTTCGCCGTAGCCCTTGTCGCGCAGGCCCTGCAGCGTCTCCTCGCGGTTTTCGGCCAGCGTTCCTTCGGCCATGCCGTAGCCGACGATGACGAAGTCCGCCGTCGTCTTGGTGGCCGCCAGGGGGGCGACCCAGCCGCCCTGGCTGCCGCCCTCGAAGCCCACGCGCGCCGCGCGGGCCCCGGCCAGCCGCCGAGCCTCCATGAGCGCCTTGGCGGCGTCGTCGGACAGCAGGTCGAAGTTCTGGGTGTAGCGGCCGCTTGACCGCCCGGTGCCCCGCTTGTCGTAGACGAAGACCCCGACGCCCGCCGCCGGATAGAGGCGCTGGCGATGGTTGAAGACCGAATGGGCGTACTTTTCCGACCCGTGCACCTGCACGACGATGGGAACCTCGGCGTCGCCCTCCGGCAGGATCAGGCGGCCGAACAGGGTCTCGCCGTTGCTCTTGAAGGTGGTGTCTTTCGTCACCAGCCGCAGCCGTCCGCCATCCATGCCCGCGAAACGGATCCGGCCGCCGCTGCAGTCGCCGAAGGCGACCTTCACGCCGTCGGCGCGGTCGGTGAGGCCCAGGGTGCTGACCCACTCGCCGTCGGCCTGTTCGGTCAGGCGGCCGAAGGCGCCGTCGATGCGTCGCCAGCGCAGGCGCGCGTCGTCGGTGGGCCCCACGTCGACCAATGTCCCATCGGCCAGGCGATAGACGCCGATGTGGCAGCTCAGCTCCGCCTGCTTGGGCGTGCGGACGCGCTCGGCGCAGCCGGTCAGCGACAGGGCGAGGGCGATGACCGCCAGGGTACGCATACGGTGAGCCTCCATCTCGGCGGCGAGATGGCCGGAAACCCGGGCGGACGTCTACTGAACCTTCGGTAATCCTTGCCCGAGCGTCAGGATCAGCCCAGCTCGTCTTCCAACGTGGCCAGGCGGTTGGCCTGATCCTCGGCGATCAGCGGCTCGATGACGTCGTCGAGCGCTTCGCCCTCCATGATCTTGGGCAGGTTGTAGAGCGTCAGGTTGATCCGGTGGTCGGTCACCCGCCCCTGGGGGAAGTTGTAGGTGCGGATGCGCTCGGAGCGGTCGCCGCTGCCGACCTGGCTCTTGCGGGCGTCGGCCCGGGCGGTGTCCAGCGCCTGGCGCTGCATGTCGTAGAGGCGAGCCTTCAGCGTCGCCATCGCCTTGCGACGGTTGTTGTGCTGCGAACGCTCCGAGCTCGTCGCCACGATTCCGGTGGGAAGGTGGGTGATCCGCACAGCGGAGTCGGTCTTGTTGACGTGCTGGCCGCCGGCGCCGCTGGACCGGTAGGTGTCGATCCGCAGGTCGGCGTCGTTGATCTCGATCTCGACGTCCTCGGCCTCGGCCAGGACGGCGACGGTGGCGGCGGAGGTATGGATGCGGCCCTGGGCTTCCGTCTCCGGCACGCGCTGCACCCGGTGCACGCCGCTCTCGAACTTCAGCCGCCCGAACACGCCCTCGCCGGTGATCGAGGCGATGATTTCCTTGTAGCCGCCCATTTCGCCTTCGGAGACGCTGTCGACCTCGACCTTCCAGCCGCGCGTGGAGGCGTAGCGCTGGTACATCCGGAACAGGTCGCCGGCGAACAGGGCCGCTTCGTCGCCGCCGGTGCCGGCCCGCACCTCGAGGATGGCCGAGGCGTTCTCATCCTTGTCGCGCGGCGCCAGCAGCAGGGCGACGGCGCGCTCCATCTCCGGCAGGCTTTCGTCGAGCCGCTCCAGCTCGTCGCGGGCCAGCTCCGAGATCTCGGGGTCCGGGTCGGCGGCCATGGCCTCCAGCTCCGGCCGCTCGTCCTGGACCTTCTGCAATGCCTGCACCGCATCGGCCACCGGCTTCAGCTCGGCGTGCTCCTTGGACAGCTTGACGATCTCGGCGCCGTCCGAGGCGGCGCCCATGCGGGCCTCGATCTCGCGGAAGCGGTCGAGCACCTGGTCGAGGCGGGCCTGGGGAAGTCGCAAGGGATCGGTCCGTTGAGGATGAGACGAAGGCGGAGGTCTTTAAGGCCAGCGCCGCGTCCTGTCGATGGCGGGAGCCGGGGCAGGGGCTGGACGGCCGTCGACCAGAGCTATAACGCTTCGAATACTAATTAAATGGAGGGCGCCGAATGGAAGCCGCGGAGATCGAGAGCCTGGCCAAGCGGTTCTTCGATGCGATCGAGCAGGGAGACGTGGCGACGGTGACGGCCTGTTACGACGAGAAGGTCGTCATCTGGCACAACTTCGACATGCTGGAGCAGGGACGGGAGGACAATCTGAAGGTCCTGACCGGCATGATCGAGCGCTGCCCCACGCGGGTCTACGGCGAGCGCAAGGTGGCGGTGTTCGCGGGCGGTTTCGTCCAGCAGCATGTGCTGACCGCGACCCGGAAGGACGGCAAGGTGGTGTCGCTGCCCGCGGCCTGTATCTGCCAGGTCTCCGACGGCAGGATCGTCCGTCTGGACGAATACCTGGACACGGCCCAGGTCGCGGCGTTCAGGACCTGAGGATCGGCGGGGACATGCTCCGCGAAGCGGTGCGTGTCCCCTATTGGCCTGTGCGCAGGGATACGTACCCTGCGGGAGCCTGTCCCTGGCCCTACCCCGCGCGGGGCTTCAGGGCGGGGCGGTTGGCGTCGAAGTCGGATTTGATCAGCTTCTTCCCGTCGCCGGGCTCGGTCGCCTCGACCGGCGCCGGCGCGCCGACCAGGATGCGTTTGGGCGCGACCAGCGCGTCCAGGCGGGTCTTGGCGGCCTTGAAGGCGGCGATGTCGCGCGGGTCCTGCGACGTGCCGACCGCGATCTTGGCGCCCATCGGGTTCACGCGCTGGCCCTTGCGCCAGATCTCATAGTGCAGGTGCGGGCCGGTCGAGGCGCCGGTCGAGCCGACATAGGCGATGACCTGGCCCTGGCTGACCCGTTGGCCTGGGCGCAGGCCCTTGGCGTAGCGCGACAGGTGGGCGTAGCCGGTCTCCCAGCCGTCGGCGTGCCGGATGCGCACCCAGTTTCCATAGCCGCCCCAGCGGCGGGCCTCGACGACGACGCCGTCGCCCGAGGCCAGGACCGGCGTGCCTGTGCCGGCGCCGAAGTCGATGCCTTGGTGCATCTTGTTGTAGCCGAGGATCGGGTGGCGGCGGACGCCGAACTTGGAGGTGATGCGCGCGCCGTCGACGGGCGTGCGCAGGAACATGCTCTTCACCGTCTTGCCGACGCTGTCGAGGAAGGTCTGCTTACCCTGGGCGTTGGTGAAGCCGTAGAAGCGCTGGCCCTTGATCTCGGCGTACTGCAGGTCGCCGGCCTCGATGGTGCGGCCGCTTTCGGTGATCTTCCGATCGAAGACCAGGCAGAACGGGTCGCCGGCTTTGATGTCGCGCGAGAAGTCGATCTTGTGGGCGAACAGCTTGGAGGCCTGGGCCACGATGCCGGAGTCGGCGCCGACGGCGCTGGCGCTCTCGTGGAACGAACCGTCCATCTTGCCGCAGGCGACCGTGGTTTCTTCGCGGACCTTCTCCTCCATCTCGCGCAGGCGCAGGGCGCCGTCGAAGGTGCGGGAGACGGTGATGGTCTTGGCCGCATCGGTGCGCATCGACAGGCCGATGAGGCGGGCTTGGCCATGCCCGTCGCGCGGCTGGGCGACCGAGGCCACGAAGTCCATGCCGGCCTTGATGTTGACGGTGTCCATGGCCTGGCTGAGGACGCCGACCACGTTGCGGGCCTCGGCGTCGCCGACGCCGCTGCGGGCCACGGCGGCGGTCAGGGTCTCGCCCGGGCGGACCTCGACGTTGACGTTCTCGCCGCGGTCGAAGCCGGGCTGGGCCTCGGCCTGGGCGAAGGCGGCATGCTGCAGGGCGGCGAGCTGGACCTGGTCGAGCGGCTTCGAGGCGGACGCCTCCGGCCCGGCGGTCAGCTTCCAGCACAGACCGAGCGCGGACAATCCGGCGACGGCGACAAGGATCTTCGGCGCAAAACGAAGCGTCGGGCGCCTGGGATCAAACTCCTGCATCGGTCCCCCGTCGTTGACGATGCCGCAAGCGTCAGAATGACACGGCTGGGCTGCCCCCCAGCAATCAGTGGGCCGGTTCTTGCCCGTCTAGCCATCCGAAACGCAAGCAATATTCGGTGCTTCGCGCATTTTGTCACGCACTCGGTCAACCCGGGCGCGCAAGGCGTGCTCAGAGCAGCGTCAGGACGGTCTCGGCGGGGCGGCAGATCGCGGCGCCTTTCGGCGTGTCGGCGATGGGCCGTTCGACCAGGATCGGGTGCTGCGTCATCGCCTCCAGGATGCTGTCGTCGGAGGCGTCGGGCGCGGTCAGGCCCAACTCCTCCGCCGGTGTTCCCCGCACCCGCAGGATGTCGCGCGGAGCCTTGCCCATCTTGACCAGCAACGCGGTCAGCTGGGGCTTGGTCCAGCCTGTCTTCAGATACTCGACGACGGTCGGCTCGATCCCCTTCTCGCGGATCAGGGCCAGGGTGTTGCGCGAGGTCCCGCAGGCGGGGTTGTGATAGATCGTGACGGTGCTCATGACGGCTTAGTGCAGGGGATGATCCGTCGTGACAACCCTCGCGCCGGGCTTCACCAGGCGACCGTCGTCGCGCCGATCGTCACGGCGGAATCCGACTGATCGAACGGCATCGTGTTCGCCGGGCGGGCCGGCAGCGGTTCGGCCCCGGCCGGCCAGCCGTCGGTGATCGCCGCATGGCGGATCTCCAGCTTGCCTGGTCCGGCGGGACGGAAGGCCAGGGTCAGGCCGTCCGGCGCCGACACCCAGCGTACGCGCGTCCAGCGGCCCGGCTTCGCGAGCATCGCCGCGTCATGATCCTGGATGCGGGTCTGGGTCGCCTTCACGTCCGACTTCACATCCAGGATCAGGACCCGCGCGCCGACGGGCGGGCGGACCGTGACGCGCACCGAACCGTCGGCCTGACGGCCGCCCTCCACCGTCGCCGAAGGCAGCGGGACGGCCCGGGTCGGGGCCGCGGCGACGGGGCGACGGACCAGCGGCGGGAAGGCTTTCTCGGTCAGGCCGGCGCCCAGGGCCTTGAGGGTCCAGGCGGCCGGCGGGTCGTCCTGGGTCACGCGCCAGGCCTGGCCGGTCGTGCTGTCGGAGACATGGAGGACGGTCGCGGTCTGGGGGTGGCGTTCGGTCCAGTGCCCGCCGAACCTCAACAGCACGACCAGCACCGCGGCGACGGCGAACATCAGCAGGGGCACGGACAGGCCGCGGCGGCTCGGATCGGCCGCGAGCGGCCAGGCCGCCAGGGCGGCCAGCCAGGGGAACAGGATCAGGATGTCCGGCAGGTCAAGGCCCTGGGCCACGCCGTCGAAATAGACGGCCAGCCAGCCGCCGGCCGCGGCGGCGACCACGATCAGCGCCACGGTCGAGCCCGCGCCCTTGCGGGAGCCCAGGCGGGTGACGGCGGCGGCGAGAGCGCCTGCGGCCAGGGGCCAGGCGACCAGCACCGTCACCGTCGGCAGCGCGATCTGCAGGCCGATGGCGACGACCGCGGCGATGGCCAGCGCGCCCAGCCAGGCGCCGGGCAGGGCGGCGGGGCGGCCGAAGCTCGTGAACGCCAGCACGCCCGCCGCGACGCCCAGGCCGAGGCCGATCGGGTCCCAGCCGGCGACCGAGCACAGGGCGCCGGCCAGCACGAAGGCGACGGCCAGCCGGACGCGGGCGCCGCCGCGGGCCAGCAGGACCGGGATCAGCAGCAGGACGCCGACGGCGACCAGCGCCAGGACGGTCTCCCAGAGCGTCCATTGGGCCAGCAGCGGCCGGAAGGCGACGTAGCCCTCGTCGACCCCGACCAGCCGACGGACGAGCCGCAGCAAGACGGCTCCGCCGGTCAGCAGGGTCAGGCTGGCGCCGACGCCGCGCAGCGTGTCGGGCAGAGCCAGTTCGCCGGCCTTGCGGGCGCGGACGGCGGTCCAGGCGATCAAGCCCAGCGCCGCCGCCAGCAGAATCCAACCGCCCCAGGCCGGATAGGCCAGGATCACATCGCCGAACGCCTGGCTGTAGACCTTGTCGGGCGCCTTGCCGGGCAGGCGGTCGGCGTAGGCCAGGGTGCGCGTCGCGGCCAGGGCCTGGTCGCCGATATGCTGCACCGAGCCGCGGTCGAGGTTGGCCACTGTGGCCGTGGGCGAGTGGTAGTCGAACTGGCGGCCGATGAAGGCGAAGTTCAGGCCGCCGATCCCCGCTTCCTTGGAGATGGTGAAGTCGGTGTCGTTGGGCATGTTCTCGTACAGGAACACGGCCAGGGAGTTGCTGACGGGACGGGTGGCGCTGCTCGCGAAAGCGGAGATGATCTCGCCATTGTCCGGGCCCGTCTGGAACATGGCCGCCCGTCCGCCGTTGCCGCGGGCCTCGAGGTTGATGACCATCCCGACCCGCTTGCGCAGCGGATGCTCGGCGAAGAAGGCCTTGGCGCCGAGCAGGCCGGCTTCCTCGCCGTCAGTGATCAGCACGATGATGTCCCGCGCCGGCGGCCCTTGGGTGCGCAGGGCGCGGATGGTCTCGAGGATGGCCGCCACGCCGGTGGCGTCGTCTGCGGCGCCGGGCGAGCCGGGCACGCTGTCGTAGTGGGCCATCAGGGCGATCGCCGGCGCGCTTCGGTCGCGGCCGGGCAGCACCCCGACGATGTTCTCGACGTCGCCGCCGAAGGCGTAGTCGTCGCCGCCCCAGGGTTCGGAAAGGACGGAAGAGGCGGCGTGAACGGTCGGGGTCAGCCCCAGGGCCGTCATCCGGCCGATCAGGTAGTCGCGGACGCGCCGGTTCTCGGCCGAGCCGGTCGGATGCGGCGCTCTGGCGATCTGGGCGACGTCGACCAGCGCGCGGTCAGCGGAGAACACATCGGCCGGAGCTGAAATCGACAGGGCGGGCGGGGTCCGGGACTCCTGCCAGGCCAGCAAGAGGGCGCCCGCCAGCGCAACGACCAACGCGACCACACGCCCCATGCCTTGTCCCTCCCCGGATCAGGCGCCCAGGGAGCCACGTCCGGCGTAACAGCGCAACGGAACCTTGGGCCGGCCACACAGTTCTGTGTGTCGGGCTCGTCACGAGCCGATGCTAGCGTCATCCGCACGCGGGGGATGCAAAGGGGAAATAGAGATGAGGATCAGTCTCCTAACCGCCCTGGTCGCCGCGGGCGCCAGCCTGCTGTTCGCAGGCGCCGCCTCCGCGCAGGGTACGTCTATACCTTCCGGCAGCTATCGGAGTTCTTGCGCCGACATTCGCGCCCAGTTCGTCAGCGGAACCCGGCTCCTGACCGCACGCTGCCAGACCGCCAGCGGCGGTTGGCGCAACACGAGCCTGCGGTACGACAGTTGCCGCGGCGACATCGCCAACAACAACGGCAATCTCACCTGCAGCCAGGGCGGGGGAGGCGGCGGCTGGGATCGCCCGCCGTCCGGCAGCTACCAACAGTCCTGCCGCAACACGACCATGCGCGGCTCAACCCTGAGCGCCCAGTGCCAGGACGCTCGCGGCGGCTGGCAGTATTCGTCGATCAACGTCGACAGCTGCCGTGGCCGCGACATCTCCAATGAGAACGGCCGTCTGAGCTGCTCCAGCGGCGGCGGTGGCGGGCGTCCGCCGTCGGGCAGCTATCAGCAGTCCTGCCGCGACGCCTACATGAACGGCTCGACCCTGAGCGCTCGTTGCCAGGACGGCCGGGGCCGCTGGCAGACCTCGTCGATCAACGTCAACGAGTGCCGTGGCCGCGACATCGCCAACGACAACGGCCGCCTGAGCTGTTCGCGCGGCGGCGGCGGCGGTCGTCCGCCTTCGGGCAGCTATGAGCAGTCGTGCCGCGACGCCTACATGGACGGCTCGACCCTGAGCGCCCGTTGCCAGGATGGCCGCGGCCGTTGGCAGAGCTCGTCGATCAACGTCAACGATTGCCGTGGTCGCGACATCGCCAACGACAACGGCCGCCTGACCTGCTCGCGCGGCGGCGGTGAAGATCAGATTCCGAACGGCAGCTACATCCAGACCTGCCGCGACGCCTATGTGCGGAACGGCATCCTGTCGGCGGCCTGTCGCGACCCCAGCGGACGCTATCAGAACAGCTCGGTCAGCGTCGCCAGCTGCCGCAACCGCGACATCGCCAACGTCAACGGCCGTCTGTCCTGCACGGGCGGCGGAGACGGCGGAGGCGGCGGGCAGGTTCCGAACGGCAGCTATCATCAGACCTGCAGCAACGCCTACATGGAAGGGCCGGTCCTGCGGGCGCAGTGCAAGCTGACCTTCGGCAGCCGAACCAAGAGCACCGCGATCGATACGCGCATCTGCCAGGGGCGCGACATCTACAATCTGAACGGCGAACTGATGTGTGACGGCAGGGCGGGAGGCCGATAAGGCCGCCGGCCTCGCGCCGAAAACGGAAAACGCCCGCCGGTTTCCCGGCGGGCGTTTTTCTTGGCCGGGCGCCGGAGGAGGGCTCCGGCTCGGCTTTGGACGTCAGGCGGCGACCACGCCGCTGGCGTCCTGCGGATCCCGCAGCACATAGCCGCGGCCCCAGACGGTCTCGATGTAGTGGTTGCCGCCCGAGGCGGTGGCCAGCTTCTTGCGCAGCTTGCAGATGAAGACGTCGATGATCTTCAGCTCGGGCTCGTCCATGCCGCCGTACAGGTGGTTCAGGAACATTTCCTTGGTCAGGGTCGTGCCCTTCCGGAGCGAGAGGAGTTCCAGCATCTGGTACTCCTTGCCGGTCAGGTGGACCCGCATGCCGTTCACTTCCACCGTCTTGGCGTCCAGGTTCACGCCGATCTCGCCGGTCTGGATGATCGCCTGGGCGTGGCCCTTGGAGCGACGCACCACGGCGTGGATGCGGGCGACCATCTCGTCCTTGTGGAACGGCTTGGTCATGTAGTCGTCGGCGCCGCCGCCCAGGGTCTTCACCTTGGTGTCGATCTCGGCCGAGCCGGACAGGATCATGATCGGGGTGTTGACCTTGCCGTTGCGCAGGGTGCGCAGCACGTCCATGCCGCTCATGTCCGGCAGGTTCAGGTCGAGCAGGATCAGGTCGTAGTCGTAGATCTTTCCGAGGTCGACGCCCTCTTCACCGAGGTCGGTGGTGTAGACGTTGAACCCTTCGGACTTCAGCATCAGCTCAATGGTCTGAGCGGTGGCGCTGTCATCCTCGATCAGCAGTACGCGCATCGATCCCTCCCCGCGGCCCTCCCGCGGTAACGATTTTGGACGAGGCGGAATCCGCCTCCGGAGCTCATCGGCCACACAGTGCCGATGGGCTGCTTTAAGACTGGTTAATGGTGAACGGCCCGTTGGAAAGAATCGTTAAGCCGATTTGCGAATCGGGGGCAAGCCGCGTCTGCGTCGCGCCGACTCGGGTGCGGCCTGACTCTTTCGTGATCCGAGAATCCCCAGTGAATCCCGTGGGATTCAGGCGCCTTTGAAAACATTGACGGAATGAGTCGCGGGAGACTCCGGCGTCCTGCGAAATTCCGTCCGGGGGCGCGACGAAATTTCGCGTGGATAACCTTTCTTGAAGGATCGTTACCCGTTTCGGGTTGCATTCCGGCGTTCGCCGAGCGCCGCCCGTCTTAACGAGTAGGGCCGGTTTCAGGCGGCCTTCAGCGAGGGGGCAGGGGTGATCCGCGCCCACAGTTGGTAGACGTCGTACAGCGCGCCCGCCAGGAACAGCGCCCCGATGGCCGGGAAGATCGGCAGCGCGATCGCGTTGGCCGCGGGCAGGACGAAGACGGTCGGCGCGCCCGGCGCGCCGTGCGCCAGGAAGGCCGCGCCGAGCGTCGCGTTGAGCGCCAGCCCCGCCCAGTGGGCCCAGCCGTGGTATCCGCGCCGCAACCCGGTCACGGCGTAGTAGGCGGCCGAGGCGACCAGAAGCGCCAGCGTCGCCCAGCGCAACGGGCTGTCGGCGAAGGCCTCCGTCAGGGCCGCGACCCGGCCGGGGAAGGCCCCGAAGAAGGCGGTTTCGACGAACCGCTCCGGCGCGGCGTACATGAAGACCGGGAAGATCAGCGTCATCGCGGCCGCGAACAGGCCGGCCGTCGGCGACATGTATTCGACCCCGCGGTTGGGCTTCCAGCCCAGCTTCCCCGGGTTGCGGCGCCGCCACCACCCGGCCAGGCCGAAGAACAGGGTCAGGATGCCGATCCATTGCAGGAACAGGCCGCCGTGGTCGAGCTCGCCCTTCGTGTCGAGGATCGACAACACGCCCAGGCCGACCGCGCCGGCCAGGGTCCAGATCGCGAAGTGGTGGGTGTCGGCCGGATCGATAATCGCCGGCCGCTCGTGATAGCGCCGCGCTGCTTCGGCCGGACGGCCGAAGCCGGTCAGCAGCTCCAGCGCCATGGCCTTGTCCGCCGGGCGGCCTGCCGCCTCGGCCCTGGCCGCCAGCTCGTCGCCGAGCAGCTCGCGCAGCTCGAACGCCACGTCATTGCGCATCTTGCGCGGCAGGCAGGCCGCCGTATCGCGCACATAGGACTCGATCACCTCGTTGGCGTTCATCGCGCCGTCCCTTCGCTCAGAAATCCGTCCATCACCCGCACCTGATCGCGCCAGGCGGCGGTCAGCGCGGCGAGCGTCCGCTCGCCTTCCGGGCTGAGCTGATAGTAGCGGCGCGGCGGTGCATGCTCGGTGTTCCAGTGACTGACCAGCAGCCCCTGGCTCTCCAGCCGGCGGAGCAGGGGATAGAGCGTTCCTTCCTCGACCGGCATGCCGCCCTCGGCCAGCGCCTGCTTCAGCGAGTAGCCGTACTGCGGCGCGCGCAGCCGCGAGAGCGTCGCCAGGACCAGCACGCCCCGCCGCAGCTCCGTCAGCCCGATGTCGTTCCGTTCTACCATGTCGCGCCCATCACTGTGCAATGCATAGTGTATGCGACTATGTACTGTGTCAAGCACAGTATAGTCGACCCAGCGATGGGGCTAGGCTTCGGGCCGGAAAGCGGCGGGGGCTCGCGATGAACCTGGGAACTCTGTCGGCGGCGTTGGGCCTGGCGGCGGCTCTCGCCGTGGCGTCGACGGCTTCGGCTCAGGCGGAGCTGACGCCGGTCGAGGTCCGGCGCAGCGGCGAGGGCGGGCAGATGCTGATCGTGGAGCGGGCGATTGAAGCCGGCTTCGTCCGATCGCCGGACTTCCGGCTCGCCCGGCCGCCCCAGAAGCCGGTGATGACCGTCTGGCTCGCCGCGCCGGTCCGGTCGGCGCCAGGTCAGCGGATCGAAACGCGGGTTGCGTTCGGTCACGGGGACCATGTCTTCGGCCAGGAGACCATCTCCTGTCCCGCCAATCGGGTGAGGGTCTGCGGCGACCTGACCGCGACGCTGGCGTTGGATCACCGCCAGGCGGCTGAGCGCCGCCCGCGCTAGGCGACGCAGATGCCGGGCGCCGCCACCCGCTGGAACAGGTGGGGCGAGGCGACGGCGGAGGCCGGATACTCGGCGATCCGGGCCTGGAACGCCGGCTGGCCGAAGGCCGTCCGGAAGGCCTCGGTGCTCTCCCAGACCGCGTAGTTGAGATAGGTCGGACTGTCCCCCAGCGCACGATGGAGTTGGGTGGAGATGAAGCCGGGCTGGGCTTTCATGAAGGCGGCGTCGCCGCGCCAGGCCTCCAGGAAGGCGGCCTCGTCGGCCTTGTCGAGCGTGAGGAGGTTGACCAGCACGACCGGCGAGGCTTCGAGGGCCAGCTGGCGCTGAATGGGAAACGACGGGTCGAGGGGGCGAAGCTCGGGCATGACGCGACTCCAGATTGGTGTTAGGCATCGCTTATGACATCGTGATGCCAATTGGCGCACAATGTCATCATGATGTCAATTGCAATGTCTGGTGACGTTTTGCCCTCCGAGCGGACTCCTGTTTCCGAAGCCCTGACTCCGTTGATCCTCGATCTGCTCAGGCTGAACAGCCTCTTGCTCGGCGCGGGGGATCGGCTGGTCGGGCATCTGGGGCTGACCAGCGCCCGCTGGCAGGTGATGGGCGCCGTCGCCGCCGCGGAGCGTCCGCAGCCCGTAGCCTGGCTCGCGCGGGATCTCGGCGCGCATCGGCAGAACGTGCAGCGTCTGGTCAACGATCTGGAGCGGGAGGGTCTGGTCGCGTTCGAGGCCAATCCCCATCACCGTCGGGCCCAGCTGGTCGTGCTGACCGACAAGGGCCGGCGCGCCTACGACGACGCCATGCGGCTGCAGGCGCCCTGGATGAATGGCCTGTCCGAAGGCCTGGCGCTGGAAGACGTGGCCGCCGTCCGCCGCGTTACGACGCTGCTGCGCGAGCGACTAGAGGGGGCGGAAGGGTAGGGGGCGTTGACCGCTGTCGGGTCGGCGCGCGTGATGCTATGCCCCCGGCCATGACGAACTTGCCTCGCTCGGTCCTGGACTACTGGCGGACCATCTTCTCCAGCGGGGCTGTGCTCGTGAGCGACGGCCGGCTCTCGATTGCGGTGAATTCCGATCTCGGAAGCGCGCGTCGCGTCATGATCCTCGAAGACGCCGACGGCAACGCGCGCGTCGCCATGACGCCGGCGGTGGCGGAACGCCTGGGCGTCGAAAGGGCCGAGGGCGTCTCCCTGGACGTCCTCAGAAGAAGCCTGTCGGAGGCCGGCGTGCCCCTGCACGACCCCGACTTCGTCTTCTATCTACCTGATGCTCCACCGCCGGTTCGGCCGATTGACCCGCGGAGCGCGCCTCGGCGGCTCGCCGAATCCGACCGCGGGGCCTTCGACGCCTTTCAGACCGAGGCGTCTGAACAGGACCTTGAGGACTCCTACGTCGAACTCGACCACTGGGCGGTGTTCGGATGCTTCGAGGGAGACCGGCTGGTCAGCGCGGCCAGCGCCTATCCCTGGGGCGAGGCGGCTCTGGCGGACCTCGGCGTGCTGACGCTTCCGGACGCGCGGGGGCGGGGCCATGCGCGCGCGCTCGTTCAGTCGATCGGCCAATTCGCCCGTGAGCAGGGGTATGAGCTCCAGTACCGCTGCCAGGTGGACAACGCGGCGTCGGTCGCCCTGGCGAAGGCGTCCGGTCTGGTGCTCCTCGGTAGGTGGGAAGTGATCAGTCCAGACGCGCCGGACGACGCCGGGGCGAGCTGAACGAAGAGCGGTTCCCGACGCATGCCGCCGTCTCGCCGCCTCCAATTGTCCTCCCCGCGCTGCTCCTCTAACCTCACGGCGAACGGCGGTCTTCCATCCCGCCGCCGCCTCGCATCGGCATGGAGAGCGACCTTGTTCCTTGTTCGCCGGAAACGGCTTTCGACGCTTGCCGCCGCCGCGGCGGTTCTCGCGCTCGGCGCGCTCGCGGCCGTCCCGGCCACCGCCGCGGCGCCCGGCGCGGTGAAGCGGGCCTGCCTCATCGAGGGGCGGATGATGGGCGAGACCATCAAGGACTGTTCCGAAGCCACGATGCCCGGCTCGGCGGAAGACTACGCCAGCCAGTGCCGGGAGAACGTCTCCGCCTTCACCCAGATGGGCGGCTCGGCGACGGCCACCGTCCTGCCGGCCTGTCCGGCCAAGGCTCAGGCGGCCTGTGTCGGGATCATGGGACAGCCGGCTTCGGCCTACTACTACGCCCGCGACGCCGCCTCCCTGGCGGCCGCGCAGAAGGGCTGCGTCGCGCAGCGCGGCAAATGGGTCGCCAACCCTTAGGCGGGGCGGTCAGCGCACTTCGACGGTGAGGTGCGCCAGCTCGTGGACCGGCTGCAGGCGTTTGCGCACCTCGTTGCAATCGACGGCGCCGATGACGCTGACGATGGCGGCGTGAGCCTGAGGGCCGACCCGCCAGACGTGAAGGTCGGTGACTCGGGCGTCGCCGGGCGTCTCAACCAGGTCGCGAACCTCCTCGGCGACATGATCGTCGGTCTGGTCGAGCAGGATGGCCGCCGTGTCGCGCATCAGGCTCCAGGACCAGCGCCCGATCACGATCGCGCCGACGATCCCCATGGCGGGGTCCAGCCAGGTCCAGCCGAGGAGCCAGCCGGCCAGCAGCGCCACGATGGCCAGCACCGAGGTCAGGGCGTCGGCCAGGACGTGCATGTAGGCCGAGCGCAGGTTGTTGTCGTGACCGTCGTGATGGTGATGGTCGTGATCATGGTGATGGTCGTGGCCGTATCCATGATGATGCCCCCCGCCCGATAGCAGCAGGGCGCTGGCCAGGTTCACGACGAGGCCCACGGCCGCGACAATCGTCGCCTCGCCGAAGGCCACCGTCGTCGGCTCGAACAGGCGGCGCACGGATTCCAGGCCGATGCCCAGCGCGATCAGGCCCAGGATCAGGGCCGAGGCGAAGCCGGCCAGGTCGCCGACCTTGCCGGTGCCGAAGCTGTACCGTTTGTTTGTCGCGTGGCGGCGGGCGTAGGCATAGGCGATGGCGGCTATGCCCAGCGCGCCGGCGTGGGTCGCCATATGGAAGCCGTCGGCCAACAGCGCCATCGAGCCGGACCAGTAGCCGGCCGCGATCTCCACGACCATCATGGCGGCCGTGAGCGCGACCACCCACAGGGTGCGCCGGGCGTTGCGGTCGTGCTGTGCGCCCAGGAAGACGTGATCATGGGCGAAGGCGTCGATGTCGCTGGGCGTCGTCATGGCAGGCCTATTTCGAATAGCGGCGGAAGGCCTCGATCACCTGTTCCGCGCCCACGGCGCGCTCGGCGTCGGAAAGGCTTGGCCTGGCGACATGCTCGCGGATGTGGTCCTCGACGATCTCGTCGAGCAGGCCGTTCAGCGCGCCGCGCGTGGCGGCGACCAGGTGCAGGGTCTGGGCGCAGTCGGCGTCGCCTTCGATCGCCCGCTCGATGGCGGCGACCTGGCCGGCGATGCGGCGGACCCGCTTGAGCAGGGCGTCGGCGTTCGTTTTCGTGTGAGCCATAGCATACCCCCCTATCCTATATTGGACGGGGAGGTAAGAGGCGCCGAAGATGTGAGCCTTGGAGGAAGAGCGGGCGGACGGCTCTACGCCGCCCGCACCGCCGTTTCGATGAAGCCGCCGCCGAGGACGCGGGTCGGGTCTTCCGGCGCGTAGAGCACGCAGGCCTGGCCCGGGGCGACGCTTTCTTCCGGCGTGTCCAGCGCCACGGCGATCTGGCCATCGATCAGAGTCAGGCGGCCGGGGACCGGCTCGCGGGTCGAGCGCACGCGCGCCAGCACCGCGCGGCCGGCGTCGGCCGCTTCGGCGATGGCGGCTTCTTCGCCCAGCCAGTTGTCTTCCTTCAGCGTCAGGGCGCGGGTCAGCAGCGCTTCGCGCGGGCCGACGATCACCTGGCGCCGGTCGGCGTCGATCTTGGTCACGAACAGCGGCTCGCCCGTGCCGCCGCCGACTTTCAGGCCGCGGCGTTGGCCGATGGTGTAGCGGGTGACGCCTTCGTGGCGGCCCAGCGTGCGGCCGTCCATGTGCACGATGTCGCCCGCCTCCGCGCCCTGGGGCCGCAGGCGGTCGATGATCGTGTGATACTTGCCTTCCGGAACGAAGCAGATGTCCTGGCTGTCGGGCTTATCGGCCACCGACAGGTCGAGCTCCGCCGCCATCCCGCGGACCGCCGGCTTGGGCAGACTGCCCAGGGGGAAGCGCAGGAAGTCGAGCTGTTCGCGCGTGGTCGCGAACAGGAAATAGCTCTGGTCGCGGTTGGCGTCGGCGGCGCGGTGCAGCTGCGGGCCGTTCGGACCGTCCTCGCGGCGGACGTAGTGGCCGGTCGCCATCGCTTCGGCGCCCAGGTCACGGGCGACGTCCAGCAGGTCGCGGAACTTGACGGTCTGATTGCAGCGCACGCAGGGGATCGGCGTCTCGCCGCGCAGATAGGCGTCGGCGAAGTCCTCGATGACCTGCTGCTTGAAGCGGCTTTCGTAGTCGAGGACGTAGTGCGGGATGCCGATCGCCTCCGCCGCCTGGCGGGCGTCGAGGATGTCCTGGCCGGCGCAGCAGGCGCCCTTCTTCTGGATCGCCGCGCCGTGGTCGTAGAGCTGCAGCGTCACGCCCACCACATCATAGCCGGCCTTGGCCAGCAGGGCGGCGGTTACGGTGGAGTCGACGCCGCCGGACATGGCCGCGACCACGCGTGTCCCCGTCGGCAGTCCGACGGCCGCGCGCACGACGTCGTCGGCGATGTCCGCGATGGGCAGATGGGCGTTCATGCCGCGCTATTTAGAGTGTGCGGGCCGAAATTGCGACCCGGCGCCCTGTCGCGCCTACTTCAGCAGCCCGAGCAGGGAGCTCTGGCTCAGGGAGTTGAACACCTGGGCCGAGGCCTGGACCGCGACCTGGGCCTTCTCGAGCTCGCTGATCGCCTTGGGCATGTTGGCGTCGGTGATGCCGCCGACCAGGCCGTCGAGCATCAGCTTGCGGGCTTCCTGGCTCTCGATGGTCTTCTCGACGCGGTTCTGCAGCAGGCCGTTGGCCGCGGCGGCGTTGGTCAGGCTGGTGCGGGCGCCGTCGAAGTCGTCGAGCATGCCCTGCAGGAAGTTGGCCTGGGCCGTGGTCAACTGTCCGGTGAAGGGGCCGTTGGCCTCGACATAGGCCTGGACGTCGCGGAAGGCGGTGAACAGGCCGGTCCCCAGTTCGTCGGCCAGGAAGCCGGTCTGGATCGTCGAGGTCTCGTCGAGGCGGCTGACCGTCTTCAGGCCGTCGTTCTTGAACACGTTGGCCACCGGACCGGCCGTGAGATCCGACAGCTTCTGGGCCGTGACCGGCGTGGTCTCCGACTGGCCGCCCGCGAACAGGTAGCGCCCGCCGAACTTGGCGTTCAGGGACTCGCTGGCCGAGGCGAACAGGCTGGAGAGCTGGTTCATCAGGGCTTCGCCGCGGTTGTTGGCCAAGGCGTCCATGATCGCCTGCTTGGCGTCGCCGGCGGCGTCGGCGACCTGGGTCAGGGCCAGGTTCTGGGAATCCAGCTTGGAGGCCAGGGTTTCGGACTGGTCCAGGAAGCCCTGCACCCGGGTCTGGATGGTGCGGGTGGCCAGCAGGGTCTCGGCGCTGTTGGCGTATCCCTTGAGGCTGTTGGCGACCTTCTGGCTGGAGACCTGCTCGTTGGCCTGCTGGGCCTTGAGCTGGGCTTTCATCAGATTGTCGAGGACGCTGGAGTAGCTGAAGCTGGTGGCGACGCGGTTCATGGCGCTCAGTTCCCGGTCATGGCCAGCAGCACGTCGTACATGTCCTTGCTCGCCTGGACGAGGCGGGCGGACGCGGCGAAGGCCTGCTGGTAGGTGGTCATGCTGATCAGTTCCTGGTCGAGGTTGACGGCCTCGGCCGAGGTGCGGCGGGCGTTGGCTTCCGTCGCGACGGACTTGGCGATCTCTTCGCGCGAGGCGGCGGCGTCGGACTTGCGGCCGATCGAGCCGGCGAACTCGCTGGCGTAGCGCGAGACGGTCATCGAGGCTGCGGCGGTCCCGCCCACGGCGTCGAACTTGGCCATGGTCTCGCCGGCCTTCGACAGCAGGATCGCGCCGCGGCCGTCGCCGACCGCCAGGGCCGGCTTGCCTGCCGCCGCCTGGGCCAGGTCGAGCTTGGCCAGGCCGAGGCTGGCCGGGTTGGCGGCGATGTCGGTCCGAACTTCCAGCGTGTTGATCCGGCCGGAGCGCTGCGCGGCGCCGATCCCGAACAGCTGCGACATCGACGGGCCGCCCGGACCCCCGTGCACGGTGTTGTCCTGCACCACCGAGATCGAGGCGCCGTTGCCGCCGCTGGCCTTGAAGCTCAAGGCGCCGTCGGCGTCGAGGCTGTACTGTCCGTACAGGCCGACCCCGCCGGTCGGCGAGTTCAGGGCGTCGAGCAGGTCCTGCATCGTGCCGCCGGCCGGCACGGCGACGCTGACGTCGCGGATCCGGGAGCCGGTCCCGTCGGCGATGCGCAAGCTGATCGTCTGGCCCGCCGTGAAGCCGTGCGCGTCGGTCGGCTTCAGCCCGGTCTCGTAGTTGGTGAAGCCCTTCGAGGTGACGAGATCGTTGAGGCCGAAGAAGTGCGAGAAGCCCTTGCCGGCCTTCTGGGCCGGCGTCGTCGCATCGTCGCTGATCGCCACGCCGCGGCCGGCCGCGCCGGTCAGGCTCAGCGCGCCGTTGGCGAAGGAGGCGGTCGCCTGGCCGCCCAGGGCGGTGTTCAGCGTGCCTAGGAAGCTGGCCGGCGTGAACGGCGTCGAGCCGGGAACGCCGCCGACGGACATCGTGCCGGCGTCGAAGTCGATCTCGACCTGGCGGGTGATCATGCCGTTGGCGTCGAGAACCGCCACGGTGGTCTTGCCGGTGAAGCCGCCGACCGCGGTCGACAGATCGAGGCCGGTGTTGCGTCCGGTCAGCTTGTTGGGCGCCGGCACCGGCGAAGAGGCGTTATGGGCGCGGTTCAGCTCGTCGACCGCGCGGGTGACGAACTCCGACAGCTGCTCGCTGATCGCCGGCAGTTCCTTGTCGCGCAGGTCCATCAGACCGCGGATCTCGCCGCCGGTGATCTTGCCCATGATGGTCTGGGCCTGGCTGGAGCCGGGCAGGGTGACCGCGATCTCGCCCGAGACGCCTTCCTTGCGTACGTAGGAGAGCTTGGCGGCGCCGCCGGCCCCGGCCAGCGCGGCGCCGTCGGACGCACGAATGACGACCCCGCCGTTGCCCCGCTGGCTGACGTTGACGTCCATCAGGCCGGAGAGCTCGTCGATGAGCTGGCTCTGGATATTCTCGGAACCCGTAGCGTCTCCGCCCTGGATCTTGGCGCGGCTGATGTCGCCGTTCAGGCCCTCGATCTGCCCGAGCAGCTGGTTGACGCGCTCGATGTTGGCGCTGATCCGGCTATCGGCCTCGGTCTGCAGATCCTTCAGCGAGGCGCCGATGCGCTTGGCCTCGCTGAGGAAGTCGCTGACGCCGTCGATCGCCTGGTCACGCCGGATCGCGGACGACGGGTCGTTCGCGGCGGCCGAGAAGGCGGTGTAGATGTCGTCCAGCCGGCTGAAGAACGAGCTCTTGCCGCTGGGGTCGCCGAATAGCGCCTGGACCCGGTCCATGTTCTGCGAGACGACGTTGGCCTCGGCCGAGCTCGCTCGCGCCGTCAGGGCCGCGCGCTGCAGGAACTGATCGGCGGCCCGCCGGATCTGGGCGATGTCCACCCCGACGCCCATGCCCGCCGACACCAGCGGCCGCTGATCCACAAGCTTGCGGACGTAGCCTGGGGTGTTGACGTTGGCGATGTTGTCCGAGACGGCCCGCAGGCCGGTCTGGGCGGCGTTCAAGCCGCTGTTCGCCGCCGACATGATCGCGCTGAGGCTCATGCGCCTTGCCCTCCGCACCCGGCAAAGCCTGGCGCCCGTTCCGGCCGAATTTGCCGGGCGAACGCGGAGGCGCTCGCGTAGGGGGCTGCTAAGCTGTTGAAATTCATAGCCTATGGTTCCGTGGGCCGGGTGACCCGCCAAATCACAGCGCAAGAGCGGCGCCAGAAGGCTCAGGGCGGCAGTTGTCGCCCTTGGGGGGCGTTCTCGCCCGGCAAAAAGAGCCTCGGCGCGTTGGGGCGGATTGGTCGTCGATGCGGTAATTACTCTAGTGAAAACAGTGCCTTGAACAATTGTAACGCGGTTGGCCCGAGGGTTGCTTTGGATGGGTCGAATGATCCGGGCGCAGCAGGCGCCGCCAAGTTCTCCCAATCGCTTCAGGGGCGCTCCCGCCTGCCATGACCGCGTTCGCGTCGACCCTTCTTGCCGCCCTGCCGGGCGTCGCCCAGCCCGGGAAGACCGGGACGGACGGCGCGGACGGCGGCCTGGGCGGCGTGTTCGACGCTTTGCTGGCCAATCTGAGCGCCGGCCTGGCGACGACGCCGGACGGCGCGAAGGCCGGCGGCGCGGGAGGCGAGGGCGAAGGCGCCGCGACGGATCAGCAGGCGGGGGCCTCGGCCGGTCTCGTTGAGCAGGCTCTGGCTGCGGCCATGGTCCTTCCGCTTGCCCAGACCGCGGTCCAGTCCCCGGCGCTGGCCGAGGGTGGCGGGGACGCGGCGCCAGGCGTCGCGCCCATGGCTTCGCCGGTTCCGATCCCGGCGCTGGTCGCCGAGACTGGCGCCGAGGCTGGGCCTTCCGAGCCGTCGCCGCATCAGGACGCCGCGGCGGCCGCCGCCTCTCTAGCGACTGGGATTGAGACTCCTGCGGCGCCCACGGCGGCCGTCATGCCCGAGCCGTCGGCCGATCCGATCGCCGCACCGCCGTCGAGCGAGGCCGTGTCGGTCGAGTCCAAGGCCGCCGCCGTCAAACCGTCCCAGCCCGAGGCTGCGCCGCAGACTCCGACGGCCACGCCTATCGCCGCGCCGACGGTTCAGGCCCAGGCCGCCGCGGTCGCGCGGCCGGCCGCCGGCCCCAAGCCCGCCGAGCCGAAGGTTGTCGAAGCCGCGCCGACGCCGGAGGCGCCGGCTTCGGCGGGGGATGAAGCGCCTGCGCCGTCGCGCGCCTCCGCCGCGACGGACGTCCGCCCGGCGGCGGCTCCGCAGACAGGAGCTTCGCCACAGACCGCCGCGATGATGACCGCGCCTGCCGCTGCGAAGGCGCCGGCCGCCAAGACCGCGCCTGAAGCGATCCCCGCGGCCGCCATCGCGGTCGCCGCCGTCGCGGTCGAGGCGGAAGCCGAAGGTCCGGTCCAGGCCGACGCCGTCCGCGTCGGAACGACCGCCGCTGCGACTCCTGCCGCCGCCCAGGCGGCGACTCCTGCGGCGGCGGTTGTCGTCGCCGAAGCCCGTCCGACCCCGCGCGCGGCTTCGACGAAGGCCGAGCGCGCCGCCGTGGCGGCGTCAGCGAACCCGACCGCCGCGGCGACGCGCGCGGACGCCCTTCCGATCGGCTTCGCCGCGACCCAGGCCGCCGATGCGGCGGACGAAGGCCTGGTCGACGCCGTTGTCGCGCCGGCCCTGGCCGAGGCTTCGCCGGACGCGCCGCCGCCGGCCGATGCGGATCAGCCGCTGCCGCCCGCGCCCGCCGACATCCGCGCTGGAGGCCAGGCCGTGGGCGCGCACGCCGCGGCGATGACCCAGCCCGGCGCCCACGCCTCCGCCGAGACGGTGGCCAAGCTGTCGGCCGACATCGCCCGCAAGCTTGAGGCCCAGTCCTCGAAGTTCGAGCTGCAGCTCGACCCGATGGGTCTGGGCAAGGTCGACGTCAGCGTCGAGATCGCGGCCGACGGCCGGCTGACCGCCGCGCTGACCTTCGAGTCGAACCAGGCCGCCGCCGAGCTGCGCGGCCGGTCGGGCGAACTGCGGGCGGCCCTGGAGCGCGCCGGCTTCGACGTCTCCGACAACAGCTTGAGTTTCGACTTCTCGGGTCAGGGGCAGGGCTTCGGCGGTCGCGAGACCGGCGAACAGCCGCAGCGCGCCTTCTCCGCCCGCGCCTTCCAGACCGCCCAAGCCGGCCTCGACGAGGCCGACGCCCTGGCGGCCGTTGCTTCCACCCGTTCGCGCGCCGCCGCCGGCGGCGTCGATATCCGTATCTGAGGGACAGGCCATGGCAGAGGTTTCAGGATCTGGCTCCGTCATCGACAAGATCACCGGTTCACGCAACCGGATGGCGAACAACACCCAGACGTTCCTCAAGCTGCTGACCACGCAGCTGAAGAACCAGGATCCGCTGTCGCCGATGGATTCGACCCAGTTCACCGCCCAGATCACCCAGATGACGGGCGTGGAGCAGCAGCTGATCACCAATGATCTGCTGTCGATGCTGGTCGGCATGAACGACGGCGGCCTGGCCGGCACCGTCGACCTGATCGGCAAGACCGTCACGGTGGCCACCGACAAGGCCCCGCTGGCGGACGGCAAGGCCAAGTGGACCTACGACCTCGACCGCAACGCGGCCAAGGTGAAGTACGAGGTCCTGAACTCGGCCGGCCAGGTCATCTACACGACCACCAAGCCTTCGGTGAAGGGCGGAACCGGCAACACCTTCGAGTGGGACGGCAAGACCGACAAGGGCGTCCAGCTCGCCAACGGCGACCTCTACACGCTGAGGATCAGCGCCACCGGCTCGGGCGGCGAGAAGATCGGCACGACCACCCACACCACCGGCATCGCGACCTCCGTCGAATCCAAGAACGGCCAGAACATGGTGACCATCGGCAAGATCCAGGTCCCCGTCGGCGACGTCATTTCCGTCAAGCCCACCGCGGCCTGACCGGACAGCATTTCCAAGGAAGGATAACCCTCCATGAGCATCAACAGCGCCATGCTCGCCGGCGTGACCGGCCTGACCGCGAACTCGCAGGCCCTGGCCGCGATCTCGGACAACATCGCGAACGTCAATACGGTCGGGTACAAGCGGACCCAGGCCAACTTCCAGACCCTGGTCACCGGCCGCTCGGCCACCGCCGCCTACTCGGCCGGCGGCGTCGCCGCCCAGACCCGCCGCTTCATCAGCACCCAGGGCCTGCCGACCCAGACCAGCCGCGGCACGGACCTGTCGATCTCGGGCCAGGGCTTCTTCGTCGTCACCGAGAAGTCCGAAGACCTGACCGCGGCTGACGCCCGTTCCTTCACGCGCGCCGGTTCGTTCCAGCTCGACAGCCTGGGCTACCTGCGCAACGACGCGGGCCTGTATCTGCAAGGCTGGCTGACCGACGAGAACGGCGTCATCACGACCGACCCGTCGGACATCACCCGCCTGAAGTCGATCAACGTGTCGTCTGTGGGCGGCGCGGCCGAGCCGACCTCGCGCATCCAGATCAACGCCAACCTGAACTCCGAGACCAAGATCTCGAACGCGGTGAAGATCATCCCGCCCGCGACGGCGATGACCTACAGCCCGACCGGCGCCAACTCGATGGCCAACTACAACCCGGACACCGGCACGGGCACCAAGCCGGACTTCTCGGTCCAGGTGCCGGTGTCGGACTCCAAGGGCGGCAAGCGCACGGTCACGATCGACTTCCTGCGCAGCAACACGCCCAACCAGTGGTACGCCGAAGTGCGCGCGGTGCCGGCCGGCGACGTCGACGTCGGCGCGCCGCTGGCCAACGGCCAGCTGGCTACCGGCGTGGTCGCCTTCACCCAGGACGGCCGCCTGGATCCGAACTTCACCCCCAACGCCGGCGAGAACAAGCTGTTCGCCGACTTCGCCAACCCGGTGATCAACTTCGCAGCCTCGGACGCCGCGGCGCCCGGCGCCGGCGGCATCAAGTGGAACTCGGCGCTCGGCATCGGCGCCCAGCAGATCCGCCTGGAGCTGGGTGGCGCGGGCAGCGCCGGCGGCCTGACCAGCTTCAGCAGCGAGAGCGTGCTGCAGTCGGTCACCACCAACGGCACCGCCTTCGGCAACCTGACCGACGTCGAGATCGACGACCAGGGCTACGTCACCGCGATCTTCGACAACGGCATCACCCGCCGGATCGCCCAGGTGGCCATCGCGACCTTCCCCAACGCCGACGGCTTGATCCCTGTTAACGGCAACGCCTTCCGCGTCTCCCGCGAGAGCGGCACGTACAACTTCAAGACCCCGGGGTCGGGCGGCGCCGGCTACGTGGCTCCCTCGACGCTGGAGTCTTCGACGGTCGATCTGTCGACGGAGTTTACCGGCCTGATCACCACGCAACGGGCCTACTCGGCCTCGTCGAAGATCATCACGACGGCGGATCAGATGCTGGAAGAACTTCTGAACATCAAGCGCTAGTCTTGAGATTTATCTGATCTTAATTCAGATGTCTCAAGGTGAAACACAGATGTTAACCTGGGGGATAGGGTGGTTAACCTGTCTAAACCATCACGCTTTACCGCGCGTTATTGTCGCGGGTGCATATTGCTCGCCAACAGTGATGGTGAGAGAGGCGTAGAAGGATGCTTCAGCAGCAGCGCGTCAACAGCAGGGGCGAGAAGTACGTGATCGGTCCGACCGGCGCGCCTCTGACGCTGTCCGATCTGCCGCCGGCCAACACCGAGCGCTGGGTGATCCGGCGTAAGGCCGAGGTCGTGGCGGCGGTTCGCGGCGGTCTTCTCAGCCTCGACGAGGCTTGTGAACGCTACAGCCTGACCAACGAGGAATTCCTCGGTTGGCAGAAGTCGATCGATCGGCACGGCCTGGCCGGCCTGCGGACGACCCGGCTGCAGCAGTACCGCTGATCGGGCGGCGCTTGGGCGCATGCAATCAGGAAACGGCCGCGTCCCCGGACGCGGCCGTTTTTCTTTGTCCGGCGCGGCGGGCGGGAACCCCTTAAGACGCCGTTTACCACGCACCCGGTAATTCCTGCCTAGCTGGGTGCGGGACATTGCGATTCCGTCCCTTCCGCAGTTTGGGGGCAGGCCCGCGTGGAACAGTTCATGAGCGGCGTTCGCGCATTCGGCATCGGCCGACTCGCCGCGCTGCTGGGCATCGGCGCAGCGCTGATCGCGGGGCTCGTCTTCGCGATGACGACGCTTGGCGCTCAGCCCCAGACGATCCTGTACTCCAACCTCGATCTCAAGGAAGCCTCGCAGGTCACCCAGGCCCTCGACCAGGCCGGCGTGAAGTACAAGGTGGCCGGCGACGGCTCGACCATCACCGTTCCCCGCGACCAGGTCGCTTCGGCGCGCCTGCTGGTCGCCGGCAAGGGCCTGGTGACTTCCGGCGCGGTCGGCGGCTACGAGATCTTCGACCAGGGCTCGGCCCTGGGCCAGACCGACTTCGTCCAGCAGCTGAACCGCCAGCGCGCGCTGGAGGGCGAGTTGGCCCGCACGATCAAGGCCTGGGACGGCGTCACCTTCGCGCGCGTCCACCTGAACCTGCCCAAGCGCCAGCTGTTCGAGGAGGAGGCCGAGGCTCCGTCGGCCTCGGTGACCATCGGCGTCGGCGGTCGTAAGCCGGGCGAGGACATGGTCCAGGCAGTTCAGAATCTGGTCGCCGGCGCGGTGCCGAACCTGAAGGCCGACCAGGTCTCGGTCATCGACCAGCACGGCAAGACCCTGTCGGTCGGCGGCTCGGGCTCGCTGGCCAGCAAGGTGGCGGACGACCGCAAGAGCGAGGTCGAGCGTCGCCTGGCCGCCCGGATCAAGGAGCTCGTCGAGGGCGTCGTCGGGGCGGGCCGCTCGCGCGTCGAGGTCAGCGCCGACATCGACATGGCTCGCGTCACCGAGCAGCAGGAGCGCTTCGATCCCGACGGCCAGGTGGTCCGCTCCGAACAGACCGGCGAGGAAAACGCCGCCGAGAACCAGGCCGACGCCGCCCAGGGCGTGACCGCGGCCGGCAACATTCCCGGCGGTGCGACTCCGGGCGTCGGCGGCCCGCAGAACAGCTCCAACAGCGGCCGCACCGAATCGACCACCAACTACGAGATCAGCAAGACCGTCCGCACCGAGGTCCGTGAGCCCGGCGCGGTGAAGAAGCTGTCGGTCTCGGTCGCCGTCGACGGTGTCACCGCCCCAGCCGCCGCCGACGGCAAGCCGGGCGCCTGGACGCCCCGCAGCGCCGAGGAGCTGCAGCGTCTCGACCAGCTGGTGAAGGCCGCCGTGGGCTTCGACGCCGAGCGCGGCGACGTGGTCAGCGTGGTCAATGTGCGCTTCGCCCGCGAGACCTCCGACGCCGGAACGGCGGCCGAGGGCGGCCTCTTCGCCAGCTTCGACAAGAACGACCTGATGCGGGCCATCGAGCTGGGCGTGCTCGCCGTGGTGGCGCTGCTGATCCTGCTGCTGGGCGTGCGCCCGCTTCTGAAGAGCCTGGGCGGTCCGCAGCGCGGCGGTCTGCCGGCCCTGGCCGGGGCGGCGGGCGGCGGCGGCGTCGCTCACCTGGTCGCCACCGCCGACGGCCAGATGGCCCAGCTGGCCATCGACCCGGCCACCGGGGAGCCGTTGGCCCTGCCCGGGCCGGACCTCGACCAGCGCATCGACATCGCCCGCATCGAGGGCCAGGTCCGGGCCTCGTCGGTCAAGCGCGTCGCCGACTTCGTCGACAAACACCCGGAGGAGTCGGTCTCGATCCTCCGCTCCTGGCTGCATGAGAGCGCGTGATGGCGAAGACCAAGGCCATCAGCGAGTCGAACAAGCTCAGCGGCCCGGAGAAGGCGGCCGTGATCCTGCTCGCCCTGGGCGAGGATCACACCGCCATCTGGAACGCCCTGGACGAGGAGGAGATCAAGGAGGTCTCCCAGGCCATGGCCACGCTCGGCACCGTGTCGGCCAGCGTCGTCGAGGAGCTGCTCGTCGAGTTCGTGTCCGGCATGTCTTCCAGCGGCGCGATCATGGGCAGCTTCGAACAGACCCAGCGGCTGCTGGGCAGCTTCCTGCCGTCCGAGAAGGTCGACGCCCTCATGGAGGAGATCCGCGGTCCCGCGGGCCGCACCATGTGGGACAAGCTAGGCAACGTGAACGAGGCGGTGCTCGCCAACTACCTCAAGAACGAGTACCCGCAGACCGTCGCGGTGGTGCTGAGCAAGATCAAGGGCGAGCACGCCGCCCGGGTCCTGGCCGCGCTTCCGGAGGACTTCGCCCTCGAATGCGTCCAGCGGATGCTGCGCATGGAGCCGGTCCAGCGCGAGATTCTCGACAAGATCGAACAGACCCTTCGCACCGAGTTCATGTCGAACCTGGCGCGCACCTCCAAGCGCGACAGCCACGAGATGATGGCGGAGATCTTCAACAACTTCGACCGCCAGACCGAGGCGCGCTTCATCGCCGCCCTGGAAGAGCGCAACCGCGAGAGCGCCGAGCGCATCCGGGCGCTGATGTTCGTGTTCGAGGACCTCAACAAGCTCGACCCGGGCGGCGTCCAGACGCTGCTCCGCGCGGTGGAGAAGGACCAGCTGGCCCTCGCGCTGAAGGGCGCCTCGGACAACCTGCGCGAAATGTTCTTCTCCAACATGTCCGAGCGGGCGTCGAAGATCATGCGCGAGGACATGGAGAGCATGGGCCCGGTGCGTCTGCGCGACGTCGACCAGGCGCAGATGTCCATGGTCCAGGCCGCCAAGGACCTGGCCGCCAAGGGCGAGATCATGCTGGCCGGCTCTGGCGGCGAAGATGAGCTGATCTACTGATGACCGGTTCGACCCCCAGACCCTTCGCCTTCGACACCGTCTTCGACGACGCGGGATCGATCGCCTATCAGCCCCCGGCGCGGAAGCGCCACTACACGGCGGAGGAGATCGAACAGGCTCGCGCCGCCGGCTACGCCGAGGGCGAGCAGTCCGCCCTGGCCCAGGCCGAGGCCGCCGTGGCCGACGCCCTGGCCGACCTGGCCCGCGCCGCCCGCCTGGGTCTTGGCGCGGTGCAGGGCGTGGCGCACGAGCATCGGGTCGGTTCCGCGGAGCTGGCCCTGGTCGCCGCTCGCCGCATCGCCGACGCCGCCCTGGCGCGGTTCCCTGAGGCCCCTGTCGCCGCCGCCCTGGAATCCCTGGCGCGCGAGATCGAGGCGCAACCGCGCCTGATCGTCCGCGTCGCCCCTGATCTGCAGGAGCGGGTCCAGCTCACGCTTGACCACGCCGCCGAGGCCATCGGCTTCCCGGGCCAGATCCTGGCCCGGTCCGAGCCCGGCATGCCCGCCGCCGCCTTCGTCCTGGACTGGGGCGACGGCAAGGCGAGCTTCGACCCGGACGCCGCCGCCGCCCGCGTGGCCGAGGCGCTCGACGCCGCCCTGGCCGCCGAAGGCCTTCACGCCGAACCCCTGATCGCCCCCAGCGAGATCGACGACCATGTCTGACGAGACCCATCTCACGCTCGACGAGTTCGCCCCCGAGGAAACCCTGGCTTCCGAGCTCCAGGTCGAGGCCGACGAGAAATCGGCCGCCGACCTGGCCCCGGTGTTCGATGTGCCGGTCAACATCTCGGCCGTCCTGGGCCGGGCCAGCCTGTCGGTCGCCCAGCTGCTGCACCTGGGTCAGGGCAGCGTCCTGGAGCTGGACCGCAAGGTCGGCGAGGCGATCGACATCTACGTCAACAACCGCCTCGTCGCCCGGGGCGAGGTGGTGATCGTCGACGATCGCCTGGGCGTGACCATGACCGAAATCATCAAGGACGGCGACACCGCGCTCTAGGAGCTGCGGTCGACTGAAGGAGAATAGTGATGCGGCTTCTGGTCGTCGGACGTTTGAACGGACAGCTCTCCCTGGCGGTGAAAATGGCCATGTCGGCAGGCGCCAAGGTGGCGCATGTCGAGACCATCGAGGCCGCCACCCAGGCGCTGCGCGCGGGGCAGGGGGCCGACCTGATGATGGTCGACTTCGATCTGGACATCGCCGGGCTGATCGCCGCCAACGAGGCGGAGCGCATCCGGGTGCCGGTGGTGGCCTGCGGCGTCGGCGCCGACCCGCAGCGCGCCGGCGACGCCATCCGGGCCGGGGCCAAGGAGTTCATCCCGCTGCCGCCGGACGCCGAGCTGATCGCGGCGGTGCTGTCGGCCGTCAGCGATGACAACCGGCCGATGGTCGCCCGCGATCCCGGCATGGAGCAGGTCATCAAGCTGGCCGACCAGATCGCGCCGTCCGAGGCCTCGATCCTGATCACCGGCGAAAGCGGCGTCGGCAAGGAGGTGATGGCCCGGCACGTCCACCAGAAGTCCCGCCGCGCCAACAAGCCCTTCATCAGCGTCAACTGCGCCGCCATCCCTGAGAACCTGCTCGAGAGCGAGCTGTTCGGCCACGAGAAGGGGGCCTTCACCGGCGCCGTCGCCCGCCGCATCGGCAAGTTCGAGGAGGCTTCGGGCGGCACTCTGCTGCTGGACGAAATCAGCGAGATGGACGCCCGCCTTCAGGCCAAGCTGCTGCGCGCCTTGCAGGAGCGCGAGATCGACCGCGTCGGCGGCGGCAAGCCGGTGAAGGTCGACATCCGCGTCATCGCGACCAGCAACCGCGATCTGGCCCAGGCCGTGCGCGAGGGAACCTTCCGCGAGGACCTGCTCTACCGCCTGAACGTCGTGAACCTGCGCCTGCCGTCGCTGCGCGAGCGCCCGGGCGACATCCTGGCCCTGGCCGACCACTTCGTGAAGAAGTACGCGGCCGCCAACGGCCTGCCGGCCCGCCCCCTGTCGGACGAGGCCAAGCGCCGCCTGGTCGCCCACCGCTGGCCCGGCAACGTGCGCGAGCTGGAGAACGCCATGCACCGGGCGGTGCTGCTGTCCTCCGGCGCGGAGATCGAGGAGTTCGCCATCCGCCTGCCGGACGGCCAGCCGATGGCCCCGGCGCCGGACGCCGCCGTCGCCCGCAGCGCCTCGATGGCCGCCGACGCGGTCAGCCGCGGCTTCGTCGGCCAGACCGTGGCCCAGGTCGAGCAGCAGCTGATCCTGGACACCCTGACCCACTGCGTGGGCAACCGGACGCACGCCGCCAACATTCTCGGCATCTCGATCCGCACCCTGCGCAACAAGCTGAAGGAATACTCCGAGGCCGGCGTGGCCGTGCCCGCGCCCCAGGCCGGGGTCGGCAACGCCGCCTGACCACTGAGTTCGAGTAACCGATGACCGACGCGACCGTCACCAGCCCATCGAACCGCCCCGGCGCGAAGGACGTGCTGGGCTGGGTGGCGCGTGGCGAGGTCGGGCTGGCGATCGGCATCGTCGGCATCATCGTCCTGCTGATCCTGCCGATCCCGCCGTTCGTGCTGGACATGCTGCTGACGCTCTCGATCGGCAGCTCGATCCTGATCCTGATGACGGCGCTTCTGATCAAGAAGCCGCTGGAGTTCTCGGCCTTCCCGACCGTGCTCCTGATGACGACGCTGTTCCGGCTCGGCCTGAACCTGGCGTCGACCCGGCTGATCCTGAGCCACGGCCACGAGGGCGCCCACGGCGCCGGCCAGGTGATCAAGGCGTTCGGCGACCTGATGATGGGGGGCAACTTCATCATCGGCCTGATCGTGTTCGCCATCCTGGTGCTGGTGAACTTCGTGGTCGTGACCAAGGGCTCGGGCCGGATCGCGGAAGTGTCCGCCCGCTTCACCCTGGACGCCATGCCCGGCAAGCAGATGGCCATCGACGCCGACCTGTCCGCCGGCCTGATCGACCAGGAGCAGGCCAAGGCCCGCCGCAAGGAGTTGGAACAGGAGTCCACCTTCTTCGGGGCCATGGACGGCGCCAGCAAGTTCGTGAAGGGCGACGCCATCGCCGGCCTGGTGATCGTCGCCATCAACATCATCGGCGGCATCCTGATCGGGGTCATCCAGCACAAGATCCCGGCCGGGCAGGCGGCGACCACCTACACCCTGATGACGGTCGGCGACGGCCTGGTCAGCCAGATCCCCGCCCTGGTCATCTCGATCGCCGCCGGCCTGCTGGTGTCCAAGGCGGGCGTCGAGGGCTCGGCGGACAAGGCCCTGGTGACCCAGCTGGCCATGAACCCGATCAGCCTGGGCATGGTGTCGGCGACCACGGGCGTCCTGGCCTTCGTGCCGGGCATGCCGGTGATCCCGTTCCTGGCCGTTGCGGTCGGGGCCGGCGCGCTGGCCTGGCGACGGTCGAGCACGCCCGAGACGCCCGAGACCGTGATGGAGTCCGAGCCGGCCGTCGCGCCGGAGACCGAGGAGGAGTCGATCGCCGCTTCCCTGGCCATCGACGACATCAAGATCGAGCTGGGCTATGGCCTGCTGACCCTGATCAACGACCTGGACGGCCGCAAGCTGACCGACCAGATCCGCGCCCTGCGCAAGACGCTGGCGGCCGACTTCGGCTTCGTCATGCCGCCGGTGCGCATCCTCGACAACATGCGCCTGCCGACCCAGGGCTACGCCATCCGGATCAAGGAGATGGAGTGCGGCGCCGGCGAGGTGCGCATCGGCAGCCTGATGGCCATGGATCCCCGCGGCGGCCAGGTCGAGCTGCCCGGCGACCACGTCCGCGAGCCCGCCTTCGGCCTGCCGGCCACCTGGATCGACGACGGCCTGAAGGAAGAGGCCACCTTCCGCGGCTACACGATCGTCGACCCGGCCACGGTGCTGACCACGCACCTGACCGAGATCCTCAAGGACAACATGGCCGACCTGCTGTCCTACGCCGAGGTCCAGAAGCTGCTGAAGGAGCTGGGGCCGGAACAGAAGAAGCTGGCCGACGACGTCATTCCGGCGATCGTCACCGGCACGACCTTCCAGCGCGTGCTGCAGGCGCTGCTGCGCGAGCGGGTCTCGATCCGCGACCTCCAGGCCATCCTGGAAGGCGTGGCCGAGGCCGCCCCGCACACCGCCTCGATGACCTCGCTGGTCGAGTCGGTGCGCGCCAAGCTTGCCCGCCAGCTGTGCTGGGCCAACCGCGGCGACGACGGCGCCCTGCCGATCATCACCCTGTCGCCCGACTGGGAGGTCGCCTTCTCGGAGAGCCTGATCGGTCCCGGCGAGGAGAAGCAGCTGGCCATGGCCCCCAGCAAGCTGCAGGAGTTCATCCGCGGCGTCCGCGAGGCCTTCGAGCGCGCCGCCCTGGCCGGCGATTCCCCGGTGCTGCTGACCAGCCCGCTGGCTCGGCCCTACGCGCGCCAGATCATCGAGCGCTTCCGCGGCCAGACCGTGGTGATGAGCCAGAACGAGGTCCACCCCAAGGCCCGCCTGCGCACGGTCGGTCAGGTCTGAGAATTTTTTCTCGGAACCCGTTCGGACCCTGAGGGGTTTGCGTGACTGGGGACGGGGGGCGCTTGCGTAGGAACGTGTGCCTCCATGACCTATCGGACCTTGCTGCTCGCCGCTGTCGCGGCGTCTTTCGCCGTCGCCGCCAACGCCCAGGAAACTCCCGCCCAACAGCCTGAGGACGCCAATCCTCCGGCCGCGGAATCGGCCGCCACCCCGAGCTCCGCGACCGCGGGGACCGAGTTCAAGGTCGGCGCGACCGTGAAGGATCGCGAAGGCGCGGCCCTCGGGACCATCCAGGGCGTCAGCGAGGGCGACACCGGGCCGGTCGTCGTCGTGCAGATCGACGGCGCGCTCTACGGCCTGTCGCCCAACTCCCTGACCTCCGCCGGCGGCGAGACGGTCAGCACCCAGACCAAGGCCGAGATCGTGGCCTCGGCGAAGCCTAAGAAGTAGGCGCCTTGCGGCCCCGCCGCCTGGAGAGCCGGCGGGGTCGTTCTTTCAGTTTGCTTGGGTCCTCTCCTCTGGGGGGAGGCGGCTCGCCCCCCGGGTCGCGCGTAGCGCGCGCCCGAGGGTAAACTCCGGCGAGACGGAGGGGGTGTCTCAACGGGCTGCCCATAACCCCCTCAGTCGGCTGCGCCGACAGCTCCCCCAGAGGGGAGCATCCTCTCCGCCGCTCAGTCCGCGAACGCCGGCGGCCGCTTCTGCAGGTTGGCCATCACCGCCTCGATCTGGTTGGGCGAGCCGATCAGGGCCCCTTGCTCAGCCGACTCGGCCTTCAGGATCTCGTGCTGGTCGCCGCGGGCCGCCACCTCGAACAGACGCTTGTCGGCGCGGATGGCGTGCGGGCTCTTGCCGGCGATCTCGGCGGCCAGGGCCAGGGCGTCGGCCCGTGGATCGGCGCAGACGCGGGTGGCGAAGCCCAGCTGCACGGCCTCCTCGCCGGTGAACTGCAGGCCGGTGTAGGTCAGCTCGCGGACCACGTCGTCGCGGGCCAGCTGGCGCATCAGGACCAGGCCGGCCATGTCCGGCACCAGGCCCCATTTGATCTCCATGACCGACATCCGGGTGTCTGCGGTCACGTAGCGGATGTCCGCGCCGAGGGTCAGCTGGAAGCCGCCGCCGAAGGCCACGCCGTGGATCGCCGCGATCACCGGGACCGGGATCTCGCGCCAGACCATGACCGCGTGCTGGGCGCGGTTGCTGCCGCCCGGCGTCCGATCGGCGGTGACCAAACCGGCGCCGCCCTTCCGCTCGCCCGAGGCCATCTTGCCGAAGTTGCCCATGTCCAGGCCGGCGCAGAAGGCTCGGCCCTCGCCGGACAGCACCACGACTCGGACGCCGGCTTCCGTCTTCAGCCGCTCGCCGGTCTCGATCAGGGCCGAGAACATGGCGTCGTCGAGGGCGTTCATCTTGTCGGCGCGGACCAGGCGGACGTCGGCGACGCCGCCCTCGATGGTCACGGCGATGCGGTCTTCGGTGCTCATGGCGCGCTTCCCTGGCGATTTTCCGGCCACGCTAGCGGCTCGTCCGAGGCCGTCGCAACCGTGCCCTGGCGGAAGGCGCCGGGACCGATGCGCCTGCGAGGTTGCTCCCCGGAGGCGGCGCCGATAGACATGCGAGGGTTAAGCACGCGGCCGCCGGCCGCCGGGGAAGAGTTCGCATGGCGCCCAAATCGAGAAAGCGCGGGTCCGGCGGCGGCATCCTGTGGGATCTGCTGACCTTCGATCGCCTGATCAGCGGCCCGCTGATTCACCTGATCTACTGGTCGGGACTGGGCGTCATCGTCCTGGGCGCCTTCGGGGCGATCGGGGCGGCCGTCGGCGTGGTCCTCAGCGACGACGACATCGTCGGCAAGCTGCTGGCCCTGCCGGTGTCGATCGCCGGCGTCCTGGTCTGCGTGGCGCTGGTCCTGCTGTGGCGCTCGTTCTGCGAGTTCTACGTCGCCATCTTCCGCATCTCGGAAGACCTGCGCGCCATGCGCCAAGCGGGCGAGACCGACCTGAGCCGGGCGGCGCCGACCGCCCCGCCGCCGCAGCGCTTCAACGTCTGAGCGCGTCGACCACGGCGGCGAACGCCGCCTTGGGCTGTCCCCGATCGTCGAACAGCAGCGGCGCGTCCTGGGCGTTCTGGCGAGTCAGCCAGCTGTCCCTGTCGCGCAGGCCCCAGACCGTGAACGCGAACTGCTGTCGTTCGGGCAGGGCGGCGAAGGCCTCCATCGCCTCGCCATAGAGCCGCGCCTGGGCCAGCTCGCTGTCGCGGCGCGACGCGAACAGTCCGCCGTGGATCAGCGAGACGTCCATCTCCGACAGATGGATCGGCAGGCCGAAGCCGGCCAGCACCTTCAGCGTCCGGGTGAGCGCCCCGGCCGGCAGATCGGCGATCAGGTGGGTCTGGCAACCGATGCCGGTCAGCGGGACGCCCGCCGACAGGACCTCGTCGATCAGGCGCTGGTAGCTGGCCAGCTTCGCCGGCTTGCTCTCCAGGTGATAGTCGTTGGTGAACAGTACGGCGTCGGGGTCGGCGGCCCGGGCGGCCTCGAAGGCGACCTTGAAATGCCCGACCTGGCCCAGCCGGCGACTCCACAGGCTGTCGCGCGGGCCCGAGCCGTCGTCCTTGATCGGCTCGTTGATCACGTCCCAGCCGCTGGCCAGCCCGCGATAGCGGCCGACCACGGCGGTGACGTAGTTGCGCAGCGCGCCCTCGAAGCTCTGCCGCCGTTCGTCCAGCCTGGCGAAGGCCTCGGGCTCGTTGGCGTACCAGACCAGCGTATGGCCGAAGAGGCGCATCCCGCGGCTGCGCGCGAAGTTGGCCAGGGCGTCGCCCCGGTCGAAGCGGAAGCCGCCGTCCGGCTGGACGATGTATTCCATCTTCATCTCCCACTCGGCGGTGAGCTGGGAGAAGTGGGTCGCGGCCAGATCGGTCCAGGCCGGATCGGCTGCGTGCAACGCCTGGGCGGCCACGCCGATGGGGAAGGGGGCCAGCGACTTCAGGGGCGTTGCATCGATGGGCGGCTGCGCGGCGGCGGGTTCGCGGCTGCAGGCGGCGGCCAGCAGGCCCAGCCCTGAGGCCAGGGCCGTCCGCCGCGTAGGATGCTCCCCCCTGGGGGAGCTGTCGGCGGAGCCGACTGAGGGCGTTGCGAGAGCGTCAACCGGACCCCCTCCGTCTCGCCTTCGGCGAGCCACCTCCCCCAGGGGGGAGGATCTCGGTTTGGAGTTCACCGCCCCGCCGCCCGGCGCAGGCCGAGCTCGTCCAGGGCGGCGGTCTCGCGCTTCTCGGCTTCCTTGCGGGCGGCGGTCCGGGTCGCCTCGCGGACGTGCTCGTATTTCTTCAGCGCCTCGAAGGCTTCGGCCAGGGCGTCGCGGGCGCCGGCCTCCTCGATGGTGATGGTGTCGATCTCAGCCTGGACCGCGGCCCGGCGCAGCTTCAGCCCTTCGCGGAAGCCGACCAGGTACCAGCCGGCGTCGGCGTCCTGGCGGGCGCGCTGCAGCTCGGCCTCCCCCTCGGCCTCCATCACCACCATCCGAAGCTCGCAAGCCGTGCGCCGGTCGACGATCTCGGCCAGGCGCTTCTGCAGGTTCTCGACCTCGTGGGTCGAGATGCGGATCAGGGAGTTCATCGCCTTCATGCGAAGTCACCCGCCAGGATGGCGTCGAGGCCGCCGAAGCTGTCGTCCAGGCTGGTGGCTTCGTCCTTGTCCTGGGACAGGAAGCCTTCCAGCGCCGGGTTCAGGGCGATGGCGCGGTCGATCTGGGGATCGGAGCCGGCGCGATAGGCGCCGATGCGGATCAGCTCTTCCATGTTGCTGTACGCCGCCAGGGTCTGGCGGGCGGCCTTCACGATTTCCCGTTCATGCGGCAGCTGGCAGCCGGGCATGGTCCGACTTATGGACTTGAGAACGTTTATGGCCGGAAAACGCCCGCGCTCGGCGATGCCGCGCTCCATGACGATGTGGCCGTCCAGGATGCCGCGGACCGCGTCGGCGATCGGCTCGTTGTGATCGTCCCCGTCGACCAGCACCGTGAACAGGCCGGTGATCGGGCCGGCCGTGGTGCCGTCCGGCCGGATCGGGCCCGGTCCGGCGCGCTCCAGCAGCTTGGGCAGCTCGGTGAAGACGGTCGGCGTGTAGCCCTTGGTCGTCGGCGGTTCGCCCGCGGCCAGGCCGATCTCGCGCTGGGCCATGGCGAAACGGGTGACGCTGTCCATCAGGCACAGCACCTCCAGGTCCTGGTCGCGCAGGGCCTCGGCCACGGCCAGGGTCATGTAGGCGGCCTGGCGGCGCTTGAGGGCCGGCTCGTCGGAGGTGGCCACGACCACCACGGCGCGCTTGAGGCCTTCCTCGCCCAGGGTCTCCTCGATGAACTCGCGCACCTCGCGGCCGCGTTCGCCGATCAGGCCGACCACGACGGCGTCGCAGGTCGCCTCCCGCGCCAGCATCGACAGCAGCACCGACTTGCCCACGCCCGAGCCGGCGAAGATGCCCAGGCGCTGGCCGCGGCAGGTGGTGGTGAAGACGTTCATCGCCCTCACGCCCAGGTCCAGCCGCTCCCCGACCCGGCCGCGCGCGTGAGCGGCGGGCGGCGCGGCGCGCAGCGGGTAGGCGGCCTGGCCCTGGGGCAGCGGACCCTTGCCGTCGATCGGCTGGCCGAAGGCGTCGACGATGCGGCCCAGCCAGGCCTTGGTCGGCCGGACGTTGGCGCCCTCCGGCCGGATCTGGATCTCGGCGCCGGGCGCCACGCCCTCGACGGGGCCGAACGGCATCAGCAGGGCGCGGGTCTCGCGGAAGCCGACGACCTCGGCCGGCAGGGGCTCGGCGTTGCGCCGCTCGATCTCGGCCCGCGCGCCGACGGGCAGGTGGGTCAGGCCCCCGCGCGCCTCGATCAGCAGCCCGTTGACGGCCGCGACCCGCCCCGACACGGACAGTGGTTCGATACGCTCGACGGCGGCGATGAGACTGCGCAAGGAAGGGCCCCGGGATACTCAGGAAAGCATCCTCGGCGATGCGCGTTAACCATAACTGAAACGGCGGCGGGGACATGCTCGGGCGCAGCCCGTGCGTGTCCCCTGGGAGAGCTGTTGATCGGGGACACGCACCCTGCGGGAGCATGTCCCGGGGTGTCGTCCCCAGTACCGTCATCGTCGGACTTGCTCCGACGACCCATGAACACGGTGGTGGAAGGCTGCGCGTCGAGCCGTCCGCCTCATCACGCATGGGTCCTCGCGACGAGCGCGAGGATGACGGAGATTGGCGCTACCCCTTAGCCTTGGCCAGCGCCTCGCCGACGGTCGGAGCGTCCTCGTGCAGGTGGACGTGGCGCAGGTCGCCGGGGATCAGGGCCTCGCCGCAGTGGTCGCAGACGATGCGCGGGGTGAACGGCTGGCCGCAGTGGTCGTGGACGAACTGGACCGGCGCCTTGCCCTCGTAGACGTGCTTGTTGCCCCAGTCGGCCATGGTCAGCAGCACGCCGCGCAGGTCCTGACCCTTCTTCGTGAGGACATACTCGTGCCGCGGCGGACGTTCGGAATAGCGGCGGGTCTCCAGCACGCCGTGCGCGACCAGCGTCTTCAGCCGGGCCGCCAGCACGTTGCGGGCGACGCCCAGCCGCTCCTGCCACTGCTCGAACCGGCGCACGCCCCGGAAGGCGTCCCGCAGGATCAGGAGAGTCCAGGGATCGCCGATGATCTCGAGCGCTCCGGCGATGCCGCACGTCTGCTGCGAATAGTCCGCTGTCCTACCCATGACCTGAGTTTGGGGTTTCCCCTAAGGGAAGGCAAGAGGGTTGTTATTCTGGACGAACGGGTATAGGTTTCCTTTCGCAACTCACAGTCCTGTTGCCAACTCGGGGCGGAGCGGCCGGAGCCGCTGCGCCCCGCTCTCTTTTCGGGGAACCGCTTCCCCATTGCCTTCGTCCCGGCGCCGGGCCAAAGGTCCGGCCAATTCCGCTTTCCATTCAGGAGATTCCGATGGCCGCCGCCGATCCCGTCGTCATCGCTTCCTACGCCCGCACGCCCATGGGCGGCTTCCAGGGCGCGCTCGCCGGCGCCAAGGCGACCGAGCTGGGCGCCGCCGCCGTGAAGGCCGCGCTGGAGCGCGCCGGTCTCGCTGGCGAAAAGGTCGAGCAGATCATCATGGGCTGCGTCCTGCCCGCGGGCCTGGGCCAGGCGCCCGCCCGTCAGGCCGCCCTGGGCGCCGGCCTGCCGCTGTCGGTCGAGGCGACCACGGTCAACAAGATGTGCGGCAGCGGCATGCAGGCCGCGATCATGGCGCATGACGCCCTGGCGGCCGGCTCGGTCGACGTCATCGTCGCCGGCGGCATGGAGAGCATGACCAACGCCCCCTACGTGATGGCCAAGCACCGTTCGGGCGCCCGCATCGGCCACGATGTGATCAGCGACAGCATGTACCTGGACGGGCTGGAGGACGCCTACACCCCGGGCAAGCTGATGGGGGCCTTCGCGGAGGACGCGGCCCGCCAGTACCAGTTCACCCGCGAAGAGCAGGACGCCTACGCCATCGAGAGCCTGTCGCGCGCCGTGAAGGCGACGCAGAGCGGGGCCTTCGCCGGCGAGATCGTCCCGGTCACCATAAAGACCCGCAAGGGCGAGGAAGTCGTCTCAACCGACGAACAGCCCGGCAAGGCCGATCCGGCCAAGATCCCGACCCTGAAGCCCGCGTTCGCCAAGGACGGCACGATCACCGCCGCCAACGCCAGCTCGATCAGCGACGGCGCCGCCGCCCTGGTCATGACCCGCGAGAGCGTGGCCAAGGACCTGGGCCTGCCGATCGTGGCCAAGGTCGTGTCGCACGCCGCCCACGCCCACGAGCCGGGAATGTTCACCACCGCCCCGGTGCCGGCCATGCAGAAGGCGCTGAAGAAGGCCGGCTGGAGCGTCGAGGACGTCGACCTGTTCGAGGTCAACGAGGCCTTCGCCGTGGTCGCCATGATCGCCCAGCGCGAACTCGGCATCCCGCGCGAGAAGCTGAACGTCAACGGCGGCGCCACCGCGCTGGGCCACCCGATCGGCGCGTCCGGCGCCCGTATCCTGGCCACCCTGATCGCGGCGCTGCAGGCGCGCGGCGGCAAGAAGGGCCTGGCCAGCCTCTGCATCGGCGGCGGCGAGGCCACGGCCATGGCGGTGGAGCTGGTCTGATCGTCCTCGATCCGCGCGGGTGGGGTATCGACCCTATCCGCGAGGGATCGCTCCGGCGGCTGAGGCGCTTATAGTCCGATCATGACTCACGTGACCGACAACGCCGCCGCCGGACGCTACGAACTGGTCGAGGATGGCGAGACCGCCTACGCCGATTACCGTCGCCAGTCCGACCGGCTGATCATCGACTATGTCTTCTCGCCCCCGCCGCTGCGCGGAACGGGAACGTCCGGACGCCTGATGGAGGGCGTGGTCGCCGACGCCCGCGCCAAGGGGCTGAAGATCACCCCCCTTTGCGGGTATGCGGCCGCCTGGCTGAAGCGGCATCCAGAGACCCACGAACTGCTGACCTGAGGGGCATGGGCAAGGGGCTGACCATATCGACGTCGACCGGCCTGGCCATCGCCGGGGCGCTGGCGGTCATCCAGGGCGCCGCGGCCCAGCCGACGTCACCCTACCTGTCCGCCTGGGGCGTGGAGGACATGAAGGCGGCCGTCACGGGGTCCGGCGCCGCCGTCACCCGCGCCGACGTCACCGCCGAGGGCGACCCCTACATCGCGGCCAAGTCGCCGTCGGGCGTGAAGTTCACCGTCACCGGCCGTCTCTGCGATTTCGCCGCCGGAGTCAGGACAGGCCCCAAGCGCTGCCGCGGGGCGGTGCTGACCACTCGCTTCAGCCTGGCCAGCGACGCCGCCGTCGACGCGGCGGTGAAGAAATGGGCCCGGGAGTACGCCGCCGTGTCGGTCAGCAATGGCGGCGACAACAACGTTCTGGTCATGCGCTACCTGATTTTCGACCACGGCCTTCATCGCGACAATCTCAAGGTCAACATCAGCGTCTTCACCGGCGTGGCTGAAGAGATCTGGGCCGCGATCTGATCGAGAGACCCTGAATGCTGAAGATCCTGGCCGCCGCTACCGCCTTTGGCCTTGTCGCAACGACGACGGCTGTCGCCCAGCCGGCGTCGAAGCCCGAGCCTCTGATGACCGACTGGGCGTTGGAGGATGTCCGCGCCCTGATCGTCGAGCGGGGCGAGACGGTTAGCGACTCGGGCGTTGAGAACGGCCAGCTGTTCGTCGCGGGTCGCACCGCCGCCGGCATGAACTTCGTCGCCTACGGCGTCGGCTGCGCGGGGACGCCGGTCCGCTGCAAGGGTCTGAACTTGACCACCGGCTATCGGCTGTCCAACAGCGCCGAGGTCGACCAGGCGCTGAAACAGATCAATCTGGTCGCTGTCGGTTCCCGCAACGGCGGCGACAGCGCCCTGGATCTGAACCGCTACGTCCTGTTCGACGGCGGGATCGCTAGGGCGAATCTCAAGGCCAACATCGACGTCTTCTTCAGGCTGACCGGCCAGGTCTGGAAGAGCGCGCAGGGGCAGTAGCCTGCGACGAAATGGCCCCGTCCGCATCCCCCATTCCGGGTATGCGCCCGAGGCCATACGGGGTCATCCTCCTCTGCGGGAGAACGCTGCTGGGGATACGGATGTTCAAGATCGCCTTCACCGCCGCGGCCGCGGCGGCCGTCATTACGCTTCCAGGCGTCGCCGCCGCTCAGGCCTTGCTGAGCAGCGCGAGCGCCGAGGACGTCCGCACCGCCGTTGTCGCCTCAGGCGCCAAAGTGACCAAGGTCCGCAACGACGATGAGGTCTACATCGCCGCCGAGGCGTCGAGCGGGATGAAGTTCGGCGTCGAGGGACGGGCGTGTAAGGGCGCTTCGGGCAAGAAACGCTGCGACGGGCTGTATATCGAGGCCACCTTCGACGTCGAGGCCGCGAAGATCGACGACACCGTGAAGAAGCTCGCGCCGCAGTATGCGGCGGTCGCGGTTCTGGCCAACGGCGGCGACGGCGTCCGCGTATCCCGCTACATCATCCTCGATTATGGGGTCGCCCCCCAGAACCTGGCGATGAACCTCCAAGTCTTTGTCGCCATCGCCGATAAGGTCTGGAACGCACTTTAGGGCTTAACGCCGCCGAACAGTCGTTTCACACTCGCCGTAAGCAGGCGTTCGACCTGCACAATGAGGCGAGGAGAACGGGATGGGGTTCGCGGAGTATGCGTCGTACGACGGCCTGGGTCTGGCCGAACTGGTGCGGAAGGGCGAAGTCTCGCCGGCCGAGCTGGTCGAGGCGGCGATCGAGCGGATCGAGCGCCACAACGGCAAGCTCAACGCCGTCACCTACAAGGCCTATGACGAGGCGCGGAAGGTCGCCGCCGGCGACCTGCCCGACGGACCGTTCAAGGGCGCGCCGTTCCTGATCAAGGACCTGGGCGCCAAGGTTACCGGCTGGCCGCGCACCTCGGGCTCGAACTACGCCGACGTCGCCGCCGACAGTGAGGACAGCGAGCTGATCCGCCGCTACCGCGCCAGCGGGGTGGTGCTCCTCGGCAAGACCAACACCCCGGAGTACGGCATCCCGGGCATCACCCAGTCGGAGCGACTGGGGCCCTGCGGCAATCCCTGGAATCCGGAGCATGTCTCGGGCGGTTCGTCGGGCGGCGCGGCCAGCGCCACGGCGGCGGGGATTGTCCCCCTGGCCCACGCCAGCGACGGCCTGGGCTCGATCCGCATCCCGGCGGCCAACTGCGGTCTGGTCGGAATGAAGATCACCCGTGACCGCACCCCGATCTGCGAGACCACCGATGGGGCCATGGGCTTCTCGGTGCACCACGTCGTCAGCCGCACGGTCCGCGACAGCGCCGCCATGCTGGACGCCACGGGCGGTCCTCAGCCGGGCGATCCGTTCGCCCCGCCGCAGAAGGAGCGGCCCTTCCTCGAGGAGGTCTCGCGCAGCCCCGGCAAGCTGCGTATCGCCTGGTCGCTGGAGACGCCCAGCGGCCGGCCGATGGGCGAGGAGATGATCGCCGCCACCCACCGCACCGTCGCCGTGCTGAAGGCGCTCGGCCATGACGTCTTCGAGATGGGCCTGGGGATCGACTACCGCCTGATGTACCGGGCTCAGGGCTACGTCTCGGCCAGCAATTTCGCCGCCTCGATGCAGCGTCGGGCCGAGGCCTACGGCCGCGAGCCTGAGCCGGGCGAACTCGGCCCCCTGGCCCAGCGCGCCTGGGACGCCGGCCGTCGCGTCACCGGCCAGCAGGCCTTCTGGGGCTGGCAGCAGCTCCGCCTCAGCAACATCCAGGTCCTGGAGCGTTTTCAGCAGTTCGACGTCTTCCTGACGCCGACCATGAGCACGCCGTCGCCGCGGATCGACTGGCTGGACCCCTTGGCTCTTGCCGACGACCTGCGCGAGTTCGACAAGCGCCAGGCCGCCACCTACGGCACCACCCCGACCTTCAACTTCACCGGCCAGCCGTCGCTGTCCCTGCCGCTCTGGCAGAGCCAGGACAACCTGCCGCTGGGCATGATGTTCAGCGGCCGTTTCGGCGACGAGGCGACCCTGTACCGCCTGGCCGGCCAGCTGGAGAAGGAGATCCCCTGGATCGACCGCAAGCCTGTGGTGTGGGGGTAGGGTGCTCGGTTTCCTGAAGAGGCTTTTCGGCGACGGGCGGAAGCCGTCTGCCGTCCCTCCTCCGCCGATGGCTGGGCCCTCCCGGCCGCAACCGCCGCCGTCGCAGGCGCTGCTCCGGCGTCTGCGCATGGACGAGTACGCCGCCCTGCTGACGCCCGGCATGCGGACCGTGGACCTGGACGAGGCGACGCGGACGCGCGTCCTGGCCGCCGCCCGGTCGGTCTGGCCGCAGACCGGCTTCAAGCGTTGGGAGGCCCTTTCCCGCCGCGTCGAGCTTGCCGCCCAGACGGCCGACGGCCGGACCGTGCTGGCGCATGTCACGGCGGACTGGAAGGACTGTTTCGTCATCATCCTGCTGGACCGGTCGACGGACAGTCTGGAGGCCTTCTTCGTGTTCGACATCGGCGCCGAATACCGTCCGTTGACGCTGGAATGTCCGGGGCTGCGCGACGCGGGCGAATTGACGCCCGAGGTGATCGAGCGGGCCGTCGCCGGCCTGGGCGTCGACGACGATAGCTATCTGATCCTCGACGCCGGCGAGGGGACCTACATGCAGGCCGCCCGCCGGGAGGAGGGCGTTGTGGTCGAGTTCCAGCTGGCCACCGTCCAGAACCACTTCAAGGTCGCCGCGCCGGTGAACGACGCCGTCGCGATCGAGCTCCTGACCAGCTACGCCTTCGGCCGCAAGGAGTGGGCCTCGCGTGTGGACTGGCGTCCCCTATTCCTCTGAACCCGGAAACCGCCATGAAAGCCGCCGTCTACTACGAGAACGGAACCCCCGACGTCCTGCGCTACGAGGACGTCCCCGACCCCGTCTGCCATCCGAAGGGCGTGATCATCCGGGTCCTGGCCGTGAGCATCGAGGGCGGCGACACCCTGAACCGCTGGCGCGGACCGCTCGTGACCACCCCGCACATCGTCGGCTACCAGGCCTCGGGCGAGATCGTCGAGGTCGGCTCGGAGGTCGAGCATCTGAAGGTCGGCCAGAAGGTCGCCACCGTCGACGGCTTCGGCAGTCACGCCGAGCTGCGTCCGGTTCCGGCCCGCAACTGCTGGCCGATCCCCGACGGCTTCGATCCTCGGTTGGCCGCCGTGATCCCGGTGGCCTTCGGCACCGCCCACGACTGCCTGTTCGAGTTCGGACGGCTGAAGGCGGGCGAGACCGTGCTGGTCCAGGCGGGGGCCTCGGGCGTAGGCCTGGCCGCCATCCAGCTGGCCAAGCGCGCCGGCGCGACAGTGCTGGCCACGGCCTCCAGCGACGAGCGGCTGGAACGCCTGAAGCAGTGGGGCCTCGACCATGGCGTCAACTACAAGGCCGAGGACGTCGCCCGGGCGGTGATGCGCCTCACCGACAAGAAGGGCGTGAACCTGGTCGTCGACAGCGTCGGCGGCGCGACCCTGGCCGGCTCCTTGGCCTCGCTGGGTCATCGCGGCCGCTGCTCGATGGTCGGCAACGCCGGACGCGAACCCATGACGGTGGACGTCTCCAGCCTGATGGGCGGCAACCGCAGTTTGACCGGCGTCTTCCTGGGCGCCGAGATCATGACCGACCGGGCCCACGACATGATCCAGGGCCTCATCGACAGCGCCGCCCGCGGCGAGATCGAGGTGGTCATCGACCGCGAGTTCCCGCTGTCGGAAGCCGCCGCCGCCCATGCCTATATCGAGAGCCGCCAGGCCGTCGGACGGGTGCTGCTGATCCCCTAGGGGACCGTCGCAAAGTCTTCACGCGGCGACATGGAACCGCGCCATGGCCGGGCCGCTCTCCCCTCGGGAAACAACCGAAGCGGAGGGCGCGTCATGGCGGCCAAACCGAACATCATCCTCGTCCACGGGGCCTGGGGCGACGCCTCGCACTGGCGGCATGTGATCCCGCCGCTGGACGCCAAGGGCTATCGCGTTACGGCGGTGCAGAACCCGCTGACCTCGCTGGCCGACGACGTCGACCGCACCCGGCGGCTGGCCGCGGCCCAGGACGGTCCGACGATCCTGGTCGGCCATTCCTACGGCGGGGCGGTGATCTCGGGCGCCGGACATGAGGCCAACGTCGTCGGCCTGGTCTATGTCGCCGCCTTCGGCCCCGACGAGGGCGAGAGCCTGGGCGGGATCTTCGGCCGGCGCGAGCCGCCGTCCGGCGGTGCCGCCATCCGGCCGGACGCCGACGGCTTCCTGTGGCTGGACCGCGGCCTGTTCCACCAGAGCTTCTGCCAGGACCTCGACGCGACCGAATCCCTGGTCATGGCGCTGACCCAGAAGCCGATCGCCGGCCGCTGCTTCGAGGACAAGGCCGGGCCGCCCGCTTGGAAGACCAAGCCCAGCTGGTATCAGGTCTCGACCGGCGACCACATGATCCCGCCCCAGACCGAGCAGGAGATGGCCGAGCGGATGAACGCCCGGAAGATCGTCTCCCTCGACGCCAGCCACGCCTCCCTGGCCTCGCGGCCGGACGAGATTGTGGCCCTCGTCGAGGAAGCGGCGGCTGGCGTAGGCTGAAGCCGTCCGCTCAGGTCTTCGGCAGCGCCGCGCCGGGGCAATCCGTGATGAAGGCGTAGCGAAGGCCGAACCGCCCCGGATGGACGGCGAGACAGACCGTCGCTCCGATCGGCGAGGCCTCGAACCGCTCGGCGCTGACCGACATGTCCTCGAGGGGCGTTTGGCGAACGGCGGACGCCAGGGTCAGCGCCGGATCGTCGTCCGCGGCGCCGCTGCGGGCGACGACGCGCGCCTCCATGACCTGCGGAGCGGCGAGATCGAGCCTCTCGTTTAGCACGACGATCAGGCCCCAGCCGAGCCCGCACCCGTAGAACAGGGCCATCGGCCAGGCCGCCTTTCCGGCGCCCCGGTCCGTCAGCCAGAGCAGGCCGGTCAGGACCAGGGCGACCGCGAGGCCGAGCGCCACGGCGTTCGTGGTGTCGATCATCCGGACGCCGAACGTCGCGACGACCAGAACGAACATTGGAACTACGATGAGGGCGCCCAGGTCGGCGCCGGGCCAATTGCTCTGGCGCAGCAGGCTTACCCCGCCGCGTCCCGCTACGACCGTCAGGACGCCGACGAGGGGCATGGCGACGACGAGCGCCAGCGCGACATCCCGCCCGTAGTGGCCGAAGAGAAACCAGATGCCGATGATCGCAGACACGACCCACGCCGGGACCTGCAGGCGCTTCAGGAAAAGCAGGCGTTCCTGGCGGGCTTCGATGCTGACGCCGAGCTGGTCGTTGGCCTCCAGCCGAGCCTCTTCGCGCTGGTAGTCCTCGAGATCCAGGTTCTTGAGAGGCGCGACCCAGGCGACGAAATCGGGGTTCTTGGAGAGGTGGCCGGGCAGGGTCAGCCTGCCGTGGCCGTCGCTTGTCCGGTATTCGACCATGAGGTCGCCGTCCCCCGGCGGGCGATAACCGACGATGTCGGCCGCTCGCACCACGACCGTTCCCGCGAATTGCCGATACTCAAGTCGATCCGGATAGAGACGGAGACGATTGAGGAGCGCGTAGACCAGCCCCCCGAGAGCGAACATCGTCAGGAAGGCGCCAACGCCGACGAGGAACCATGGACGCTCTCGCGCCAGTTCCGGATCCGCAAACCAAAGCGCCGCCGGTAGAGCCGCGACCGCGAACATCGCGATAGCCCCGATCAGGCTCGCGACCCGGGGCGGACGGATTTCGATCGGACGGATGTTGGGCCGCGCCATGTTTCCCCCTCGGCGAACGCTCGCCCTCTGTAGAGCGCCGTCCCTGCCGCGCAACCGCTTCCGTCGGCGCAAGTCCGTCCTATATGGCAACCATGGCCAAGCTCTCCGTTCTCGATCTCGCGCCCGTCGTCCAGGGCTCCACCGTCGCCCAGGCGCTGAACAACAGCCTCGACCTGGCCCAGCATGCCGAGCGATGGGGCTATGAGCGGTTCTGGCTGGCTGAGCACCACAACATGCGCGGCATCGCCAGCGCCGCGACCTCGGTGCTGATCGGCCATGTCGCGAACGGCACCTCGACGATCCGCGTCGGGGCCGGCGGGATCATGCTGCCCAACCACGCGCCGCTGCAGATCGCCGAGCAGTTCGGCACCCTGGCCGCCCTCTACGGCCCGCGCATCGACCTGGGACTCGGCCGCGCGCCGGGCACCGACCAGCTGACAGCCCGGGCCCTGCGCCGGACGATGGTCGGGGACGTCGACCGCTTCCCGCAGGACGTCGTCGAGCTGCTCCGCTACTTCAAGCCGGCCGAGCCGGGGCAGGCCGTGGTCGCCACGCCGGGCGAAGGGCTGGACGTGCCGGTCTGGATCCTGGGCTCCAGCCAGTTCGGGGCTCATCTGGCCGCGGCGCTGGGACTGCCCTACGCCTTCGCCTCCCATTTCGCGCCGCAGGAGATGGAGGCCGCCATCGCCGCCTATCGGGAACGGTTCGAGCCGTCGGAGCATCTCGACCGCCCCTATGTGATGCTGGGGGTGAACATCTTCGCCGCCGACACGGACGAGGAGGCGCGGCTGTTGTTCACCTCGCTGCAGCAGGCTTTCGTCAACCTGGCGCTGGGCAAGCCCGGCCGACTGCCGCCGCCGGTGGAAGGCTTCGGCGACGATCTCGATCCGATGAGCGCCGCCCGCCTGCGTCAGGCGCTGCGCTGCTCGATCGTCGGCGGGCCGGAGACGGTGCGCCAGGGCATAGCCGAGTTCGCCCACCGCACCGGCGCGGACGAGCTGATGGTCACCGCCCAGATCCACGACCACGCCGCCCGCCTGCGCTCGTTCGAGATCACGGCGGAGGCCCATCGGGCGTAGGGGACATGCTCCCGCAGGGTGCGTGTCCCCTGTCGACGCCTGTTCAACGGGGACACGCACCGCTTCGCGGAGCATGTCCCCGGTCCATACCAACGTGTGAATGCGCCCGTCGCATTCGCGGCCTAGTGTGGCCGCACCGATCCCGAACAGGAGGCGAAGATGATCCGCAAAGCCACGGCGCACTGGCGCGGCACGGGCCGTGATGGCGACGGCGATCTGACCACCGATTCCGGCGTGCTCTCCCAGACGCCCTACAGCTTCAAGACCCGGTTCGAGGACACGCCCGGGACCAATCCGGAGGAGCTTCTGGCCGCGGCCCACGCCGGCTGCTTCACCATGGCCCTGGCGTTCCAGCTGCAGCAGGCCGGCTTCGATCCCGAGAGCCTGGAAACCCAGGCGGCGGTGTCGCTGGAGGCCGATCCGGCTGGGGGCTTCAAGATCACCAGGTCGGCTTTGACCCTTACCGCCAAGGTTCCCGGACTGGACGAGGCCAAGTTCGACGAACTGGCCGGAAACGCCGAGAAGGGCTGCCCTCTGTCGAAGGTGATCAACGCCGAGATCACCCTGACCAAGACGCTTCTCTAGGGAGCCTCATCAGACATCCTCCCCGTCTAGGGGAGGGGGACCATGCGAAGCATGGTGGAGGGGGCCAAAGGCCTTGGGCCCGCTCCACCACCCTGCGGGTGGTCCCCCTCTCCCAAAGGGAGAGGATGTCCGCGGGAGCATGTTCCCTTCATCATCCTACCTCCCAGGTAATCGATCCGCCGCCGCGGCCGGGTGATCTTCGCGTCATCAGACACGGAGACACCGCCATGACCGACCTCAGCAGCTTCCTTCGCCGCATCCTCGCCGTCGACGCCGTCACCTGCACGGCCGCCGGCGCCCTGATGGCCTTCGGGGCCGGGGTCCTCGCCCCGATCACCGGCCTGCCGCAGCCGCTGCTGCTGTGGGCGGGCGTGATCCTCTTCCCCGTCGCCGCCCTGATGGCCGTCCTGTCGCGCCGTGCGACCGCGCCGACCGCCCTGGTCTGGCTGGTCATCCTGGGCAACGCCGGCTGGGTCGCGGCCAGCATCGCGGTGCTGTTCCTGACCCAGCCGACCGCGCTCGGGACCGCCTTCGTGGTCGCCCAGGCCGCCGCCGTCGCCGTCCTGACGGTGCTGGAGTGGCGCGCCGCGACGACCCGCCCGAGCTTCGCCGCCGCTTGAACGATCCGAGCCTCGCCCTTCCTGCCACTGGCCCCGGCGTTCCCGCCGGGGTCCTTTTTTATCCTCCCCTCTGGGGGAGGCGGCTCGCCGACAGGCGAGACGGAGGGTGGCTGCCGACACAGCGCGAAATCCGCGCCGCCGCGGATTCGGCGCCCGACGCCTTTCCCCCTCAGCCGGCCCTTCGGGCCGGCAGCGCCCCCAGGGGGAGCATCCAGGCCGAACTCAGACCTTCCGGCCCATCGCCACGTAGTCGTCGCGCAGCTCGCGCTTCAGCACCTTGCCGATATGGCTGCGGGGCAGGATGTCGACCAGCACCACGTCGGCCAGCCGCTGGGTCTTGCCGACCTGGCCGTTGACGAAGGCTTTCAGCGCGTCCGGCGCGGCCTCCGCCCCGTCCTTCAGGGCGACGAAGGCCACCGGCGTCTCGCCCCACTGGTCCGACGGCGCGGCGATCACGGCGGCCTCGGCCACGGCGTCGTGCTGGACCAGCACCGCCTCCAGGTCGCTCGGATAGACGTTGAAGCCGCCGGTGATGATCATGTCCTTGCGGCGGTCCATCAGAGTCAGGAAGCCGTCCTCGTCCAGCTTCCCGACATCGCCCGTGCGGATGTAGACGTCGCCGGTCGCCGGGTCGGTCCACTGCGCCTCGGCGGTCTTCTTGGGCTGGTTGTGGTAGCCGCTCATGGTCGCCGCCGAGCGGCCGACGATCTCGCCGACCTCGTTGGGCCCGACTTCGTTCCCGTCCTCGTCGATCAGCTTGATGATCGCGCCGGGCGAGGGCTGGCCGACGGTGTGCAGCTTGTCCGGATGCAGGTGGGCCAGCAGCATGAAGCCGCCGCCGCCTTCGGTCATGCCGTAGTATTCGATCAGCCCGCCCGGCCAGCGCTCCAGCGCCTGCTTCTTCAGTTCGGCCGCGAACGGCGCGCTGGTGCAGAACTTCATCTGGAAGCTGGACAGGTCGTAGCGGTCGAAGTCCGGGTGCTCCAGCAGACGGCGGTACTGCACCGGCACCAGCATGGCGTGGGTGACCCGCTCGCGCTGGGCGGTCTCCAGCCACTTCACGGTGTCGAACTTGGGGATCATGACCATGGTCCCGCCGCCCGCCAGGGTCGGGAAGAAGCAGACCAGGGTGGTGTTCGAATACAGCGGCGTGGAGATGAAGCCGACCGCGTCCGGGCCGTAGCCGACGCCGTCGGGACGCGGCGCCAGGTGCCGCCAGCGCATGCCGTGGCTCTGGACAATGCCCTTGGGCGTGCCGGTCGTGCCGGAGCTGTAGATGATGTTGAACGGAGCCTTGCGGTCCAGTTCGACCGGCTGCGGCTCGGCGCCCGCTTCCGGCAGCCACTTCAGGAAGGGCAGGCCCGCGTCGGAGCCGTCGAGCGACACCTGCTTGGTCACGACCTTGCCCAGGGCCTCGCCCATCTCGGCCGCCACGGCGGCGTCGAGGAAGAACAGGCTGGCCCCGCTGTCGTTGACCATGGCCACGATCTGGTCGGGCGTGGAGGAGGGAGCGATCGGCGCCACCGCCGCCCCGGCCCGCAGGCCGCCCAGGAACAGCGCCGCGTACTCGATCGAGGTCGCGGCGCAGACCGACAGCGCCTGGCCCGGCTTCACCCCGTCGCGCTGCAGGCCCGCGGCGACGCGGTCCATCAGGGCGTCGAGCTCGGCGTAGCTGATCGACTGATCGCCCTGCACCAGCGCCCGGTGCGTCGGCCGGTCGGCGGCGTGGATGCGGATCAGGTCGGGAACGGTCCCGAAATCCGCGGCGATCATGTCGGCGATGGTCAGGCTCACGCTACGTCACTCCGTTGGCGGCAAAAGGCCCGACACGCCGGTGCGCGTCGGGCCAGGTCAGCGAGTTACTTCAGGTCCTTGAAGCCCTTGCCCTCGGCGGCCAGCTTCTCCAGCAGGGCCGACGGCTTGAAGAAGTCGCCGTGCTTGTCCTGATAGTGCTTCAGCCGCTCGACGACCTTGGCCAGGCCCAGGCTGTCGCCGTAGTGCATCGGGCCGCCGCGGTAGACCGGCCAGCCGTAGCCGTTGACCCACACCGTATCGACGTCGCTGGCGCGCAGGGCCTTGCCCTCTTCGAGGATCTTCGCCCCTTCGTTGACCATCGGCAGGATGGTCCGCTCCAGGATCTCCTCGTCGCTGATCTCACGCGGGTTGACGCCCGAATTGGCGGCGAAGTCCTTGATGATCTGCTCGGTGACCGGCGAGGGCTTGGCGTTGCGCTTCTCGTCGTAGTCGTAGTAGCCGGCGCCGGTCTTCTGGCCGCGGCGGTCCATCTCGCAGAGCACTTCGCGGATGGTCGAGCTGGACGACTTCTCCTTGCTCCAGCCGATGTCGAGGCCGGCGAGGTCGCTCATCGCGAACGGCCCCATCGGGAAGCCGAAGTCGTAGAGCACGCGATCGACGTCCCAGGGCATCGCGCCCTCGGCGACCAGGGCCTGGGCCTGGATCTGGCGCGAGGACAGCATGCGGTTGCCGACGAAGCCGTTGCAGACTCCGACCAGCACCCCGACCTTGCCGATGGTCTTGGCCAGCTTCATCGAGGTGGCGACGACCGGCTTGGAGGTCTTGTCGCCGCGGACGATCTCCAGCAGGCGCATGACATTGGCCGGCGAGAAGAAGTGCAGGCCGATCACGCTCTCCGGGCGGCTGGTCGAGGCGGCGATCTCGTCGACGTTCAGGTAGCTGGTGTTGGTGGCCAGGATGGCGCCCGGCTTGGCGATGGCGTCGAGCTTGCCGAACACTTCCTTCTTGATGTCCATGTTCTCGAACACGGCCTCGATGATCAGGTCGCAGTCGGCCAGGTCTTCCAGGGCCAGCGAGCCGGTCAGCAGGCCCATGCGCTGCTCGACGGCCTCCAGGGTCAGGCGGCCCTTGGCGGCGGTGTTCTCGTAGTTCTTGCGGATGACGCCCAGGCCGCGGTCGAGCGCGTCCTGCTTCATCTCGACGATCTTCACCGGGATGCCGGCGTTGAGGAAGTTCATCGAGATGCCGCCGCCCATCGTGCCGGCGCCGATCACGCCGACCGATTTGACCGGCAGCAGCTCGACGTCGTCGCCGATGTCGGGGATCTTGTTGGCGGCGCGCTCGGCGAAGAAGACGTAGCGCTGGGCGGCCGACTGCGGGCCGGTCATCAGCTCCATGAACAGCTTGCGCTCGACCTTCATGCCCTCGTCGAAGGGCAGGGTGGAGGCCTCGATGCAGCGGATGTTGTACTCGGGGGCCAGGAAGCCGCGGAACTTGCGGGCGTTGGCCTTGCGGAAGTCGGCGAACAGCTCGGGCGTGGCGCCGGCGACCTCGCGGTCGCGGACCTTCTTCAGCGGCCAGTTCTCGGCGACGACCTTCTTGGCGAAGGCGATGGCCCCCTCGCGCAGCTTGCCTTCCTCGACCAGCTCGTCGACCAGGCCCATGGCGTTGGCGGCCTTGGCCGGCACGTGCGCGCCGCTGGTCATCATGTCCAGGGCCTTGGCGGCGCCGACGATGCGGGGCAGGCGCTGGGTGCCGCCGGCGCCCGGCAGCAGGCCCAGGTTCACTTCCGGCAGACCGACCTTGGCCGACGGGACGGCGACGCGGTAGTGGGCGACCAGCGCCACCTCCAGGCCGCCGCCCAGGGCGGTGCCGTGGATCGCCGCGACGACCGGCTTGGGCGAATTCTCCATCATGTCCTGCACGGCGGGCAGGTCGGCGCCCTTCCGTTCGCCGCCGAACTCGCTGATGTCGGCGCCGGCGATGAAGGTGCGGCCGTCGCAGATCAGCACGATCGACTTGACGGAGTCGTCGGCGATGGCGGCCTTGAAGCCTTCGTACAGGCCGTCGCGGACCCCAGCCGACAGCGCGTTCACCGGCGGCGAGTTCAGGGTGATGACGGCGACGTCGCCCTCGTTGCTCAGGTCGGTGACGGAATTGATTGCGGCCATGGCGCGTCGCCCCTTATGTTTCTTTGAAACGCTTGTTTGAGCGCAAACTGCCGAGCCGGACCGCCAGAGTCCAGCACGCAGTTGCGTGGTTCGAGACGCTCGCCCGAGGCTCGCTCCTCACCATGACGACCGTGGGTGCACCCATCCCCCTGCGTCATCCTGAGGAGCGATCCCTCAGGATCGCGTCTCGAAGGACGCAGAGCCGGTCAGCGGGCGACATCGAAGGGAGAGAGACGCGATGGACCTGGATTTCCTGCCCGAGCATGCCGAGTTCCGTAAGGAAGTCCGCGGCTGGATCGAAGCGAACTTCCCGGCGGAGAGCCGCCGCAAGATGGACGCCGGCGAGCACCTGACCAAGGAAGACATCCTCGCCTGGCACCGCATCCTCAACGACAAGGGCTGGCTGGTCCCGTCCTGGCCGGTCGAGTACGGCGGCACGGGCTGGGACAGCGTCCGCAAGTACATCTTCTCCGAGGAGCTGGCCCGGGCGCAGACCAGCCAGACCAGCTTCGGCATCGGGATGATCGGGCCGGTGCTCTACACCTTCGGCACGCCGGAGCAGAAGGCGCGGTTCCTGCCCGGGACCATGAACGGCGACATCTGGTGGTGCCAGGGCTACAGCGAGCCTGGCGCCGGATCGGACTTGGCCGGCCTGTCGACCCGCGCCGAGCGGGTGAAGGGTGACGACGGCAAGGAATACTACGTCGTCAACGGCCAGAAGACCTGGACCACCCAGGGCCATTTCGCCGACTGGGGCTTCTTCCTGGTCCGCACCGACCCGACCGCCAAGAAGCAGGAGGGCATCTCGTTCCTGCTGATCGACATGACCTCGCCCGGCGTCGAGGTCCGCCCGATCATCACCATCGAGGGCAGCCACGAGGTCAACGACACCTTCCTGACCAACGTGAAGGTGCCGGTGGAGAACCTGATCGGCGAGGAGAACAAGGGCTGGACCGTGGCCAAATACCTGCTCGGCCACGAGCGCACCGGCATCGCCGGCGTGGCGCGGTCCAAGCGCGGCATCGAGAAGCTGCGCGAGATCGCGGCGGGCGAGCCCGGCGACGACGCCCGGCCGCTGATCAAGGACCCCGACTTCCGCCGCAAGGTGGCCGAGCTGGAGGTCGACCTGGCGGCGCTGGAGTACACCGAGCTGCGCACCCTGGCCTCGGAGAGCCGCGGCAAGGGGCCCGGGCCGGAAGCCTCGCTGCTGAAGGTGAAGGGCACCGAGGTCGGCCAGCGTTTGACCGAACTGACCCTGGAAGCCGCCGCGCATTACGGCGCGCCGTTCGCCCGGGGACTGACCGGCGACAACGCCCTGCCGATCCCGAGCTGGGCGTCGAAGGCCGCGCCGACCTATTTCAACATGCGCAAGACCTCGATCTTCGGCGGCTCCAACGAGATCCAGCGCAACATCATGGCCAAGGCGGTGCTGGGGCTGTAGTCGGTCCCTTCCTCCAGCGGGAAGGGAACAAGGACATGGCCGGCGCGATCGAAACCCTGGGCGAGCTGCGCGTCCTGGTCCTCGACCGGGACGGCCCGATCCTGGCGACAGAGCGGGACGGGACCGATCTGATAGGCGACGCCATGGGCGAGGACGCCCGTTGGCTCGCCATTCCGGTGGAGCGGCTGTCCGAGGACTTCCTGAAGCTGTCGACCGGCTTGGCCGGGACGATCCTGCAAAAGGCCGTCAACTACCGGATCAACGTCGCCATCGTCGGCGACGTCTCGGCGAAGACCGCCGCCAGCAAGCCGCTGAACGACTTCGTCGGCGAGTCCAATCGCGGCCGGCACGTGTGGTTCGTCCGCGACCTGGACGAACTGCGGGCGCGGCTCGACTGACGGCTGGGGACATGCTCCCGAAGGGTGCGTGTCCCTGTCCATCGCCTGCTTAGGGGACACGCACCGGCTTCGCCGGAGCATGTCCCTGAGGTTTAGCCGAACAGGCTCGCGAACCAGCCGGTGATCGCGGCCCAGACGCCGGCCAGCCAGGCCAGGAAGCCGCCGCTCTTCTTCGCCTCTGTCGCGGGGACGAACCAGCTGGGCGCTGCGGGCGGGGCGCAGTTCATGCGCATGCCGGCGCCCTTCAGATAGCCGCGGCGGATCTTGCCGGCGCCGATGGCGGCGGCCACGCGCTTGTCGCGGCGTTCGGCGCCCGACAGCTTGCGCACCCAGCCGCGGAAGGGGAGCAGGTCGCGCGTTTCGTTTTCGACCGCGCCGACGACGGCGTCGCCGGCCGCCTGCTGGACCTTCTGAACCCTGGTGCGCTTGTCGGGCGGCGGCGTCTCGTCGAGGTCCGGCCCCAGCGCCTCGTCCAGCCGGCCGACCTCGGCGGCGATGGCCTCGCACCGCGTCATGCCGTCCATGTCGTAGGGCCCGGCGACGGCGCGCTGCAGCACGTCGGGAATGCGGACGTGCTTGAGGTTCAGGTCGTCGAGCGGCGCGGTGACCGCGTCGCGCAGGTTCGGTTCCGTCTGGGTCATGCCGCGGTCGTGGCGCGGATCGGGCCTGTCGCCGTCCTGCGCCAGGGCGGGCCCGGCGAGAAGAAGGCTCAAGGCGGCGATCAGGGTCGGGCGGCGCATGGCGGTTCCATAGTCGATTCAGCGCCCCGGCGGAATTGGGGCGGCGGCGCTGGGGACATGCTCCCGAAGGGTGCGTGTCCCCGTCTATCCGTTAACAGGGGACACACACCGGCTTCGCCGGAGCATGTCCCCCAAAGCCTTCACGACCGCTTCCCCTCCCGCGCCTCGTCCGCCTACAGTTCGGCCCAGACCGGAAAACCGGCATCGGGAGGAACCGTGACCAGAACGACCCGCCGCTGGGTGCTCGCGCGCCATGTCGAGGGCGCGCCGGCGCCGGAGGACTTCGCGCTGGAGACGCGGCCCCATCCCGAGCTCCAGGACGGCAAGTTCATCGCCAAGGTGATCCTCAGCTCGGTCGACCCCGGCATGCGCTCGCGCCTGTCCGGCGGCGACAGCTACGCCGGGGCGATGAAGATCGGCGAGGGCGTCGACGGCTTCTGCGTCGCCCAGGTGATCGAGAGCGCCAACCCGAACTACGCCGTCGGCGACCTGATCGCGGCGGGCGGCGGCTGGCGTGAGCATTTCGTGTCCGACGGCCGGGGCTACATCCAGAAGATCACCGACCGCCGCGTGCCGCTGGGCTGCTGGATCGGCGTGCTGGGCATCCCCGGCATGACCGCCTGGTTCGGCCTCCACCGCGTGGCGCAGGCCAAGGCGGGCGAGACCCTGCTGGTCACTTCGGCCGCCGGGCCGGTCGGGGCCACGGCCGGGCAGATCGGCCGGAAGCTGGGCATGCGCGTTGTCGGGATCGCCGGCGGTCCGCTGAAGTGCGCCTGGCTGAAGGACATCGCCGGCTTCGACGCAGTGATCGACTACAAGGCCGAGCCGGACCTGGCCGCGGCCGTCCGCCGGGTCTGTCCCGAGGGCGTCGACGTCCTGTTCGACAACGTCGGCAATGAAATGGTCGACCGCATCCTGCCGCTGATGAAGCTGCGCGGAAGGGTCGTCGTGTCGGGCCAGGTCGCCGACTACAACCTCCCCGTCGCGCAGCGCCCGGGCCTGAAGCACACCGACGTCTTCATCACCCATCGCGTGCGCATGGAGGGGCTGGTGGTGTTCGACGACCTGCGCCAGTTCCACGCCGCCCAGGCTCAGATGGCCGACTGGATCGCCGACGGCGCGCTGCAGTTCGCCATCGAGGAGTTCGACGGATTGGAAACCGCGCCGGAGGCCTTCTGCGGCCTGTTCCGGGGCGAGAACTTCGGCCGCCGCCTCGTGCGCCTCGCCCCGGACCCGCAATGACCCGCTTCGACCGCTACAGCCGCTTCACCTTCCGGCGTGAGGGCCGGATCCTGACCGTCGCCTTCAGCGGCAACGCCGTGAACGCCGTCGACGCGGTCATGCACGACGAGCTGGCCGACCTGTTCGTCGACCTGCAGCGCGATCCGGACAGCGACCTGATTGTCCTGACCGGTGAGCACAGGGCGTTCTGCGCCGGCGGCGATTTCGACTGGTTCGACCGCCAGATCAGCGACCCGCGAACCTTCCGAGACATCGCTTACGACGCCAAGCGGATCGTCTCGACCCTGCTGGACCTTGAGAAGCCGATCATCGCCCGGCTGAATGGAGCGGCGGCGGGACTGGGGGCGACCATCGCCCTGCTGTGCGACGTCATCGTCGCCGACGAGACGGCCAGGATCGGCGATCCGCATGTGAAGGTCGGGCTGGTCGCGGGAGACGGCGGGGCGATCATCTGGCCGCAGCTGATCGGCTTCGCCCGCGCCAAGGAGCTGCTGATGACCGGCGACCTGCTGACCGCCCGGGAGGCGGTGGCGATGGGCCTGATCAACCACGCCGTCCCCGCGGGCGATCTCGACGCCAAGGTGGCCGAGATCGCGGGCAAGATTCTGGGCAACCCGCGCTGGGCGGTGCGCTGGACCAAGACCACGGCCAACATCGCCCTGAAGCAGCTGATGGTCAGCATGACGGACGCCGCCGTGGCCTATGAGGCGATGAGCAACATGACCGCCGACCGCAAGGAGGCCGTCGACGCCTTTCGCGAGCGCCGCGCGCCGAAGCTGACGGGAGAGTAGGGTGGCTGTTTCCTTGAGGCCCGCGCGGGCGGAAGAGGCGCCGGCGCTCAGTGCGCTCTGCCTGAGATCGAAGGGTCATTGGGGCTACGACGAGGTCTTCCTCGAAGCCTGTCGCGAGGAGCTGACCCTGTCGTTGGATGAACTTGACAGCGTCGTCGTCGCCGAGGACGGCGTTGAGGTCGTCGGCTTGGCGCAGGTCCTGTTCGAGGATGGAGACGCCGTGCTGGAGAAGCTGTTCGTCGATCCATCGGCGATCGGGTGCGGCGTTGGGCGGCGGTTGTTTGACTGGGCGGTCGAGGTCGCCCGGTCCGGGGCGGCGACCCGCATGGTGATCGACGCCGACCCCGACGCGGCTCCGATCTATCGCGCGATGGGCGCGATCGACGCGGGCGGGGTTCCTTCGGCTTCAATCCCGGGACGAGTGCTGCCGCGGCTCGTTTTTGTCCTGCGAGAAGGCTGATGATCCGTCTTCCCGAACCCGAACCCGACCACGTCACGGCTCTGCGCGCGCAGCTGCAGCGGTTCGTCACCGAGAAGGCGCCGCGGGAGAAGCGCCGCGAATGGGACCGGACCCACGCCTTTCCGCGCGATCTGTTCCGCGAACTGGCCGGCCTGGGCCTCTGCGGCCTGACCGTGCCGGAAGAGTATGGCGGCAGCGGCCCGGACATCCTGGCCGCCGTCGCCGCCATCGAGGAGCTGTGCCGGGCCGGGTCGTTTTTGGCCGGCCCATTCATCCAGTGCGCCTTCTACGGCGGCATGAACATCCTGGAGAACGGTTCGGCCGAACAGAAAGCCGAGCTTCTCCCGCGCCTCGCCAAGGGCGAGCTGATCTTCGCCTACGGCCTGTCGGAGCCTGACGTCGGCGGCGACCTGTCGGCGGTGACGACCCGGGCCCGCCGCGAGGGGGACGAGGTGGTGGTCACCGGCGCCAAGCGCTGGTGCACCGGGGCCGACTTCGCCGACTACATCTATTGCCTGGTCCGCTCCGATCCCGACGCTCCGGCGCGGCAGGGTCTGAGCTTCGTGCTGATCCCGACCAAGGCGCCGGGCGTGGTCATCACCCCGATCGACCATGTGAACCTGCGCTACACCCTGTCGTCCGACGTCCACTTCGACGAGGTCCGGTTGCCGGCCTCGGCCATCGTCGGCGGCCCGGACCGTTGGAACCAGGGCTGGAAGATGCTGGCCGGCCGTGCGCTGGACATCGAGAAGCTGGAAATCAGCGCCTGCGCCTTCGGCCTGGCCCAGGCGGCGCTCGACGAGGCCTGGCAGTACGCCCAGGACCGCGTCCAGTTCGGCAAGCCGATCGCCGCCCACCAGGCCGTCCGCCACGCCCTGGTCGACGCCCGCACCAAGCTCGAAGCCTGCCGCTTGATGCTGTGGAACGCCGCCCGGCTGGCCGACGCGGGCGAGCCCTGCGCCGTCGAGACCAGCATGGCCAAGCTGTTCATCGGCGAGGCCGGGGTGGAGATCGCCCTGGCCTGCCAGCGGGTCATGGGCGCCTACGCCCTGTCGGCCGACTACGACATCGAGCGCAACGTCCGCGACCTGCTCGGCATGCCCATCGTCGGCGGCTCGTCGAACATGCAGCGCAACAATCTCGCCGCCCTCTGGAGACTGCCCGGATGACGACCTTCAACCCCCTCGACGCCGTCCAGTCCCTGATCGAGGAAGTCGCCCGCCGCGGCAACGAGATCGAGGCCGCCCGCCGCTTGCCGCCCGACCTGGCGGGGAAGATGGCCTCCGCCGGCCTGTTCCGGATGCTGCTGCCCAAGACCATGGCCGGTCACGAGACGCCGCCGACCGAGCTGGCGCTGGCGATCGAGACCATGGCCCAGGGCGACGCCTCCACCGGCTGGTGCCTGATGATCGGCGCCACCACGGCCTTTATGGCCGCCCGCATGGAGCTCGACGCCGCCCGCGAGGTGTTCGGCGCGCCCAAGACCATCGCCGCAGGCGTCTTCGCCCCGATGGGCAAGGCGACGGACGACGGCGATCATTGGAAGGTCTCCGGCCGCTGGCAGTGGGGCAGCGGCGCCCAGAACGCCGACTGGATCGCCGGCGGGGCCGTGCTGACGGGACCGGACGGCAAGCCGCAGCTCGACGCCGACGGCCAGCCGCGCCACCGGATGATGATCTTCAAGGCCTCCGAGGTGGAGCTGATCGACACCTGGCGCACCAGCGGCCTGTGCGGCACCGGCAGCCTGGACTTCGCCGTGAAGGAGGTCCGGGTGCCCAAGGCGAGGTCGGTCGCCCTGCACGAGGATGCGCCCACTCTGAAGGGACCGCTCTACAAGTTCCCGGCCTTCGGCATGCTGGCCCTGGGCGTGGCGGCGGTGGCGCTGGGCAACGCCCGCGGGGCGCTGATGATCGCCGGCGGCATGGCCCAGCAGAAAAAGCAGCAGGGCTCGCAGCGCACTCTGGCCGAGCGCAACACGACCCAGACCGACTTCGCCCGCCAGGTCGCGGCCCTGTCGGCGGCCCGGGCCCATTACTTCGAATGTATCGGCGTGCTCTGGGCGGCCTTGGAAGCGGGGCAGGATCCGACGCTGGAGCAGCGCAACCGCCTGCGCCTGGCCTGCGCCCATGCGGCTCACGTCTCGGCCGATGTCGCCCGCTTCGCCTACGACATGATGGGCGGCGGCGCGGTCTTCCTCGAGAACCCGCTGCAGCGGCGGTTCCGCGACGCCCATGTGATCACCCACCACGCGATGGTCGCCCCAAGCATCTTCGAGCTGACCGGCCGCATCCTGCTGGGCCAGCCCACGCGCGACGCGCTGCTGTAACCGCCTCTGCAACCGTTAACCGAGGCCCGGCGTTTTCCCGTCGGCGCCGGGTGTGGGCGCTTCACGGAGCGGCGGACGGCTCAGACCTTTCGCTGCTCGGCCTCGTGGATACGGAGCGAACACCAATGAAGACCAAGATCATCGCCGCGGCGACCGTGGGCGTGATGCTGCTCAGCACCGGCGCGGCCGTGGCCCAGGGCTATCCGCCGAGCTGGGACCAGTATCGCGCCCAGCAGGACCAGTACCAACGTCAGCGTGACTCCTATCAGGACCGTCGCGACGACTATGACGCCCAGCGGCGCGCCTACGAGGATCGCCGGGCGCAATGGATGCGTGACCAGGCCGACTATGATCGCCGCTACGGCCGCGGGGCGTATGTGCGTCAGTACGGCGACTGGCGCTACGACGATCCCTACTATCAGAACGACCGCTACGACGACCGCTACAGCAACAACGACTACTACAACAACGACTACTACGGGCAGTACCGCAACAGCCCCTGCGAGCGGAACAAGAACGACCGCACCGCGGTCGGGGCGGTGATCGGGGCCCTGGCCGGCGCCGCGCTGGGCTCCAACGCCGCGGCGCGCAACGCCAAGAGCGAGGGGGCGGTGCTTGGCGCCCTGGTCGGCGGCGGACTGGGCGGCACCATAGGTCGCAGCTCGGCCAAGTGCGACAATGACGGCTATTGGTACAGCCGCGATCAGACGCTTTCCTACCGGGAGTCGGGTTACGGGTACGGCGAGCGCAGCGGGCGGTACGGCTACGACGACTACCGTCGTCGCGGCTGCCGATTGGCCCAGGCGCCGACCAACGCCTATGGCCAGGCCGAGTATCGTTATGTCCGCGTCTGTCCTGACAGCCGCGGCCGGTATCGCATCACCGAGTAGAATCCTCTCCACTGCCATTCCGGCCCGGCCGCAGCCGGCCGGAATGGCCTTTTCTCATTGCGCCGCGAGGTAGGCGTCGACCGCCGCGATGTGGCGGGCCTTGTCCGCCGCCGGCAGGAAAGATCCCGAGAAGCTGTTCTTCGCCAGGGTGGCCAGGTCGTCGCGGGTCAGGCCGACGGCTTCCGCCGTGCGAATGTAGTTGTCGCCGACGTAGCCGCCGAAATAGGCCGGGTCGTCGCTGTTGCAGGTCGCCTTCAGACCCAGGTCCAGCATCCGCTTCATCGGATGCTCCTTCAGATCCTTCACCACGCACAGGCTCAGGTTCGACAGCGGGCAGACGGTCAGGGTGATCCCCATATCCACCAGCCGCCGGGTGAGGGCCTGGTCCTCCAGCGCCCGGTTGCCGTGGTCGATGCGGTCGACGCCCAGGATGTCCAGCGCCTCGTAGACATAGGCCGGCGGGCCTTCCTCTCCGGCGTGGGCGTTGATCAGCAGGCCGCGCTCCCGGCTGGCCTTCATGACATTGGCGAACTTCGACGGCGGGTGGCCGACCTCGCCGCTGTCCAGGCCCACCCCGACGAAACGGTCGAGATAGGGTTCGGCCTGACGCAGCGTCTCGAACGCCGCCTCTTCCGACAGGTGGCGCAGGTAGCTCATGATCAGGCGGCTGGTGATCCCGAGTTCGTCCTCGGCCTGCTTCATCCCGGCCAGGATGCCGTCGGCGGCGACCGAGAAGGGTAGGCCGCGGTCGGTGTGGGTCTGGGGATCGTAGAAGATCTCGGCGTGCACTCCGCCATCGGCCTTCAGCCGGCGGAAGTAGGCGATGGTCAGATCCTGGAAATCCTCCTCGGTCTGCAGCACGCCGGCGCCCTGGTAGTAGATGTCCAGGAAGTCCTGCAGGTTGGAGAAGGCGTAGGCCGCGCGGATCTCCTCCACCGACTGGAACGGCAGGTCGATCCGGTTGCGCTGGGCCAGGGCGAACATCAGCTCCGGCTCGAGGCTGCCCTCGATATGCAGGTGGAGTTCGGCCTTGGGCAGGCCCCGAATGAAGGCGTCGAGCGTATCGGTCATGAGGCTATGTCGACGCCGCTCCGTCCTCCGGTCAATACCTGGGTCATCTCGGGTTGTTCCCGGATCAACAGATTTCCGTGTTCCGGTTTCTAATCGCTATGCGCTCGAGATTCGGGGGCGTAGGGTCGGGGCATCGTCGACGAGTGCCGAAGGACGTCGGCGACTGAGAGACGTTACGTGCTCCCGTCCCAGAACAGGATCTGGAGCGTCATCATGAGAACCTTTTCGTTCTACATCCACGACAGACGCTACAGCGTCCCGACGCTGCAGCTGGTCACCGTCCGCGACGAGGATCGCGCCCGCGAACTCGCCCGCCAGCGGCTCGAGGAGACCGAGGAGCACCTCGCCGTCGAGGTGACCGAGGGGGCCGTCGAACTCTTCCGCGTCAGCCGCGAGGCCGCCCTCTAGGGCCCTCTTGTCAGCGTCGAAAATCGAGCGCACGATCCCCGCTCAAAGGCTCCTCGCCGGCGAAACCCGGCGCGGGGCCTTTTCCATTTGGAGGCGCCCGAAGAGCGCACAGGGAAGAATGCCGACCAACAAGCAAGGCCATATCCGCCTGACCTCGCACCCGCAGGCAGGCGCCGCGATCCGTTTCCCCCTGCATTGGGGCGCGCCGACCGCCCGCGAGCGCGGCCCAGTGGTCGCCACCGCCAACGCCGGCCCCGACCGCAACGCCATCGGCGCCCACGGCGGCGCCTATTCCATCTACCGCTCGCTGGCCATCGCCTCGGGCGCGCTGAACCCGCTGGTCCGGCCGGACCTGACCGACACCGCGCCGGTGGTCGAGGTCGGCCCGTTCGAGCAGTGGGGCGATCCGCACAGGATCGTCTCGCTGGACCCTTGGGGCCACCGCGTCCAGCTGGACTTCGCCCAGGAGATCGCCGAAGGCGCCGACATCCGGCCGACCATCGCCATCACCAAGGCCCGCCTGACCCTGCCCGAGATCGGCCAGGCCATCGACGCCGGCCGGCTGAAGATCGACGGGACGGTGATCCATGAGAGCCGCGACGTGGCGGTGACCAAGGCGGCGATCGACCCGGTCTGGCATCTGCCGGGCGTGGCCGAGCGTTTCGGCGTCGACGAGACCCAGCTGCGCCGGACCCTGTTCGAACAGACCGGCGGCATGTACCCCGAACTGGTCACCCGGCCGGATCTGAAGGTCTTCCTGCCGCCGATCGGGGGCATCACCCTCTACATCTTCGGCGACCCGGCCGCGATCGCCGACCCCAACCGCCGTCTGACCTGCCGCGTCCATGACGAGTGCAATGGCAGTGACGTGTTCGGCTCGGACATCTGCACCTGTCGGCCCTACCTGACGCATGGCATCGAGGAATGCATCGCCGAGGCCCAGGCCGGCGGCGCGGGCCTGATCGTCTACAACCGCAAGGAAGGCCGGGCCCTGGGCGAGGTGACCAAGTTCCTGGTCTACAACGCCCGCAAGCGGCAGCCCGGCGGCGACCAGGCGGCGACCTATTTCGAGCGCACCGAATGCGTCGCCGGGGTTCAGGACGCCCGCTTCCAGCAGCTGATGCCGGACGTTCTGCACTGGCTGGGCATCAAGCGGATCGACCGCTTCGTCTCGATGTCCAACATGAAGCACGACGCCCTGGTTGAGGGCGGCATCCAGATCGGCGAGCGCGTGCCGATCCCGGCCTATCTGATCCCCGACGACGCCTCGGTCGAGATGGAGGCCAAGAAGGCCGCCGGCTACTACACGCCCGAAGGCGCGCCGACGGAAGAAGACCTGAAGAAGACCGTGGGGCGCGATCTTGGCGAGTTCTGAGGACGCCGGGGACATGTTCCGGCGCAGCCGGTACGTGTCCCCGAGACGGCTGCTTTCACGGGGATACGTACGCTTCGCGAACATCTCCCCTCAGGGAGCGAAGGCTGCTCGCCATGGCTGACGATGTGAGGTTTCTGCTTACCGCCGGAGCCGTCCGCCGCGCCGCCGACGCCATGCTCGATCTCGCCCTCGCCGGCGACCTGCCGGACTGGCGCGTGGACCTCGATCGCCTGCCGCACACGGCGCAGGTCGTGGCCGAGGTGATCCGCGCCCAATACCCGACACTGGAGGTTCCGTTCCACGCCCGCTGGCGGCACTTCACGGCCAACGGCCGCGACCTGTGGGCCGAGCTGGACGCCCGCACAGCCTGGCCGGACGCCGCCGTCCGGGCCCGCGCCGCCTTCGACCTGGTCATCGTCTCGGTGCTGCTTGACGCTGGCGCCGGGCCGGATTGGCGCTACCACGACACGGAGACCGGCCAGACCCTGGCCCGCTCGGAAGGCCTGGGCGTCGCCTCGCTGCGGCTGTTCCAGTCGGGCGTGCTGTCGGCCTCGGCGGAGGATCCGCTGCGCGCCGACGCTCTGGAGCGGTTCGACGCGACGATCCTGGCGACGGCGTTCCAGGTCTCCAACGGCAATCCCTTGCTCGGGCTGGAGGGACGCGCCGCTCTGATCCGCCGCCTGGGCGCGGCGGTCGGACGGCCGGGCGACCTCTACGACGCCATGTTGGCCCGGGCCGAAGACGACCAGTTGCCGGCGCCGGCGATCCTGGAAGTCCTGCTCGAGCGGCTGGGCCCGATCTGGGAGAACCGCCTGGTCCTCGACGGCGCCCCCCTGGGGGACACCTGGAAGCATCCGAGCCTGGGCCTGGTTCCGATCCACAAGCTCTCGCAATGGCTGGCCTACAGCCTGATCGAGCCGCTGCAGGCAGCGGGCGTAGAGGTGACGGACATCGACGGACTCACCGGCCTGGCCGAGTACCGCAACGGCGGCCTGTTCCTCGACGACGGGGTGATGATCCTCAAGGACCCGGCCGACCTCGACCGCGTCCATGCCGTGTCCGACCCGCTGGTCGTGGCCTGGCGGTCGCTGACCGTGGCGCTGCTCGACCGCATCGCACCGCTGGTCCGCGAGCGGCTCGGCGTGTCGGAGGCCGACTTCCCCATGGCCAAGGTGCTGGAGGGCGGCACCTGGGCCGCCGGCCGCCGCCTGGCCCGCGAGCGCCGCAGCGACGGCGGCCCGCCCCTGAAGATCACCAGCGACGGAACCGTATTCTGATGAAGGCGCCCCAAGGCGTAACCCTGGTCGACCATCCGCTGGTCCAGCACAAGCTGACCCGGCTGCGCGACCGGAACACCTCGACCAAGACCTTCCGCGAGCTGGTCCGCGAGATCGCGACCCTGCTCTGCTACGAAGTCACCCGCGACCTGGCCCTGACCCAGCGCGAGGTCGAGACCCCGCTGGAAGTCACCACCGCGCCCGAGATCGCGGGCAAGAAGCTGGTCTTCGCCTCGATCCTGCGGGCCGGGGAGGGGATGCTGGAAGGCATGCTGAACCTGGTGCCGTCGGCGCGGGTGGCGCACGTCGGCCTCTACCGCGATCCCCAGACCCGGGCGGCGGTGGAGTACTATTTCAAGGTCTCCGAGTCCCTGGCCGAGCGGCAGGTGATCGTCATCGACCCGATGCTGGCCACCGGCGTCAGCGCCCGCGCGGCGCTCGAGCGGCTGAAGGAAGCCGGCGCCCGAGACCTGCGCTTCGTCTGCATCCTGGCCGCGCCGGAAGGCATCGAGGCCCTGCGCGGCGACCACCCGGACGTGCCGATCTGGTGCGCGGGCATCGACCGCGGCCTGGACGACCACGGCTACATCGTGCCGGGCCTGGGAGACGCGGGGGATCGGCTGTACGGGACGCGGTGATCCGCTCCTGATCCTCCCCTCTTGGGGGAGGGGGACCACCCGAAGGGTGGTGGAGGGGGTCCAAGACCGTTGGCCCTCTCCACCATGCTACGCATGGTCCCCCTCTCCCAAGGGAGAGGATCACAGGATTGGCGACGTCCCCTCCGCCCGCTATGGCCATTCCCATGACCCACGAGACCCTGCTCATCGAGGACGCCGGGGACGGCGTGATCGTCGTCGCCCTGAACCGCCCGGCGGCGGGGAACTCCCTGTCGACCAAGATGGCGCTCGAACTGCTCGCCCTCTGGCGACAGCTGGGCGAGCCCGGCGCGGCGCGGGCGATCGTGCTGACCGGGGCGGGGGGCAAGATCTTCTGCGCCGGCGCCGACCTGAAGGAGCGGGACGGCATGACCGACGATCAGTGGGTCGACCAGCACCGCCTGTTCGAGGCCATGCGCGACGCCCTGGTCGCCCTGCCGGTCCCGGTGATCTGCGCGGTCAACGGCGCGGCCTACGGCGGCGGCTGCGAGATCGCCCTGAACTGCGACTTCGTCTACGCCGCCCAGGGCGCCCGGTTCGCCCTGCCGGAAGTGAAACTGGGCATCATGCCGGGCCTGGGCGGGGTTCAGAATCTGGCCCGCGCCGCCGGCGAGCGCCGCGCCCGCGAGATTCTGCTGACCGGCGATCCGTTCACGGCGGAAGAGGGCGCCGGCTATGGCGTGGTCAACCGCGTCTGCGCCCCGGCCGACCTGGTCCCGGAGGCCGTGGCGACGGCCTGCAAGATCGCTGGCAACGCCCCGCTGTCGATCCGCAACATCCGCCGCACCCTGGACGCGACGCGGGTCCTGTCCGGCGAGGCGGCGATCAAGGTCGAGCTGGAGCACTACGACGCCCTGACCCCCACCGACGACCGCCGCGAGGGCGTCGCCGCCTGGGGCGAGAAGCGCAAGCCGGACTGGAAGGGACGGTAGCGCCGGCGCCGCCAGTTCTGACGAAGGCCTGCATCCAAACGGGCCTGTCCGCGCCTCTAGGTGGGAAAGGGGCTCCCACGCATGCGCATTACTCCCGACCTCACCCGTCGATCGTTCACCGCGTCCGCGATATCGCTGGCGGCCGGACCGCCCGCGTCCGCCGCGTTGGCCGCGCCGGTCGAGCGTCGGGATGAGGTCGCCGACATCGACGCCTTCGTGCGCGCGGCGATGGCGAGAACGGTCGTCGTCCCCGGCCTGTCCCTCGCCGTCGTCGAGGGCGACCGAGTCGTCATGACCGGCGGATACGGGGTCGCCGACGTGCGCGCCGGGACGCCCATCGACGCCGACACCGGTTTCTACATCGCCTCGGCGACCAAGTCGTTTACGGCCCTGGCCATCGCGCTTGAGGCGGACAGGGGCGGACTCGGCCTGGCCGATGCTTTGTCGCTGGCCTTTCCCGGCTCGGCCCTCCCGTCGGAGATGGCCGCCTCGGTCACGCTCGAAGACCTGCTGAGCCACCGCTCCGGTCTGGACAACGCGCCGATCGCCTTTCGCACGGCCTATTCGGGCGAGCACACGCCGCCGCAACTCCAGGCCTTGCTGGCGCAGACCAAGACCGTCGCCGATGCGCCGCACGGTGTCTTCCGCTATGCCAACGCCGGCTACAACATCGCCACCACCCTGCTGGAGAGGCGAGACGGCCGCGACTGGCGCGCGCTGGTGCGCGACCGGGTGCTGACGCCGGCCGGCATGGCCCGCACCACGCCCTGGGTGTCGAAGGCGAGGGCTCGGGGGACGGTCGCCGTCGGCCACTTCGGCCTGGACGCCGGGGGCGCGACGCCCAGCCCTTTGCAGAAGGTCGACGCGACCATGCAGTCGGCCGGCGGGTTGGTCTCGACCGCCAACGACATGGCCCGCTGGCTGAGGCTCCAGATCAACGACGGCGCCTTCGGCGGCCGCCGTGTCTTCCCCGCCGGGAGGGTCGCCTCGACCCACCGCTCGCGCGTGGCCCAGGACCGCCGGTTCGGCGCCTATCAGCGCGACGGCTACGGCCTGGGATGGCAGACGGGACGGTACGGCGAGGATCGTTTTATCCACCACTTCGGCAACTTCTCGGGCTCGCGGTCCCATGTCTCGTTCATGCCCGACCGGCGGTTGGGCGTGGTCGTGCTGGTCAACGAGGATCTGGTCGCGGGCGAGCTCGCCGATGTGGTCGCCAACTACGTCTACGATCGCTTCGCCGGCCGCGTCGACCTGCGGGCGCCTTACGAAGGCGAGCTCGGGACGCTGACCGCGCGGCGGGACAAGCGGCAGGCCGGCCTGGCGGCGGCCAAGGCGGAGCGGGCGGCGCGACCCTGGACGCTGTCCCGGCCGCGGGCCGACTACGCCGGAGCCTATGTGAACCCCGGCCTGGGAACGCTGGTGATCGCGCAGGCTGGCGACCTCCTGACCGCGAAGATCGGCGTAATGAGCGCGGTCGCCGAGGCCTTCGACCAGCCCGAGACCATCCGGGTCGAACTCGTGCCCTTCCAGGGGCAGACCATCCGCTTCGACGGCGAAAACAGCCTGATTTTCGACGACGCCCGTTTCGTCCGGGGCTGATCGAGCCGTTGAGGGTGGACGTCGCGGCAAGATTTCTTCAGGTTGCCGCCGCAATGAGCGGCCGACCCCGTCGGCGACGTCGCGCTGACCGTGTCGGAGTAACCATCCCCCATGAGTGAAGCATCACAGCCCGGCCGCCAGCGCGGCTTCCTCGGCTTCGTCGAGCGTGCGGGCAACCTGCTGCCGGACCCGACGATCATCTTCGTCTATCTGATCCTGGCGCTGATGGTGCTGTCGGCGATCGGCTCGGCGATGGGCTGGGAAGCCTCGCTGCCCTATTCCGGCTCCAAGGCGCCGGAGCACGCCGAGCTGGCCAATGGGGTTCTGACCTATCGGGCGTCCAGCCTGTTCTCCGAGGAGAACGTGGCCAAGCTGTTCACCGAGATGCCGAAGACCTTCGCGGGCTTCGCGCCGCTGGGCCTGGTGCTGACGATCATGATCGGCGCCGCGGTGGCCGAGCGGACCGGCCTGTTCTCGGCCCTGATCCGCGCCTCGCTGCGCAACGCTCACAAGGGGCTGCTGACCCCGATCGTGGCGGTGATCGGCATGGTCTCGCACCACGCCTCGGACGCCGCCTATGTTGTGTTCATCCCCTTGGCGGCGATCGTGTTCGCGGTGGCCGGGCGACATCCGCTGGCCGGTCTGGCGGCGGCCTTCGCGGCGGTGTCGGGCGGCTACGCCGGCAACCTGATGCCCGGCCAGATCGACGTCCTGCTGCTCAGCTTCACCCAGGAGGCGGCGCGGATCGTCGACCCGACCTGGACGATGAACCCGCTGGGCAACTGGTACTACATCTGCGCCATCGTCGTTCTGTTCACCCCGATCGTCTGGTTCATCACCGACAAGGTGGTCGAGCCGCGGCTCGGCAAATGGGGCGGCGTGGTCGACGAGGAGCTGCGCGCCGACCTCGACAAGGCCGAGGTCACGGCGGAGGAGCGCAAGGGCCTGCGCCGCGCCGGTCTGGTCGCCCTGGGCATCATCGCCTTCTTCGCGGCCATGGCGCTCTGGCCGGGCTACACCCCCTTCATCAACGAGGAAGCCAAGGGCACCGCCCGGCTGCAGCCGCTCTACGCCTCGCTGATCGCCGGCTTCTTCCTGCTGTTCCTGCTGACCGGCATCGTCTTCGGCCGCGCCGTCGGCGTGGTGAAGTCGGCGGACGATGTCGTGAAGATGATGCAGCACGGGGTCCGGACCATGGCGCCGTACCTCGTCTTCGTGTTCTTCGCGGCCCACTTCGTGGCCATGTTCAACTGGTCGCGGATCGGCCCGATCATCGCCATCAACGGCGCCGAGGCCCTGCAGGCCATGGCCCTGCCGGCGGCCCTGCTGCTGGTCTGCGTGCTGCTGCTGTCGTCGTTCCTGGACCTGTTCATCGGCTCGGCCTCGGCCAAGTGGAGCGCCCTGTCGCCGGTGGTGGTGCCGATGTTCATGCTGCTGGGCGTCAGCCCCGAGATGACCACCGCCGCCTATCGGATGGGCGACAGCTACACCAACATCATGACCCCGCTGATGAGCTACTTCCCGCTGATCCTGGCCTTCAGCCGGCGCTGGGACGGGACCATGGGCGTGGGCTCGCTGCTGGCGCTGATGCTGCCCTATGCGCTGAGCTTCATGGCGGTCGGCATCGCCATGACCGTCGGCTGGGTGCTGCTCGACCTGCCGCTCGGGCCGGGCGCCCAGGTCCACTACACCCCGCCGACCGCGGGCTGACGCTTGACGGAGCGGCGCGTGCAGGTTGAGCTTCGGCGACATCGCCGGAGCGCCCCATGCTGACCGCCGTTCTTTTCGCCCTGGCCCTCGCCAGCAAGGCGCAGACGCCAGGGGTCAAGCCCGCAACGCCGAGTGGCCAGCCGGCGACACGATCGGCGTTCGTCCAAGGCACGCTGAACCTGGCCATCGGCGAGCGCGCCACGCTGCGTCGACAGCCTGACGGGAGCTATGTCCTCGATCATGTCGAGCGGATCAGCGTCGAAGATGTCGCGCCGCCCGCCAACGGAGGCCGCGCCGAGACGCTCAACGGCACGTCGCCGGGCACTGTCCGACTCGCGCTCAACGCCCGCCGCGACGTCGGCTCGATCCTGAAGGTCGAGAACGGGACGGGCGAGGCGCTGCAGTACAACGCCTTCATCGTGCGGATCGCCGGCGGCAAGCCGCAGCCGCCGGCGAAGACCTCAGTCTGCACCATCCCCGCAGGCCTCGTCTCCTACGAACACTGGCCTGAGCCGGTGATCCAGGTGGTGGCGGGGGGGCTCAAGGCGACGCCGGAGAAGACTCCCGCCTGCGGTTAGGATGCGAGGACGGCGCAGACGGGCCTGACGCCTACCCGATCCGCACCAGCAGTCCGCTCGCCAGCAGCATCGCCGCGACGAAGGCCGCGCCCGGCGCCGCCCGGGCGGCCAGCCGGGGGCTGTAGGGGATCAGCAGGGTGACCGCCAGGGCGGCGGCTATGATCGCCCCAACCCATTGCACCGAGCCGAACTTCCAGCCGGAGGCGACGACCGTGCAGCCGTAGGCGGCGGCGAGGCCGGCGATCCCGGCCCAGCGGATCTGCTTCTGGCGGAGGGGCTCGAGCTTGCGCCCCAGCAGGTCCGGCTGATGCTTGGCCATCGAGGCGCAGACGCCGGTGAAGCCGGCGTAGGCGAAGAGGAGGGCGGCGAGACCGATCATCAGGCGGCCTCCTCGGTCACCGCGGCGGCCGGCGCCGGCGCGGGCGGCTTGCGTTTGGCCTTGACCGCCGGCTTGTAGCGCGCCGCCTTCCAGGCGCAGAAGGCCAGGCCGGCGCCCAGCGTCACGAGGGTCAGGTCGAACGCGACCATGGCCCAGTCCCCGCGCAGCAGGTTGGCGAGCAGGTTGCGGTTCGGCGTCGTGATCGCGCTGACCACCGGCAGCAGGGCGACCAGGGCGGCCGCGGCCGACAGGGTCTCGACCCAAGCCTTCTTGGTCGGGCGCAGGCAGGCATAGAGGATCATCCCGCCCCAGCCGACGAAGACGGCGTGCACCTCCCATGGCGAGCGGGTCGCCATCTCGACGGGCAGCAGGCGGTTGGCCCACAGCATCATCGCCATCCCGGCCGGGACGCCGGCGATGGTCCCGATGTTCAGCCGCTCGACCAGGCGGAAGCCGAAGTAGGGTTTCTCCGGATCGGGCAGCTGCTGGCGTCGCTTGACGGTCCACAGGATCAGGCCGGTGGCGACCATGGCGCAGCCGGTCAGGGCGCAGACGAAGTAGAGCCAGCGCAGCAGCGGCTTGGCGAACCGGCCCATGTGCAGGCCGTACATCGCGCCGCTGGTCACGGCCGCCGGGCCGGCCTTGGCGCTGCTGGAGACCAGCTTGCCGCGGGCGTCGAAGGTCAGCGAGCCGCTGCGGTTGGACAGCTGGTCGCCGGTGTGGCGGGTCACCTCGATGGTCGAGGTCGCGTCGCCGGGGTTGCTGACGCCGACGATCCAGGAGCGGCCGCCGCCCCAGGTCCGGGCCGCCTCGTCCAGCACCAGGGTCAGGGGCGGTGGGCCGACGGCGACGCCGCTGCGCTCGACCGCCTCGGTCTGCGGGAACAGCTGCTCGAAGAAGGCGTCCTCGGTCTTGTAGTTCGCCAGCGCCCCCCACGGCATGTAGAGCGCCATCAGCGTGACCAGGCCGGTGTAGGTGATCATGGCGTGGAACGGCAGCGCCAGGACCGCGGTCAGGTTGTGGGCGTCCAGCCAGGACCGCTGCGCCGCCTTGCCGGGCCGGAAGGTGAAGAAGTCCTTGAAGATGCGCTTGTGGGTGATCACGCCGGAGACGATCGCCGCCAGCATGAACATGGCGCAGAAGCCCGCCACCCAGCGGCCGGCGATGACCGGCATGTAGTGCATCTGGAAATGGAACCGGTAGAAGAACTCCCCGCCGCGGGTCTCGCGGGGCTTCACCACCTCGCCGGTGGCCGCATCGAGGACGGCGCTGGTGTCCGAGCCGCGCCGGCGGCGACGGGGCTTGTCCTCTTCGCCGGCCTTGGGCTGCGGCTCCCAGAAGACATTGACGGTCGAGGACCGTTCGTCCGGCAGGGTGATGCTCCAGCTCTTGGCGTCGGGGGCCTTGGCCTGAAGGAAGGCCAGCGCGCCGGCCGCCGCGACCGACGGGCTGGCCGGCATGCCGGTCTCCGGCTCCATCCAGCGGGTGATCTCGGGCCGGAAGTAGGTGGCCGTCCCGGTCGTGAACATCGCGAACAGGACCCAGCCGACGAGCAGTCCGGTCCAGGTGTGGAGCCAGGCCATCGACTGACGGAAGGCGCCGTTCATAGCCGGGGCTCCAGGATCAGCGCGATCCACAGCACGCCGCCCAGGGCCGCGCAGCCGCCGGCCAGCCCGGCCCACAGCCGCCAGCTCTTCGGCTCGGCGAAGCACCAGACGACGACCGTGACATAGATGGCGAACGACAGGGTGGTGGCGGCGATCGTCGCCTCGATCGGCCCGCCAGGCAGCAGCTTGGCCAGCACCGCCGTCGCCAGCGAGGCGAAGACGTAGCCGACGCCGATGGCGGCGACGGCGCGGCCGGCGACGTCCAGCCGCCGGAGCCAGGTCGGACCTTCCTTGCGCTTGGCGGCGGCCATCAGAACGCCGTGCGCAGGGTGACGGTGATCTTGCGCGGCTCGCCATAGTAGCCGCCGTTGTAGAAGCCGACGCGGCGCCAGTAGGTCTTGTCGAACAGGTTGTCGACGTTGACCGACAGCGAGACGTGGTCGTTGACCCGGTAGCGCGCCATCAGGTTGGCCAGCACATACGAATCCTGGCGCACATTGGTCCGGACGGTGGTGGTGTTCGACGTCGGGATGGTGGCCAGGGTGTAGATTTCGCTCTGCCAGTTCAGTCCGCCGCCGACAGTCAGGCCGTCAAGGACGCCGCCCCACAGGCCGTCCAGGTCGTAGGTGGTGTAGAGGCGGGCGATGTTGCGCGGGTTGAGGGTGTTGATCCGCAGCGCCGCCTGGTTCTCGGTGTAGGCGTAGGTGTAGCCGCCCTGAACCCGCCAGCGGTCGGTGATCGAGCCGGCGACCTCGAGCTCGAAGCCGCGGGTCTCGGCGCCCGGGACGGCGCGGTAGGCGGTGCTGCCGTCGGGCAGCAGGAAGCCGTCCGGAACGGTCGGGTCGACCTCGGCCAGGTTCTCCTGCTTCACGAAGAAGCCGGCCGCCGCGACGTACAGCTTGCCCTCGAAGAACTCGCCCTTCAGCCCCGTCTCGTAGTTCGAGCCGATGACCGGCGGCAGCTGCTCGTTGTGCTTGTCCTTGTTGCTCTGCGGCTTGAACAGGTCCGAGTAGGACGCGTAGGCCGAGATGTTCGACGTGACGTCGAAGATCACCCCGACATAGGGCGTCAGCCGGTCCTCGGCGTATTTGCCGGTGGTGCGTGCATAGGCGCCGGCCACGTAGTGGTCGGTCCGCGTTTCCCACTGGCTGCTGCGCGCGCCCAGGATGACCTTCAGCCGGTCGGTCGGGTTCAGGCGCAGCGCGCCGTAGACGCCGGTCTCCTTGGTCCGCGCGATCTGCAGCGGCTTGCCGGTGTTGAAGGTCGTCGGCTTGGGGATGTTCCCGGTCCAGGTCCGGATGTCGGGAATGGTCATGGGATAGGGGCGAGGTTCTCTGATTCCCGTGTCCAGGGTCGTCCCGTCGCGCTCGTAGCCGTTGGCGCCGAAGACCAGCTCGTGCTTGCGCCCGAACAGCTCGAACGGCCCGGAGGCGTAGATGTCGAAGCCCGTCTCTTCCTCCTGGTAGACGTTGTAGTAGTCGGCGACGGTCAGGCCGGCGCCGGTCTGGCGGTTCGGATAGCCGCCGTAGCCGTAGAACAGGAGGGCGGTGGACTCGCTCTCGCGCCGGTTCACCGCCGCCCGCAGGGTCCAGTCGCCCGGCAGCTGTTGTTCGACCACGCCGTACAGGTTCTCGGAGTTGCGGTCCCAGGTGCTCCACTTGGCCGCGACGTTGTAGCTGCGCGGCAGGTTGGTCGGCGTGCCGTCACGGTAGTAGAGCGGGGTCGTGCCCCAGGTCGTGCCCTTGGGGGTGACCTCCAGGTAGTCGTAGCCGACCCGCACCAGGGTCGTGTCGGTCACATCCGCCTCGACAGCCAGAAGGCCGAGGGTCTTCTTCTCCTCGTAGAGGTCGAAGTAGGACTGCCGCTTCTCGAAGCCGGTCACCAGCCGCGCCCGGACCTTGCCGTCGGCGAACACCGGGCCGGACAGGTCGGTCTCGATCCGGCCGCGTCCCCAGCTGCCGGCGGTCAGGCCGACGCTGCCGACGATGTCCTTGGTCGGCGCCTTGCGGATCAGATTGACGGTGGCGGACGGATCGCCAGAGCCGGTGACCAGGCCGGTGGCGCCGCGCACCACCTCGACCCGCTCGTAGATGGCGGTGTCGTTCATCACGCTGTTGCCGGACGAGTAACTGGTCGGCACGCCGTCGGCCTGGAAGTTGGCGATGGCGAAGCCTCGCGAGCTGAAGCCGACTCGGTTGGAGTCCAGCTCCTGGACGGTGATGCCGGTGGTCTGCTCCAGGACTGCGGAGATCGAGGACAGGGCGAAGTCGTCCATCCGCTCGCGGGTGATCACCGTCACCGACTGTGGCGTTTCCTTCAGGCTGAGCGGCAGTTTGGCGGCGGAGGCGGTCTGTCCGGCCTGGTAGCCGTTGCGGTGGCCGGTGACGACCACGCCTTCGACGTCGGTGGAGGTCTCGGCTTCATCAGCAGTCCGGGCGAGGGCGGGGGAGGCGAGGGCCGTCCCCGCCAACAGCAGAACCATCAGCGCGGAGCCCGCGCGACCCGAAGTGGAACTCGAACAACGCAACGCTACCCCCTGAATCCAACAGCCCCGACGCCCAGTCGGCGTCTGGCGGCAGGGCGTAGTGCGACTGGTTATCAGATGCAAGAGATTCTAAGAATCATTCTCAAGATAGAGTTCTCGATGTGATGTCGATCCGCGCCGTGTGTGGAACGTTCGTTTTGAGAGAATTTGTTTCAAAAGAAACTTTAGGTTGCATACCCGAGAGGGCGCCGCTCTTCTGAACTCAGCGCGCAAAAGCGCTCATCTTGGGAGGAGCGTATGATCAGCAAGGTCAAGGTGATCGCCGGAGCGGCGATCCTCGCTTTCATGGGGTCGGCCAGCCAGGCTCAGGGCTACGATCCCAATCTGACCGGCTACCACTACGTCTATTACGCCGATGCGGCGAAGACGATTCCGCTGGGCGAGGTCTCCGACCGCGGCTGCGGCGGCTGGGGCGAGCACAGGTTCGTCCTGCGGGCCTACGTTCCGTCGCCCTACTACGACACCACGGAGATCTTCTACTGCGGCGACGGCGGCATGGAGCCGCCCTGGTGGTGATCTGAAGAGGGGCCGCCCGAGCGCCGGGCGGCCCCTAGTCCTTGAGGTCGATCAGCCGCCGTAGCCGCGGCCGCCGCCGCCGAAGCCGCCGCGGGACACCACCGACGTCCGGCTCTGAACGCGGGCCGGCGCCTTCTCGAGGCCGTAGTCGCTGGCCTTCACGGACGTCTTGCCGGTGCTGTAGTCGCGATAGACGTATCCGCCGCCGTAGCCGTTGCCGTAGCGGGCCTCGCAGGAGCCGTTGGAATAGCGGTACGTGCATTCCCGGTAGAGCGGGCGGGTCCCGTAAGACCGGCCGTCGCTGAGCAGCTGGCCGATGACGAAGCCCGTCACCAGCGGGGTGAAGAACGACCCCGAGCCGGAGTTGTTCACCTGGCACTGCCCGGACCCCCAGCTGTTCTCGCACTCCTCCTTGGTCCAGAAGCGCGGGGCCGTGCTGGCGGCCTGCTTCTGGGCGTCGGCGAAGGCCTTGTCGCACTGGTCGGCGGACAGCTTGCCCTCGGTCTTGCACTCGGCCAGGGAGGTATAGGCTGAGGCCGTCTCCACGGCTGAGTTGAGCTGCGACGAGGGCGTCGATGAATCGCAGGCGGCGAGCGTGAAGCTGGCCGTGGCCATCAGGCCGCTGACGTGGAGGACCCGAGAGCGCTTCAGGCGGCGCGGCGTCGTGGCTTCTGGCGCGTTTGGCTGGGACATGGCGGTCAGGCCGTCATGCAGGCGGCGTTCAGCAGCCCGATGCAGATGGACACGGAGGCCATGTACAGGCCGGCCGCGATCTCGCCGGCCTCGATCCGCGCGACGAAGTTCCGGAACGCCAGGCGGCTGATGACGACGAAGGCGACGACCTGGATCACGCCGGCCAGAACCGCCCAGGCGGCGAACTCGGGCAGGCTGACGGTGTGCGACAGCGCCGACGCCAGGGGCAGGACATAGCCGATCAGGGCGCCGCCCAGGGTGATCGCGGCGGCCGGGTTGCCCTCCCGGATCAGGGAGCGCTCATGATAGGGCGTGACCCACTGGTAGATGATTTTGAACGCCAGGGTGAAGATCCCCGCGGCGGCGAAGGCGATCAGGAAGGCGACGGCGCCCTGCTGAAACGCGAACCAGTCAAACATGGAAACTCTCCCAATGCGCGCTCAGGCGCGGAACTCGGCCATCTCCAGCGGGATGCCGATCATGATCTCGTGTGTGGTCTCGCCGCCGTCCGGCTGCTGCTCCAGGGCCAGCATCAGTTCGCGTCCGCTCGACAGCTCGCGGGCGAACAGCATGCAGGTCTGGAAGATCTTCGCGTAGGGGCGGATCGCGGCGCGGTCGTCCCAGATGGTCTCCCAGAGGGTGACCGGCGGCTGGATGGCGTCGCTTTCCGAGAACCAGAACCGCGGATAGTCCGAAAGGTCTTCGGCCGCGCCCCGGAACACCGGCTCGGACAGGCGGTCCCGCCAGACCCGCCGCTCCCGCTCGCTGGAAGGGTAGGCCGAGCGCCAGGGGATGAAGAGGCTGAAGTCGTAGCTCTCCTCGCCGGCCGCATCGTCGCTCATCGCCTGCAGCATGATGTGGTCGTCGGTGTAGAAGCGATGGACGAACTGGCCGCTGTCCAGGGTGATCAACCCCTGGGCGGTGATGTCCAGGGCGTCGCGGTCCAACGCGAACACGGTCTCGTCGCCCAACCGTCGCCAGGCGAGCGGATCCAGCGCGACGGCGCGGCCGACGGTGATGTCGCGCACTTCCGCCAGCCGGCGCTCCGGCTCGTTGTTCTTCTTGCCGCCGAACAGCTTGCCGAACATGCCTAGGCCTCCGCCAGCGCCCGGGAGTCCAGGCGCGCGCTGGCGACATAGAACAGCCGGTCGCCGGTGGATACGAGCGTGTCGGGGCTGGGGTTGAAGCGCGGCTCGGTCTGCCCCGCCGGCTGGAGCGCCAGCAGGGTCGCGCTGCGCTCCCACAGCCGGCGCGTCAGTTCGCCGGTCGGCCGCTGGGCGCTGTCCCAGGTCAGGCTGAACAGGGTCGCGCCCTCGTCCAGGTGGCTGGTCAGGGCGCCGATCACCTGGCTCGCCCCAGGGTCTGAGGCGGCTCGGGCCAGCAGCTCGGCGCCCGAGGCCACGACCACTTCTACGGCCGGGCAGTGCTGGGCCAGCAGCCGGGCGTTGTCGGTCTCTTCGAAGAAGCAGACGATATGGGCCGAGGGCGAGGCCACGGCCGCCGCCGCCAGGGTCGCCGCCAGGGTGTCGGCGTCGCTGGACGCATAGACCAGGATGCGGTCCGCCGCCGCCGCGCCGGCGCGGGTCAGCGCCGCGGCGGAGGTCAGGCTTTCGCTCTGCACGTAGCGGACGCGCGGATCGGGCTCGAGGATGGTCTGGCGCGTGAGCAGGATGAGGGTCCGCCCCGGCGTCTCCTCGGTGCACAGCTCGTCGATCATCTTCGGCGTGCGCGCCGCGTCATAGCCGATCAGGAGGATGCTGCCGGTCATCCTTGAAAAATCTCCTTTGCCCGCCCGTCGGGCGCGCCAGACGTCGCCGATCGAGCCGAGCACCTTGGCGACCACGGTGGTGAAGGCGGCGATGGCGCCCGGGAAGACCCAGAGCGCCGTGATGAGCCGGCCCGCCGATCCTTGCGGACTGATGTCGCCATAGCCGACGGTGTAGGCGGTGGTCGCGTACCAGTAGAAGAAGTCCGCCGGCGCCTGGAGCTTGGTTTCGTCGGCGATCGACAGCATCAGCCATGAGGACGCCGCGTGGAGCACGATCAACCCGGCCAGCATGCGCCAATGCATGTCGGCCGCGGCGTGGAGCGCCCGGTCGAAAACTTGCGCCAATCTGATGCGCGCCAGCACCATCACCCTTCCCCTTGATATAACACTGGTCGAACCGCCTAGCCGAAGTCAAGCGTTCATGTTACGCGTTACATGAAACATGCCCAGATCAACGTCCAACACCGCGAATGACCGCATCCGGGCCTGGCGACAGGCGCGGAAGGCGGCCGGAATGGTGAAGATCGAGATCTGGGCCCCGGAGTCCGCTCGAGAGGACATCAAGGCGGCGGTCCGGGCCATCGTTACAGAATCCACGAGGGCGCCCGAGCTGCGTCCCCGTCCCAGTCGTTCGACTTCCCGCTCCGGAGCAGACCACAAGATGGACGCCGTGATTGAAACCCCCTGGACCGTGCCGACCATAAAGGCGGCGCTGGAGACCTCCGACCTCGTGCGCGACGGCGAGATGACCGTCCGGGTGCTGGAGGGCGCCGAGCCGGTGCTTCTGGCGACGATGCACGAGTACGGAGACCTGCCGATCTACCTCAGCGTCGGCGGGGCCCAGATCGTCTGTTCGGTGTTGCTGTGGCCGGTCGCCGAGCAGGGCAACCGCGCCCAGTTCAACGAGTTCCTGCTGAAGGCCCAGCGCGTGGTGCCGCTGTCGAACTTCGCGATCACCACCATCGGCGACGAGGACATTTATGAGCTGATGGGCGAGCTGTCGTGCAAGACCACGCTCCAGACCATTCTCATCGAGCTGCGCACCCTGGCCGAGAACGCGATCGACGCGACCGAGCTGCGCGAAACCTTCGCGGCCGACGCCGCCTGATTTCGGAAGATCCCCCATGTCCATGCTGAGAAAACTGTCCGCCCTGTTCCGCGGAACCGCGCATGACGCCGCCCAGAATGTGGTCGACGCCAACGCGCTGAAGATCCTCGACCAGGAAATCCGCGACGCCGACAACGCCCAGGGCAAGGCGCGCGACGACCTCGCCGGCCTGGTCGCCCGCCGCCGCATGGCGGAAAGCGAGATGCAGAGCTTCCTGGACCAGATCGGCAAGTACGAGAGCTCCGCCCGCGCCGCCCTCGACCAGGGCAAGGAAGACCTGGCCCGGGAAGTCGCCCAGCGCATCGCCGATATCGAGACCGAGATCGACAAGCGCGGTCCGATGATCGAGGACATGAAGACGGCCGAGGCTCGCCTGCGGTCGGCCATCGCCGCGACGGACCAGAAGATCGAGACGCTGCGTCGCGAGATCGACATCGTGAAGGTCAACGAGTCGGTGCAGCGCGCCCAGGCCTCGGTCGCCCTGAACTCCGCCGGCGCCCAATCGCGGATCGGCTCGGCCGCCGACAGCCTCCAGCGCATCAAGCAGCGTCAGGCCGTTCAGGAGGAGAAGCTGCGCGCCGGCCAGGAGCTGGAGGACAAGCGCACCGGCGCCGACCTCGACGCCAAGCTGCGCGACGCCGGCATCCTGCCCGGCCAGGCCTCGGCCGACGACGTGCTGGCGCGTCTGAGCCGGCGCGAGGAGGTGACGGTCGTCACCCCGCGGATCGGCCAGTCCGTCTCGTCCAAGGACAAGGACCCCGCCTGAGTATGGAGCGTCTGCGTTTCGATCCCCGGCCCGACTGGGACGCCAAGGCCCAGGCCGTCGGCTTCACCTGGCGGCACGACGACGGAAAGCTCTACTGGGACGAGTCGGCGGCCTACGCCTTCTCGCTCGAGGAGATCGAGGAGGGAATCGAAGCGCCGACGGCCGAGCTGCAGGGGCTCTGCCTCGATCTGGTCGCCGAGGCGGTCCAGTCGGAACGCCTGATGGAGCAGCTGGAGATCCCGGAGGCGATGCGCGACTACGTCTCCGACAGCTGGCGCCGGAGCGCGCCGTCGCTCTACGGCCGCTTCGACTTCGCCTATGACGGAACCGGGCCGGCCAAGCTCTACGAGTACAACGCCGACACCCCGACCAGCGTCTACGAGACGGCGGTGTTCCAGTGGCTCTGGCTGGAGGACCAGATCGCGGCCGGCGTTCTGCCGGCCGACGCGGACCAGTTCAACAGCCTGCACGAAAAGCTCGTCGACCGGTTCAAGACCATCTTCCCGAACGGCGGCTTCGTCCATTTCAGCTCCGACGCCGACTTCGTCGAGGATCGCCAGACGGTGCGGTTCCTCGAAGATCTCGCGCGCCAGGCCGGTCTGGACCCGCAGTTCGTCGCCATCGACCAGATCGGCCTGAACGCCGACGGCCGCTTCGTCGACCACGAGAACTGGCTGATCAGCGCGATCTTCAAGCTGTATCCCTGGGAGCAGATGCTCCGCGACGACTACGCCGCCCCGCTGCCGGGCGCGGAGGTGGCCGTGCTGGAGCCGGCCTGGAAGAGCATCCTGTCCAACAAGGCCATCCTGCCGCTGCTCTGGGAACGGCACGCCGGCCACCCCAACCTCCTGGAAGCCTATTTCGAGGACGACCCGAAACGCGCGGCGTTGGGCGACAGCTATGCGCGCAAGCCGCTGTTCTCCCGCGAAGGCGCCAACGTCGAGCTGGTGGACGCGGGCGTCAGCGCGGGCATGGACGACGGCGGCTATGGCGACGGCCGGCACATCCTCCAGGCGTTGCGGCCGCCGCCGAATTTCGACGGGCAGCACGTGATCATCGGCTCCTGGCTGGTCGGGAACGAGCCCGCCGGCATCGGCCTGCGGGAGGACCCGGGCCGGGTCACGCGCAACACCTCGCGGTTCATCCCGCACTTCATCCGCGGCTAGGACGTGATCGGCCCCGCGCATCGCGCGGCCGACTCTCCTATATTCGGCCTGTGACCGATGACGCCGTCCCTTCCTCCGCCGAGACCGCCCTGTCGGGCGCGGCGCTGATCGCCGACCACGCCAGGCGGCTGCCGGATTCGCCCGGCGTCTACCGCATGATCGGCGACGACGGCGAAGTGCTGTACGTCGGCAAGGCGCGTTCGCTGAAGAAGCGGGTCGTGCAGTACGCCCAAGGGCGTTTCCACACCAACCGTATCGCCCACATGGTCGACCTGACCCGGGCCATGGAGTTCGCCCAGACGCGGACGGAAGCCGACGCGCTGCTGCTCGAGATCAATCTGATCAAGACGATGAAGCCGCGCTTCAACGTCCTGCTGCGCGACGACAAGAGTTTCCCCGAGATCGTCATCCGGCGCGAGCATCCGGCTGCGCAGCTGCGCAAGCATCGCGGGGCGCACACCATCAAGGGCGACTACTTCGGCCCGTTCGCCAGCGCCGGGGCTGTGAACCGCACCCTGAACACCCTGCAGAAGGCCTTCCTGCTGCGATCCTGTTCGGACAGCGTCTACGAGAGCCGCACCCGGCCCTGCATGCTGCACCAGATCCGCCGTTGTGCGGCTCCCTGCACAGGCCTGATCGCGCTGGACGACTACGGCAAGCTGGTCGAGGAGGCCGAGGCCTTCCTGCGCGGCAAGAGCCGGGCGGTGATGGGCCGGATGTCGCAGGAGATGCAGGCCGCCTCGGACGACCTGGAGTTCGAGCGGGCGGCGCGGCTGCGGGATCGGATCCGGGCGCTGTCGGCGGTGGCCGCCGAGACCCAGGTGAACCCGGAAAGCGTCGAGGAGGCGGACGTCTTCGCCCTGCACGCCGAGGGCGGCCAGGCCTGCGTCCAGGTGTTCTTCTTCCGCGCCGGCCAGAACTGGGGCAACCGCGCCTACTTCCCGCGCGTGGACAAGGCCGACACCGACGCCGAGGTGATGAGCGCCTTCATCGGCCAGTTCTACGACGACAAGCCGATCCCGCGGCAGGTTCTGGTCAACGTCCTGCCGCACGAGCACGAGCTGTTCACCGAGGCCTTCTCGATGAAGGCCGGGCGCAAGGTCGAGATCGCTCGTCCGCAGCGCGGCGAGAAGAAGGGCCTGGTCGACCAGGCGGCGCTGAACGCGCGCGAGGCCCTGGGCCGCAAGATGGCCGAGGGCTCGGCGCAGTCGAAGCTGCTGGCCGGCGTGGCCGAGGCTTTCGGACTCGAAGCGCCGCCGGAACGGATCGAGGTCTACGACAACAGCCACATCATGGGCACCAACGCCATCGGCGGCATGGTCGTGGCCGGGCCAGAGGGCTTCGAGAAGAACCAGTACCGCAAGTTCAACATCAAGGGGACCGAGCTCACCCCCGGCGACGACTACGGCATGATGAAGGAGGTTCTGCGCCGCCGCTTCTCGCGCCTCGTCAAGGAGGAGGAGTCCGGCGACGACAGCGCCCGCCCGGATCTGGTGCTGATCGACGGCGGCCAGGGCCAGCTCGACGCGGTGCTGGAGGTGATGGCCGATCTGGGCGTCGACGACATCGCGGTGGTCGGAGTGGCGAAGGGCCCGGACCGCGACGCGGGGCTGGAGCGGTTCTTCATCCCGGGCCGCACGCCGTTCATGCTCGAGCCGAAGTCGCCGGTGCTCTACTACCTGCAGCGCCTGCGCGACGAGGCGCACCGCTTCGCCATCGGCGCCCACCGCACCCGGCGCACCATGGAGATGAAGCGCAATCCGCTCGACGAGATCGAGGGGGTCGGGCCCGGCCGCAAGAAGGCGCTGCTGCATGCCTTCGGCTCTGCTCGCGAGGTCGGCAAAGCCACGGTCGAGGACCTGATGAAGGTCGACGGCGTCAGCGCCGCCCTGGCCGAGCGGATCCACGCCCATTTCCGCAAGTAACGACGTTACCGTTCCTTAAGTTGGCGGCCCTGGCGCCGCTGCTACGGTCTCGCCCTGACAAATGGGGGGAGAGGATCATGACTCTGACGCGGCGCGGCGCCTTTGCAGGGGTGATCGGAGCGGCGGGCGCCCTGGCCGCGGCCCGGGCGACGGCTCAGCCGGCGGGCGGCGGCAAGGACTGGTCCGGCCTCGACGCCATGGCGGCCAAGGTCGTGGCCGACGGGCTGACGCCGGGCCTGACCCTGGCCTTCGCCCGGCGCGGGGAGATCCTCTTCTCCAGGGCCTACGGCTCGGCCAATCTGGAGACGGCGACCCCGGCGACGACGCGCAACATCTGGAAGATCGGCTCGGTGACCAAGCAGTACACCGGCGCGGCCTTCCTGCTGCTGCAGGAGGACGGCAAGCTGTCGGTGGACGACAAGCTCAGCCGCTTCCTGCCGGACTTCCCGCTCGCCGACACCGTCACCCTTCGGCAGATGCTCACCCATACCTCGGGCCTGGGCAACTACACCAACAAGCCGAGCCTGCGGGCCTTCCTCCAGGACGCTCGGCGGGACTACGACCGCGCCGAACTCCTGGCCGAGATGAAGACGACGAACCCGATGAAGCGGTTCGAGCCGGGGGAGGCCTGGGCCTACAGCAACACCGCCTACGTCCTGCTGGGCCTGGTCATCGAGACCGCCTCGGGCATGCCCTGGGCGGAGTTCATGAAGACCCGCCTGTTCGATCCGCTGGGACTGTCGAACACCGCCGTGGACGACGCTGCGGATATCGTACCTGGCCGCGTCTCCGGCTATTCCGCCAAGCCGAAGGGCGGTTGGAAGAACTGCTCCTTCATCTCGATGACCTATCCGGGCGCGGCTGGCGCGATCCGCTCGACGCCGGAGGACATGTGCCGCTGGCACGCCGCGCTGCTGGGCGGGAAGGCGCTGAAGCCCGAGAGCCTGAAGACCATGCTGACGCCCGGACGGACTTCCAAGGGCGAGCTGCCGATCTCGCTAACCGGAAAGGACAAGACCCCGGTCCGCTACGGCTTCGGCCTGAACATCGGCGAGGCCGACGGCCGGACCATCGTGTCGCACGGCGGCGGCATCCAGGGTTTCTCGTCCTCGCTGCACAGCATCGTCGACACCGGTTTCACCGTGGCGATGGTGGTCAACTGCGACGGCCAGCCGGAAGGGCCGGACCGGCTCGGTCCGGCGCTGCGCGAAATCCGAATGCAGGCCGACAAGGTGTCGCTGGCCTGACAGTCCGATCAGGGGGGCGGCGAGACCGGCGTTCTGCCGATAGTTGGGCGATCGCTTCCGAAATTAAGGCGGAGCTAACCGTACGGATCGTCTGGGTATCCCCGCGTCAGTGCGAGGGCTTTCAGATGTCGACCCAGGATCAGCAGCTCAGCGAGCGCCTCGCGTTCATCGGGCTGGACGCTGAGGCGCGTCGGGCTCTGAAGGCGGAGGCCGCCTTCGTCGACGCCGTGCTGCCGGCGATCCTCGACCGCTTCTACGACACCATCCGCGCCACGCCGGAGACCCGCCGCTTCTTCCGCAGCGAGGACCATATCCGCGGCGCCCACGGCGCCCAGCGCAAGCACTGGAGCCGCATCGCGCAGGCCGAGTACGACGCCGGCTACGTCGACAGCGTCCGCGCCATCGGCCAGACCCACGCCCGCATCGGGCTGGAGCCGCGCTGGTACATCGGCGGCTATGCGGTTGTGCTCGAAGGCCTGGTCAGGGAGGCCCTGACCCGCGACTGGCCGGGCAAGCCGCGCTTCGGCCAGAAGCCGGTCGGGCCGGAGAAGACCAGCGAGCTGGTCGGGGCTCTGATCCGGGCGGCCATGCTCGACATGGACTTCGCCATCTCCATCTATCTCGACGCCGCCGAGGAGGCCCGTCGCGAGGCGCTGCGCCAGGCCGAGGTCGAGCGTCAGCAGATGCTTCAAGACCTGGCCGATCGCTTCGAGGGGGCGGTCTCCGGCATCGCCGAACGGGTCGCTTCGGCGGCCTGCCAGCTGGAGGCGACGGCGCGCTCGATGGCTGAGATCGCCGGCCAGACCAGCGACCGCTCCACCCGCGTGGCCGCCGCCGCGCAGCAGGCGACGAGCAACGTCTCGATGGTCGCCGCCTCGACCGAGCAGATCGGCGCCTCGGTGGCGGAGATCGCCGGCCGGGTGACCCGTTCCAGCGTGATGACCGACGAGGCCGTGGTTCGGGCCCAGGCCGCCAACGAGACCCTGGGCCAGCTGGCCGCCTCGGCCGAGACGGTCGGCGCCCTGGTCAGCCTGATCTCCGAGATCGCCGCCCAGACCAACATGCTGTCGATCAACGCGACCATCGAGAGCGCCCGGGCCGGGGACGCCGGCAAGGGCTTCGCCGTGGTCGCCGACGAGATCAAGCGCCTCGCCGCCCAGACCGCCCGCACCGCCGAACAGGCGCGCGACCAGATCGGCGGCATGCAGCGGATCGCCCGCGAGTCGGCCGGCGCCATCGAGGACATCCGCCGGATCATCGAGGACCTGGCCGGAGTGTCGGCCGCCATCAAGGACTCCGTCGACGAGCAGGCGGCCACGACCCGCGACATCGCCCGCAACACCCACGAGGCCGCCACCGGCGCCGAGGCGGTCTCGCGCGACATCGTCATCGTCCATGACGCGGCCAAGCATACCGGCCAGAGCTCCAGCGAGGTGGTCGCCGCCTCCCAGGCGCTGGAGCGAGAGGCCGACAGCCTGCGCGAGGCGGTGGACGGGTTCCTGGTCAGCGTGCGGGCGGCATAGCCTTATGGGCGCAATCGTCGGATAAGGGGCGGATGAAACAGCTCCCCAACCTGATGACCAGCCTGCGCCTGGCCCTGACCATCTTCGTGTTCATGGCCATGATCGCTCTGTCCGCGCGACCGATCCTGATCTGGGCCTACGGCTCGGGGATCGACGTCCGGACGCTGCAGGTCGGGCTCTACCAGTTCGCCTTCTGGGGCTTCATCGTCGCGGCGATCACCGACTTCCTCGACGGCTGGCTGGCGCGGAAGTTCGACGCCACGAGCACCCTGGGGACCATCCTCGACCCGATCGCCGACAAGGTGCTGGTCGCCGGCGCCGTGATCGGCCTGACCGCCATGGGCGCCTGGATGGTCGGCCTGGCCGGCGGCCTGATCCTGTTCCGGGAGTTCGCGGTCAGCGCCATGCGCGAGGTGCTGGCGCCCAAGGGGCTGAAGCTGCCGGTCACCCTGCTGGCGAAGTGGAAGACCACGTTGCAGCTGGTCGCCCTGACGGTGCAGCTGTTCGTCGGCGGCTGGGAGATCTGGGGCCTGCCCAAGGATCCGGAGCTGATGGCCCGCGCCTCGGTCGGCGCCGACGTGCTGCTGTGGCTCGCCGCCGCGGTGACGGTCTGGACGGGGCTGGAGTACGCCCGGTCGGCGCGCAAGGCGCTGGCGGGGTAGGGCGGGCCGCCCACGAAGGACGTCTGGTCGGCGCCGGCCTGAGCTTTCCTCATGCCGGACCGGGGTTATTCCGCCGCCAGCAGCATCCGCAACGGCGGCGCGTCGTCCTCGACGACCTCGGGGTCGGTCGGGCCGAACAGCAGCCAGTCGGTCTCGGCCTCTTCGTCGCGCTCGGCGCGCATCAGGCGCGCGATCAGACAGGGGCCGACGCCTCGGAGAACCATCCTCGCCTCCAGGATTCTCATCAGAAAATGAGAATGACTTGCAATCTTGGCTCTGGCAAGGCGGGGGTTGGGGTGAGCTGAGGGACATGCTCCCGCAGGGGGCGTGTCCCTGCATGCGGCGATATCGGGGACACGCACCTTCGGAGCATGTCCCCTTCCAACCACCCGTCATCCTCGGACTTGTTCCGAGGGCCCATGAACACGGACGATGGTGATGTCGCGCCCGTCCGTCCGCCTCACCGCGCATGGGTCCTCGCGACCAGCGCGAGGATGACGGAAAGAGAGGAGCGCCCCCTACGGCGCGACGCCCAGGCCGTCGCCGTTCTTGCCGGCGGGCAGGCGGCGCAGGACCTTGCCGGTCTTCATGTCGATCTCGGCGATCTGGTCGCGGCCGGTCTCGGCGGCATAGAGCTTCGAGCCGTCCGGCGAGAACAGGATGGTCACCTGGCCGGCGTCCCGCGTCCCGCTGACTGGGATGGTGCGGCGAACCTTGCGGGTTGCGCGGTCGATCTCGCTCACCGTGCCCGCGACCAGGTTCGAGGTGACGACCGTGCGGCCGTCGGGGCTGATCGCCACCCGGATGGCGACCGGATCGATGGCGACCTCGGCGACCGGTTTCAGCGTCGCCGTGTCGATCACCTGGACCCGCGGCGCCTCCAGGTCGCCGACCCACAGCTCCCGGCCGTCGGGCGACAAGGCGATCCCTTCCGGCTTTCCGTTCACGGCGATGTCGGCCAGCTTCTTGCCGGCGTTGGCGTCGATGACGCTGACCGTGCCGGAGTTGATGTTGGCGACATAGACGCGGGATCCGTCCGCGGTCGTCGCGGCCATGTGCGAGCCCTGCTGGTCGGTGGCGACGGCGCTGACCTTGCCGGTCTCTGGATCGACGATGGTCAGGGTCTTGCTGCCCTCGGTGGTGGCCAGCAGCCGGCCGTCCTTCAGCCAGATCAGCCCATGGGGCCGGGCGTTCGGGGCCAGGTCGATCCGCTTCAGCGCCTTGGTCGAGGCCACGTCGAAGACGTCGATCGTCGTCCCGCCGTAGGCGACCACCGCCGCGCGCTTGCCGTCCGGCGAGACCGCGACCTCGTGCGGCCATTTCGCCGTCGGAACGCGAGCGCGCTCCTGGCCGGTCTTCAGGTCGACGAAGCTCACCGTGTCCTCGCCCTTGTTGCCGATGATCAGCGTCGCCGCCCAGGCGGAGCCGGCCATGATGACTGGAATGGGGGCGACGAGGGGCAGGGCGACCAGCAGGGCGCGGGCGAGACGATGCATGAGAGGCTCCGTATCAGGACATAGGGTTGGCCGGCGGGGCCGGCTCCGGCAGGGGGATGAACTCGCCGTTGTCGAGGTCGGGCAGCTTCATCCGGCCGCCGCGCCAGTCGGCCTTGGCCTGTTCCAGCCGATCCTTCGACGACGACACGAAGTTCCATTCGATGAAGCGCGGACCCAGCGGCTCGCCGCCCAGCAGCATCACGGTCGAGGGTTCCAGCGCCTCGAACACGATGGTGTCGCCCGGCGCGAACACGGCCATCTGGCCGACCTTCAGCGTCTGGCCGGCGACCTCGACGCTGCCCTTGGCGACATAGGCGGCGCGTTCGCTGTACTCGGCCGGCAGGTCGGCGCGCGTGCCCGTCTCCATCTCCCAGTGGACATAGAAGGTCGGCGAGAACACCGGCACGGAGGCCTTGGCGCCGTAGGCCTCGCCCGCCACCAGCCGCGCCTTCAGCCCGCCCGACTCGTAGAAGGGCAGCTCGTTGTCGCCTTCATGGTGCGAGAACCGAGGGTCGATCTCTTCCTGCTCGGTCGGCAGGGCCAGCCAAGTCTGGATGCCGTCCATCCGGCCGCCGTGCTCGCGCAGGTCCTCGAACCGCTCCGAATGGGTGATGCCGCTGCCGGCGGTCATCCAGTTCACCTCGCCGGGGCGGATGACGATCTCCGAGCCGACGCTGTCGCGGTGGGTCATCGAGCCTTCGAACAGGTAGCTCAGGGTCGAAAGGCCGATGTGCGGATGCGGGCGCACGTCGACGGTCCGGGGAAAGCCGGGCGCGAACTCGGCCGGTCCCATGTGGTCGAAGAAGATGAACGGGCCGACCATCCGGCGGGCGTGGAAGGGCAGCACGCGCCCGACCTCGAACCCGCCCAGGTCCTTGCGCCGCTGGTCGATGATGAGGTCGATCATGCTCTGTCTCCGCTTACGGCAGGGCGAGCTTGAAGATCGCTGCGGGGCGGGCGACGCCCTCTCGGCGCTTTCCGTCCGCGGTCCAGCCCGCCCATTGGCTGTTCCCGACGAAGATGTAGGCCGCCTCGCCGACGGCGCCCAGCGCCAGGTCGTCCATTCCGGGCAGATTGGCGGCCAGGACGCGAACCTGTTCGATCGATCGGCAGTCAGGGCTGAGCCGGATCGACAGGATCCGCTGCGGGGACGCTCCGTTCTGGGTGGCGATCAGCTCCCAGGGGCGGGCGGGGCCGCTGCCGACCTTGCGGACGTCCTGGTTGGAGTCCCAGGCCAGGCCGTCGATCCCCGCCAGGGCCGCGTCGGCCTTGGTCAGGGGCGTGACGGCGCCGGTCTTGGTGTCGATGCGATGCAGCCCGGTGCTGTAGTCGGCGACCACCAGCGCGTCGCGGCCATGGCAGACGGCCATGCCCTGCGGCGAGGCGATCTCCCTGGAGCTCACGAACAGCTCGGGGGTCTTCGCGCCCGGCGCCAGGCGCCAGAGTCCCCCGCCGGCGGCGTCGCTGGCGTAGATCGGCGCTCCGTCGGCGACCCGGCCGCCGATCGCGATGTCGCCGACCGCCACGTCGCCCAGCTGGTGTGGCCTGCCGTCGTCGGGCAGGGGGAAGCGGCCCAGGATCGATCCGTCGCGGGTCGAGACCTTGAGCAGGCCCGTCCGTTTGGCCCCCACGCCGCCTGGCAGGCCCTCGCCCCAGGCTTCGGCGATCCAGAGGGCGCTCGCGCTTCCGTCCACGGCCATGCCGAACAGGCCGCCGGTGTCGGCGTCGCCCTTCAGGAAGGGGCGGGCTGCGCCGTCGTCGTCGATGCGGACGATGGTGCGGGCGGCGACGGCGCTGACCAGGTAGTCCTCGCCGACGGGATCGCTGAGGACGGCGACGCCCTCGGCGAGGAAGGCCGGGTCGGCGAGCGTCGCGATGGGGTGCAGTTGGCCGGCCGGTTGCCGATTGGCGGCCAGCTGCGTGGCGACCGGCGTGAAGCCGGGCAGGTCGACGAGGGTGCGAAGCGCCGGATCGCCGGCGACGTCGAGGGTCAGGCCCAGGCGGGCGTAGGCCTCCAGATGGGCCAGCGCCTCCTGCGGCTTGCCGGCGGCGACCTCGACCCGCGCCAGCCGCACCAGGGCGCCGGGCAGGGTCGGATAGAGGGCGAGGGCGGCTTCCAGCCGGGCTTCGGCCGTCGCCAGGTCTCCGGCCTGAGCCGCGGCGCCGGCCTCCTTCCGCAGGCGCATCGACTGTTCGAGGCGGCTTTCGGATTCAGAGGGCGCGGCGGCCGAAGTCAGGAGCAGGGCGGCGAGCGCCGCCCCGGCGGTCCTAGCCGTGCGGGCTGACATAGGGGCTGACCATGCCGAGCGGGACAGCCGTGGTGTTCTTGACGCCCCGGATGACGATCCGGCTCTCGATGTTCGAGACCAGGCCCAGCGACAGGATCTTGTCGCGCAGGAAGTCGTCGAAGGCGTGCATGTCGCGGGTGACGATCCGCAGCTCGTAGTCGGCGGCGCCGGTGACGGTGGCGCACTGCACGACCTCGGCCCAGCGCACGATGCTGGTCTCGAACTGCTCCAGGTTCTCCTTGGTCGGCAGCGACAGCTTGACGGTGCAGTAGACCTCGAAGCCGAGACCGAGCTGTTCGCGATCCAGGATGGTGACGCGACGCTGGATGATTCCCGCATCCTCCAGGCGCTTGATGCGCCGCCAGCAAGGGCTGGACGACAGGCCTACTCGCTCGGCGATCTCCGCGACCGAGAGGCTGGCGTCGTGTTGGATGAGATCGAGAATCTTTGCGTCAACCGCGTCTAGCTGCTCCGACAAACCTTTTCCCCCCAAATGGGCCGTTCCGCGCCCTGATCTTGCCGAACGAGACGGCTGAAGGGGCACGGCTTTGGCAAGCAATTTCACCGTACTTATATGATCTTGCAACCGTGGGCATCCCCGCGGGAGGAAAGATTTTTCAATGCGGCACCAAGATGTGACGCTCGACGACAAATATCTGCTCGAAGATGGCCGCGCCTTCATAACCGGCGTGCAGGCTCTGATCCGGGTGATGCTCGATCGTCGGCGCCTCGATTCGCGCGAGGGGTTGAACACCGCCGGATACATCTCCGGCTACCGCGGTTCGCCGCTGGGCGGGCTCGACCAGCAGGCCGCCCGCGCGGGCAAGCTGCTGAAGGCCCATGAGGTCGTCTTCCAGGAAGGCCTCAACGAGGACCTGGCCGCCACCGCCGTCTGGGGCAGCCAGCAGGCCAACCTGTTCCCGGGCGCCAAGTACGACGGCGTCTCGGCGATGTGGTACGGCAAGGCGCCGGGCGTGGACCGCACCGGCGACGTCTTCAAGCACGCCAATTTCGCCGGCGTCATGCCCAAGGGCGGCGTCCTGGCCGTGGCCGGCGACGACCATAACTGCAAGTCCTCGACCCTGCCGTCGCAGTCGGAGTTCGCCTTCCAGGACTTCGAGATGCCGGTGCTCTCGCCGGCCGACGTCCAGGAGGTGCTCGACTACGGCATCCTGGGCCTGTCCATGTCGCGCTTCAGCGGTCTGTGGGTCGGGCTGATCGCCCTGGCCGACACCATGGACAGCGGCGTGACCATCGACGTCTCGCTGGATCGCCACAGGATCGTCGTCCCCGACAACTTCCCGATGCCGCCGGGCGGGCTGCACATCCGCACGAAGGATCAGCCGCTGGAGAAGGAACTGCGGCTCCGCAACCACAAGATTCCCGCGGCCCTGGCCTTCGCCCGCGCCAACGGCATCGACCGCGTGGTCCTGGCCTCGCCGCGCCCGCGCCTGGGCATCGTCTGCCAGGGCCAGGCCTACAAGGACGTGCTCGAGGCTTTCCAGGCCATGGGCATCAGCCTGGAGGAAGCGGCCGACCTGGGCGTGACCATCTACAAGGTCGGCATGCCCTGGCCGCTGGAGCCGCAGGGTCTGCGCGCCTTCGCCGCCGGCCTCGAGACCCTGATGGTCATCGAGCACAAGCGGGCGCTGATCGAACCCCAGGCCCGCGCCGCCCTCTATGACCTGCCCGCGCACGCGCGCCCGAACATCATCGGCAAGCGCGACGAGCACGGCCAGCCGCTGATGGAGGAGACCGGCTCGCTGTCGGTGGCGGCCATCGCGCTGGACCTCTACGACCGCCTGCCGGCCGGCCCGCACAAGGAGCGGGCCCAGGGCTACATCGACCGCGTGTCCGCCTCGGGCGTCGCGGCCGTCAGCCTGGCCGCCGACCAGCAGCGCAAGCCCTTCTTCTGCTCGGGCTGCCCGCACAACACCTCGACCCGGGTGCCGGAGGGCTCGCGGGCCCTGGCCGGGATCGGCTGCCACTACATGGCCAGCTTCAACGACCCGACCACCGACCTGAACACCCACATGGGCGGCGAGGGCCTGACCTGGGTCGGCGCGGCGCCCTTCACCCAGGAAAAGCACGTCTTCCAGAACCTGGGCGACGGCACCTACAACCACTCGGGCTCGCTGGCGATCCGGGCGGCGATCGCGGCCAAGGCCAACATCACCTACAAGCTGCTGTTCAACGACGCGGTCGCCATGACCGGCGGCCAGCAGGCCGAGAGCGGCTTCACCCCGGCCCAGATCACCCGCCAGCTGGCGTCGGAAGGCGTGAAGCGGACGGTGATCGTCGTCGACGACGTCGCCCGCTACGAAGGCGTCGCCGGCCTGGCCCCGGGCGTGGAGATCTACCCCCGCACCGACCTGATGAAGGTCCAGCGCGAGCTGCGCGAGACCGAGGGCGTGACGGTTCTGCTCTACGACCAGACCTGCGCCACCGAGAAGCGCCGTCGCCGGAAACGCGGCACGATGGCCAAGGCCCCGCAGCGCGTGTTCATCAACCCGCTGGTCTGCGAGGGCTGCGGCGACTGCTCCAAGAAATCGAACTGTGTCTCGGTCGAGCCGCTGAACACCGAGTTCGGCCGCAAGCGCAAGATCAACCAGTCGACCTGCAATCAGGACTACAGCTGCGTCGACGGCTTCTGCCCGTCCTTCATCACCCTGGAGGGCGCGCAGAACGCCACCCGGACGAAGATGGCGGCGCTGACCGCCGATTCGACGCCGCTGCCGGAGTTCGAGCCGCTGGAAGGCGTGCGCCGGATCCTGTTCACCGGCATCGGCGGCACCGGCGTGACGACCGTCGCCTCGATCCTGGCCATGGCCGCCCACGTCGACGGCCGCGCGGCCAGCGTCGTGGACATGACCGGCCTGGCCCAGAAGGGCGGTTCGGTGTTCAGCCACGTGAAGATCGGCGAGCACGAGGACACCGTCGTCGGCGGCCGCGTGCCGGCGGCCTCGACCGACGTGCTGATCGCCTGCGACCTGCTGGTGGCGGCGAGCCCGGAGGGCCTGGCGCTGTTCAGCAAACAGGTGACCCGCGCCTTCGGCAACGCCGACTTCTCGCCGACGGCCGATTTCGTGACCAACCGCGACGTCCGCTTCGACACCGCCCAGATGGCCCGCCGGGTCACGGCGGCGACCAAGTCCTATGAGGCCTGTCCTTCGCAGGCCCTGGCCGAGCACAAGCTGGGCGACGGCATCTACGCCAACATGATCATGCTGGGCTTCACCTGGCAGAAGGGCGTGATCCCGGTCTCCAGCCGCGCGCTGTATCGGGCCATCAAGCTGAACGGCGTCGACTACGAGTCCAACCTGCAGGCCTTCGAGGTCGGCCGGAAGGCGGCGCTCGATCCCGACTTCCGCGGCCAGCCCGAGGACAGCGTCGCCACGCCCGAGACCCTGCCGCTGGACGAGTTGATCGCCAAGCGCACGGCCGAGCTGACCGCCTACCAGGACGCCGCCTACGCCGACCGCTACGCCCAGCGCGTGGCCCAGGTCCGGTCGGCGGAAGCGGCGGTCGGCGGCGAGGAGCTGACCCGCGCCGTCGCGGTGAACCTCTACAAGCTGATGGCCTACAAGGACGAGTACGAGGTCGCCCGCCTGTACACCGACGGCCGTTTCTCCAAGGAGTTGGCCGGGACCTTCAAGGGCGGCAAGGCCAAGGTCTGGCTTTCGCCGCCGCTGATCGCCCCCAAGGGACCGGACGGCAAGCCCAAGAAGATCGCCTTGGGCGGCTGGATGCTCGACCTGGTCTTCCCGACCCTGGCGAAGATGAAGGGCCTGCGCGGCGGCGCCCTGGACATCTTCGGCAAGACCGAGGAGCGCCGGATGGAGCGCGGGCTGATCACCGCGTACGAGGCCCAGCTCGACCGCATCCTGGGCGGCCTGGACGCCGCGCGCCTGCCTCTGGCGACGCGCATCGCCCAGGTCCCGCAGGCGATCCGCGGCTTCGGCCACGTCAAGGAAGCGGCGGTGAAGACGGCCAAGGCCGACGAAGCCGCCCTCTGGGCCGAATGGGAGGGCGCCGGCAAGGCGGCCGCCTAGGACCAGATCAGCGGCAGCCTGGATCGGCTGGTCTTCCGCCGAAGGTCCCCGCGAAGGCGGGGACCCAAGCGGCGCTTCGGATTCGCCCGTCCCGCCCGGAGCCCTCCGCGGCGGCCCTACCCGCCATAGGACCCACCCTCGGGAGGCTTCGTCCACCTGGGCGCCGTCCACTTGGGCTCCACCCAAAAGGGCCCGGTCCGTGGAGCCGCACCCTCGGCTTGGGTCCCGCCTTCGCAGGATGAGCGATGGAGGCGTCGCGCCCCGGCCCCGCAACCGCCCACGCCAGGCCCAGGGGCAGAGGCGACGATCATCTCCCGAGAGGGAGCCGCCGGTCCCGACGCGATGTCGGAGCCGGCGGCGAAGGCCGGCCGGCGGACGGGGCGTTTCCCCCCGGTCCCGCCGCCGGTCGCGGCCTTCATCAGGCTGGAGCGGACAGCCCGACGGTCCCTCCCCCCGGAGAGGCCCATGCGGCGTGGTCACGGCCCGGCGGCCATCCGCGCCAGCTCTGTCGGACCCAGCGCCGACCGCGCCAGGGGCGTCAGGGAGCCCGGCGGTCGCCAAAACGGCGAGCCCGGATCGGCGCCCAGAACTTCCGCGAAGGCGACCGGCTCGGCCTCCGGCTCGGCGGACCACCACAGCACGGGCCGGCCGACGCCCGTCGCCGACCGCAGCGCCGCTAGAGCGCGGACCGTGCCGGGACACATCACCGCCATCAGCACGCCGTCCCGCGTCCGGCGCGGCAGGCCGAGCGGTTCGGGCCGAACGCCCCAGGCCAGCAGCGCCTCGACCAGTTCCAGCCGGCTGAGCATCAGGCAGCCCCGCGCGCCGACCGTCCTGACGAATTCCAGGGTCGCGGTCAGCACCGCGTTGATCGCCGGAGCGCCGCCGCCGGGCGACATCGCTTCCGGCCGCGCGAACAGCCGGGTCATCTCCAGCAGATCCTCGCCCCGCGGCGCCGGCTCCTCGAACAGCTCCGGCAGCAGGCTCTCGGCGAAGGTGGGGCCGACGCAGCCGGTCAGGCGCACGCCGGCGACCACGCGCGCGGGTCCCAGGGCCAGCAGGTAGACGGCGTCCGCCCGATCGAAGCCGTCGATCTGGCGTCCGTCGGCGCGGCGCAACTCCTCCCAGCCCTTGCGCTCGACGAACACCTCGTGCCGAGCGCGGAACATGTCGTCCATCAGCGCAGGAAAGGCCGCCTTGTTGGCGGCGTTGAGCACCAGGATCATGGTTGTAGTTCCCCCAGACACAACCCTAGATGTTCCGCCTTTGTTCCGCAATCCCTACGGTGAAGAAATCGCGCGCGCCGCCTGGGCGTGGTAGGCGAGAACCATGAGCGAATTCGATTTCGACGCCGTGGTGGTCGGGGCCGGGGCCGTGGGCCTGGCGACCGGCTACGCCCTGGCCCGCCGCGGCCTGATCGTCGCGGTGCTTGAGAAGGAACGGGCCATCGGACAGGGCGTCTCTTCGCGCAATTCCGAGGTCATCCACGCCGGCCTCTATTATCCGACCGGCTCGCTGAAGGCGCGGCTCTGCGTCGAGGGGCGGCGGGCGCTCTACGCCTTCCTCGACAAGCATCACGTCGACTACCGCAAGTGCGGCAAGCTGGTGGTGGCCACGGCGGCGGACCAGATCGCGCGGCTGGACGCCATCCTGGAGCAGGCCCTGACCAACGGCGTCGAGGGCATGGAGCGCCTGACCGGGGCCCAGGCCATCGCGCTGGAGCCGCAGCTCAACTGCGTCGAGGCCCTGCTGTCGCCGGAGAGCGGCGTGTTCGACAGCCACGGCTACATGCTGGCCCTGGTCGGCGAGATCGAGGCGGCCGGCGGGGCGGTGGTGACCGCGACGCCGTTCGAGGGCGCGAGCCCGCTGCCTGGCGGCGGCTTCCGCGTGCGCGCCGGCGGCGAGGCGCCGACCGAGCTGACCTGCCGCCTGCTGGTCACGGCGCCGGGGTTGTCGGCCCAGGCCGTGGCCGGCGCGATCGACGGGTTCCCGGCCGACCGCATCCCGGCCGGCCACTATGGCAAGGGCGTCTACTTCCGCCTGCAGGGCAAGGCGCCGTTCGAGCGGCTGGTCTATCCGCCGCCAATCCCCGGGGCGCTGGGCACCCATTATCGCAAGGATCTGGGGGACAGGCGGTGTTCGGCCCCGACCTGGTCTTCGTCGACCACGAGGACTACTCGGTCGACCCGGCCAAGGCGGCCGAGTTCGCCGCCTACGTCCGCAAGTTCTGGCCGGCGGTGGACGAGGCCCAGCTGAGCCCCGACTACGCCGGCATCCGGCCCAAACTGCATGGCCCCGGGGAGCCGCAGCCGGATTTCCAGATCGAAGGCGCGGACGTCCATGGCATCGAGGGGCTGGTCGCCCTGTTCGGCATCGAGAGCCCTGGCCTGACATCTTCGCTGGCCGTCGGCGAGGAGGCGGCGAAGCGGCTGGGGTTGTAGCGGGTGCGCTATATCCCCCGACACGCGGCCCGCGGCTGTTGCTCAGGATGACCAGGAAGCGGCGAGCGGCGCTCGAAGAGCGCGCGTCTAACCCCACAATGCGCTCCGGCTACTGCTTCAGCGCCGCGGCGAGCCGCTCGTACTCCGCCGCCTTGTCGGTCAGTTTCAGCGTTCCGTAGAAGACCGCCAGGTTGTTCGCCGCCAGCCAGCTGCCGCGGCCGCGGACCGACCCTTCCAGGTCCGGCTGCTCGCCGATCTCCAGGCAGCGCAGCCAGCAGTACTCGACCAGCGGCAGGGCCTCCTTCACCGCCCGGTCGGGATTGTGCAGACCCCAGTCGAGGTAGAGGTCGCCGACGGCGAAGAAGAAGTCCGGCGAGTGCGGCCAGCGCTCGAATTCCATCTCCGTCACGGCCAGGGCCTCGTCGTGACGGCCGGCGCTCTTCAGCGTGAACAGCGTCCGCACCACCAGGGCGTGGCGGAAGCGGTCGGTCTGGCTGGAGCCGTTGTAGGCCCGGGCCAGATAATCGGCGGCCTCGGCCCAGCGTTCGGCGGCCTGCAGTTCGCGGCCGAGCTGGAACAGCAGGTAGGTGTCGTCGGGCGCGGTGGCCAGCTCGGCCCGCAGCAGGGCCTCGTTGCGTCCGGCCTTCCGCGCGCGCTGAGCCGCCTCATAGCCGTCATGGCTGATCGACACGTCCAGGCGGCGGTGGGGCAGGGCGCCGCCGACCGGCTGCTCATGAACCCGGCCTTCGTAGCGCACGCCGCGCGGCAGCAGGCGGAGAGCCCAGCTGACAGCCGTCTCCGCCCCCGACGCCCCCTCGAAGGTGTTCTCGATGCGCAGCTCGCCGATGAAGGGCGTCCGGCCCAGATCAGCCAGCGTGGCGGCACCTCCAACGAGCCGGTCGTCCGCGTCGAGGATCAGGTTCCAGTCGGCGTCCGACAGGTCGAGCGCTGCGTTCCGAGCCGCGGAGAAGTCGTCGATCCAGTCGAACCGCTCGACCCGCGCGCCTAGGCTCGCGGCGATCGCGGCCGTGTCGTCGACCGAGCCGGTGTCCAGCACGATCATTTCGTCGACATGCGGCCGTACGCTCTCCAGGCAGCGGGCGATGCAGCGCGCCTCGTCCCGCACGATCATGACCAGGGCGAGGCGGCTCAAGCCTTGGGAACCAGTTTCAGGATGCGGCCCTTGGCGTTGTCGGTCAGGACATAGACGGCCCCGTCCGGGCCGACCCGCACGTCGCGCAGGCGTTCGCCCAGGTCCTGCAGCAGCCACTCCTCGCCGACGACCCTGTCGCCGTCGAGCGTCAGGCGGACCAGCTTCTTCTCGCTGAGGCCGCCGATGAACAGGCTGCCCTTCCAGGCCGGGAAGAGGTTCGCGTCATAGAAGGCCATGCCGGAGGGCGCGATGACCGGATCCCAGTAGTAGACGGGCTGCTCCAGCCCCGCCTTGGCCGTGAGGCCGTCGCCGACCGGCCGGCCGCTGTATTCCTGGCCGTAGGTGATGGTCGGCCAGCCGTAGTCCTTGCCGGCCTGCGGGATGTTCAGTTCGTCGCCGCCCTGGGGGCCGTGTTCGACGGTCCACAGCTGGCCGGTCTTGGGGTTGATCGCCGCCGACTGCAGGTTCCGATGGCCGATCGACCAGATCTCCGGCCGCGCGCCGGCCTGGCCGACATAGGGGTTGTCGGCCGGGATCGAGCCGTCCGGATTGACCCGCACCACCTTGCCGAAGGTCCCGTCCAGCCGCTGGGCCTGCATCCGGCCGGGGATGATCGAGCGCTCGCCGGTGGTGATGAACAGCTTGCCGTCCGGCGCGAAGACCAGGCGGCTGCCGTAGTGCATGCCGGCCTCAATAGTCGGGGTCATGCGCCAGATGACCTGGACGTTCTCAAGCTTGGGCGCGGCGCCGGGGACCAGTTTGCCGCGGGCCACGGCCGTGCCGTCGCCGCCGTCGCGTTTCTCGGCGTAGCTCCAGTAGACCAGGCCGTCGGGACCGACCGCGACGTCGAGCAGGCCGCCCTGCTTGAAGTCGTAGACAGCGGGCAGGCCGGCGACCGGCGCCGACAGCTTGCCGTCCTTGCCGACGATCCGCAGGCGGCCGGGCTTCTCGGTGACCAGCATCGCGCCGTCGGGCAGGAAGGCCAGGCCCCAGGGCTTGTCCAGGCCCTCGGCCACGGTGATCACGTCGAAGGCGACGTCGGCGCTGACCCGCGGCGCGCGGGTCTGGCCGGCGAAGGCGGGCGTCTGGCTCGCGGCGTTGGCCGGGCGGGTCTCCAGCGCCTGGGTCGAGGCGGCCGCGGCGGGCTTGGCGGCGGTTTGGGCGGTCGTCGTCTCGCCGCCGCAGGCGGCCAGGGCGAGGGCGGACAGCACGAGGGGCAGGGGACGCATAGGGGGCTCCTTACGGTTCGCCGAGCAAAGACTTCAGCGCCGCGACCGGTTCCGCCCCTTCGAGGTGGATCAGCGACCACAGGGCGAAGAACAGCAGCGGCCAGCGGTTGTGGGCCTGGGCCGGGTCGGTGAAGACGGCGCGGACGGCGTCGGCGTCGCAGAAGTCGGCGACCGCCTTGGTTCCGGCGATGCGCGGCCCCAGGTCGCCGGCGCGGGGCGCGATCCAGGCCGCGACCGGGACGGTGAAGCCCTTCTTCTTCGCCCAGGGCTCGGCCGCCGGGCAGTGCCGCTCCAGCCATTTGCGCAGGATGTACTTCCCGAACTTGCCGCGCACCTTCATCTGGTCGGGCAGGTAGAAGGCAAATGCGGCGACTTGCTTGTCCAGGAAGGGCGTGCGGCCTTCCAAGCCGTGGGCCATCAGCATCCGGTCCAGCTTCAGCAGCAGGTCGTTCGGCAGCCAGGTCGCGATGTCGGCGTACTGGGCCCGCTGGAGGGGCGTGAGGCCGGGGGGCGGCCTGGACGTCTTGCGCCAGCGGGCGAGGGCGCCGGCGCCTTTGTCCTTCAGAAACGGCGCGTCGATCTGCGGTTCAGCCGGCCGACCGCCCAGCCAGGCCGGCCTCAGGGCGCGTCGATAGCGGCCATAGCCGCCGAACAGCTCGTCGCCGCCTTCGCCGCTGAGCACCACGGTCAGCGTGCCCTTCGCCGCCTCGGCCAGCTTGTAGGTCGGCAGGCAGGCGTAGTCGGTGGTCGGCTCATCGAGGAACCGCGCGGCCTGCGGCGCGATCCGCCAGAAGTCCTCCTCGTCGAAGGTGGTCTCGCGCCAGTCCAGGTTCAGCGCGCGGGCCACGCGCTCCGCCGCGCCGCGCTCGTCCCGCGCCTCAGGAACGTCGAAGCCGCAGGTGAAGGCCGTGACCGGCCGTTCGTTCAGCCGGCTCATCAGGGTGGCGATGGCCGTGCTGTCGATGCCGCCCGACAGAAACAGGCCGTACGGGACGTCGGAACGCTGATGAACGCGGACGCTGTCTTCAAGGATCGCATCCAGAGCTTCCACCGAAGGCGGAGCGTCATGCTTCCGGTCCAGGACCCTCCTGACGGGGAGTTCGAAGTCCTTGTTGTCCCGCTGGCCGTCGATGATTTCCGTCGCTTCGCCGGGCAGCAGAGGATCGACCGCCCGGTAGGCGGAAAACCAGCCGCCACTCCGTGGCAACGTGTAGCCGAGGGCAAGCAGTTCAGAGATCGCTTCGGGAGCGGACAACGGACTGGCGGTGTAGTAGGCGAGAAGCGCTGCGGGCTCAGACGCGAAGTAGAGCTTGTCGCCGTCGCACCGAGTGTACAGCGGCTTGATCCCGAACCCGTCGCGCACCAGCCACGTCCGGCCGTCGCCGCCGATCAGGCAGAAGGCATACATGCCGCGCAGGCGTTCGAAGGCCTTCTCGCCCTCCTGGGCGTAGATGTGCAGCAGCGGCTCGAAGTCGGAACCGGTCCGCAGCCTGTCCTTGAGCTGGAATTCCTCGGTCAGCTCGACGTAGTTGTAGATCTCGCCGTTGCCGATGATCGTCGAGCCGGCGGCGTGCAGCGGCTGCCAGCCGCCCTCCAGGTCGATGATCGACAGCCGGGCGTGGGCGACGCACCAGCCTGGGCCGCTCTCGACGCGGATGCCGTCCGGACCGCGATGGGCGATCCGTTCGATCATGGCCCGGACTTCGCGTTCGGCGGTTTCGGGATCGGTGACGCCCAGGATCCCCGCGATCCCGCACATCAGAGCGCTCCGAGGCGGGAGAACAGGCTTTCCCACTCGCCGACCACGGCGGCGCGGGAGAACTCGCCCTCGACCCTGGCGTGGCCGTTCTGGATCAGGCGGATCTTCAGCATCGGGTCGGCCAGGATCGCCTTGACCCCGTCGGCCAGGGGCTCGGGCTCGTCGATCGGGACCAGCACGCCGTCCTCGCCGTGACGGATGAGGGCGCCGGGGCCCTGGCTGTCGGCGGCGACCACCGGCAGGCCATGGGCCCAGGCCTGGATCACCACATTGCCCAGCGGCTCGAACCGCGAGGGGAACACGCAGACGTCGGCCGTGCGGTACAGGGCGCCGGCGTCGTTGCGCCAGCCGAGGAAGCGGACCCGGTCGGCGACGCCCAGCGCCGTGGCCATGGCCTTCAGCTTGTCCTCCAGCGGTCCGTCGCCGGCGATCCAGAGGTAGGCGTCCGGGATCATCGCCAGCGCCTTGAGGCTGACGTCGTGCGCCTTGACGTCGTGCAGCCGGCCCATGCCGAGCAGCAGCGGCGCGCCTTCGGGCGTGTCCAGGCTGGCGCGGTCGACCGGCGCGCCCTGGTCGGCGGCCTCGGCGAAGTTGGGGATGTAGCTGACGCGGTCGCTGGGCCATCCCTGAGCCACGACCCATTCGGCGATGTCCCGCGTGTTGCCGACCAGATGGTCGAAGCCGCGATAGTATTTCAGGCTGTAGTAGCCGCCCAGGCGGCCGATCCGCCGCCAGGGACCGGCCGGCGCATGGCGCGCGGCGCGGTTCATCCAGGCGACCAGGGCCTTGGCGCCGACGCGATGGGCGTAGGAGCCGATGCGGGGGCGGGTCAGGATGTCCAGCGGGCCGCCGAACGGGTAGCTGCGCGTGACCACGCCGGCCTCGGCCAGGGCGCGCGATCGTCCTGCGTTGCCGCGGATCGCGCAGGCCTGTTCGGGGCCCTGCGCGTTGAGGGCCGAGACCAGATCGACGAAGTAGGTCTCGGCGCCGCCTTCGCCGCGCGATCCGAGGAGATGGAGGACGCTCATGCGACGGGGACCCTAGCCGTAGCCGGCGCGTTTCCCAAGAGGATGATCAGGGCGCTTGAAGCCGACGCGAAGCAGCCTTATAAGGCGCGCCTTCGCTCCAGTGGGCACAGCAATGGCTGGGTAGCTCAGATGGTTAGAGCGGTGGATTCATAACCCACAGGTCGGCGGTTCGATCCCGCCCCCCGCCACCACTGCCTGTTCACTCGGACGAAGACGACAGGGCCCCGCAAGGGGCCCTTTTCCTTTGCGGCTTGCCAATCGCGCGTCGTCGTCGTCCACTTCCCCTCAGCTTGCCTGGGAGGGAAACGTCGTGGCGATTTTTCCGAAGATCCAGAGTCCCTGTCCGTACAAATCGCAGCTCGCCTCCCTCATGGAGGGCGACATGTGCCGCATGTGCCAGCGCCAGGTGGTGGCGCTCGACGCCATGAGCGACGACCAGCGGGTCGCGTTCCTGGACGGTTGCGCCGAAGAGGTCTGCGTGTCCTACCGGCTGCCGCTGGGCAGGATCGCCGCGGCGACGGCCTTGGCGTTCGCGGCGGCGGCCGCGCCGATGGCGGCCGCAGGGCAGGACCCGGCGGAGCTGGACATGGAAGTCATCGTCGGCGGCATCAAGGATCCGGGCAAGGTCGCCTACATCTCCGTCGATCCGGCGCAGGACGCCGCCGACGCGGCGATCCCGGAACTGCCGGTGGTCTACGAGGCCGCCCCGGCGGCGCCGGGGCCGGCCGTCCAGACAACCGCCAAGCCGGCCGATCCGCAGCCCGCCAAGCCCGCCCAGGTCACGACGCCGGCGGCGTCCTGACCTCGACCATGCCCTGCCAGACCAGCAGGCTCGCCAGCTGGCCGGCGGCCAGCAGCGATCGGGGATCGCCGTCCCCGACCGTCAGGGCGATGTGGGTGTTGTCGAAGGCGTCGAGCGCCAGGTCGAAGCTGCGCCATTCGCCGTCGACGTAGGCCACGGTCCAGCTGTGCGGCATGAAGGCGTGGCTGACGCCGTGATAACGTTCGCGGGAATAGACCAGGCCGTTGACCACGCGGGTCGGGATGCCGGCCGATCGGCCCAGCGCCGCCAGCAGCACCGCCGCCTCGGTGCAGTCGCCGCGTCGCCGCGACAAGGTTTCGAGCGCCGAATAGTGGCCGGAGAAGTCGACCTGGGTCAGGTAGCGCGCGGCCTTCCTCCGCAGGCGCTCCATCTTGGCCGTGTCCGAAATCGACATCCGGGCGATGGGGGCGGCGATCGCCTTTAGACGGGGGTGGTCGCTCTGCAACCAGGCCGTCGGCCTGCGGGCCTCGGCCAGGGCGGCCGGGTCGCTCGGCAAGCCGGGGCCGCAGGCGTCGCAGATGTCGATCTCTACGCCGGAGGCCGTCGACGCGACGCGCTGTTCGCCGGTCCGGGGCGGGGTGAAGGCGACGCCGTCGCGGAAACCGAAGCGATAGCGGATATGGCTTTTCGTCGCCGACGGAGGAATCCGGAAGGGCGACTTGATCATCGTGTCGCCGAGCGGCCAGTAGGGCATGGGCCTGGCGAGCGCGGTCTTCTCGTCCGTCAGACGGAAGGTGATAGCGGCGCCCAGCATCGCCTGGGTCGTCGAGACGATCTCGCCGTCGCGGTTGACGAGCAGGCGGGCGACGCCGACCAGGGTCTCGCCGTCATAGGTCCTGCGCAGGACCGGCAACCGGCCCTCGGCGTCTCGCGCCGCTCCGGGCGCGACCTCGACGACGACCTGTTCCACCGCTCCGGCGCCGAGGTCGAAGCTGTCGAAGGTCAGCTGGGGTCGTGTCGGCGGATCCCAGGTTCGGAGCAGGGCCTCGCCGCCGTCGAAGCGGACGGAGGCCGGCAGGCGCGTGACGGCGGTGCGGCGGTCCAGCGCCGAGGTCCAGGTGATCCGGGCCTCGTCCCCGACGATCAAGGCTTCGACGCGGGTCTCGTCCTTGCCCGTCTGGGCCGTGCTCTCGACCGACCGCACCCGTCCCCGCGCGTCCTCCCTGCGGAGGGTTTTCTGGACGGCCTCCTTCGGCGGGCCGCCCTGCTGCGCCAGGCTGACCCGACGGGCGTCCATGACCTCCCGGCCGTCGGAGGTCGGGGTGACGGTTCGCGAGGCGTGGCCGATGACCTGGCCGTCGCCGGTCGTGATCACATACCAATGGCTCGGAGCCGTCGCGGCCGCCGCCTGGGCCGCCGCGCAGGCGAACAGGATCCCCGACAGGCTGATCCAGGCTGGTTTCAAGAGACCTCCCCCACCGCCCGCGAAGGTTAGGGGGAACGGACTCCGCGGATCAAGCGGCGGCTGAGGCGGCGTCGACGGCTTCCAGGGCCGCCTGCAGCGCCGCCAACATGCGCTCGGCCTTGATGGGCTTCTCCACCACGTCGTTCATGCCCGCCTCCAGGTAGCCGCGGACGTCTTCCGGGTCGGCGTTGGCGGTCAGGGCGATGATCGGCGTGCGAGCCGCCGTGCCGGGCAGGTCGCGGATGGCGCGGGTGGCGGCGACGCCGTCCATGCGCGGCATCTTGATGTCCATCAGGATCAGGTCGAAGTGGCGCGCCTTCACCGCCTCCAGCGCCTCGACGCCGTCGACCGCCTGTTCCGAGGTGCAGTCGAACATCTCGCAGAGGGCCTCGGCGACCATGCGGTTGGTGGCGTTGTCGTCGACGATCAGGACGTGGGCGGTCCGCGCCGGACCCTCGACGGCGTCATCGGCGGCCTGGATCTCGACCGCCGCCTGCGGGGCGATGAGTTCGAAGGTGACGGTCACGCCCACGCCCGGATTGGACTCGGCGCGGATCACGCCGTCGGCGGCGGTGATGATGCGGGCGGCCAACGCCATGCCCAGTCCGGCGGACAGGCCTTCCGGATGGTCGGTCGCCGTTTCTCCCAACGGAGCGAAGATGTGGGCCAGCCGCTCGGGCGACAGGTCGCCGCCGGCGTCGCGCACGCGGCCTTCCAGCAGCAGGCCTTCGGCCGTCGGGCGGGCCTTCAGCGACACCTCGACCGCGCCGCGGCGGGTCTCGCTGAGGGCGCGGAACACCAGCGCGTCGAACACCTGCATCAGGCGGCCGTCGTCGATCTGGGCGGCATACTCGGGATCGCCGTCGTAGGCGGTGAGCAGGGTCAGGCCGGCCGCGGCCGCGCGGCCCTTCCAGCGCGCGTCGAGGCCGTCCATCAGGTCCTGCAGGCGGCAGGGGCGTCGGCTGAACGCCAGGGCGCCGAGGTCGGCCTCATGCAGGTCGACCGCCCGGCGCATCAGCACGTTCAGGTCGTCGCCCGTCTCGGCGATCGCGCGGACACAGGCCTGGGCGTCGGGCGACAGCTGCTGGCGGAGCAGTCGGGCGGTGAAGTCGGCGACTCCGTCCAGATGGCGCAGCACCTCCTCGCTCATCCGTTGGATCAGCAGGCTGGTGGGATCCTGTTGCGCGCGCGTTGCGCGGGGCCGCCGGGCGTTCATCAGGGCGACGGCCGTGCCGACGCCGAGGTAGCGGCCGTCCTCGACGGCGATGAAGCCCCGACTCAGGGCCTCGGGGGATTCGGCCAGGGCCTGTTCTCGAAAGGACCACGGAGCGGCTTCCGCGGGCGCGACCAGCGGGGAGGCGTCCATGACCTCGCGAACCGGGCGCGGATCGTCGGCGAGAGCGAGCAGCAGGTCTCGACCGACCAGGCCCACGGGGCGGTCGTCTTCGGTGACGGCCAGGAGCATGGCGGCCGGGTCGGCGGCGAATCTCGCGGCCGCTTCGGCGCAGGCGCAATCCGGCGAAACGGGAGCGCGTCGTTCGATCAGGCTGGCGAGAGTGTCCATGGGCCGCGGCGCAACAATCAAAACACTCCCCATCATGGGCCACCCGCGCTTGAGGAGAAGTTAAGCCGACGGCGGACAAAGAAAAACGGCGGGGATTTGCATCCCCGCCGTCCAGTTCATGCTTCGCTTAGCGGCTTAGAAGCTCTTGGTGACGGCCACGCCATAGGTGCGGGGTTCGCCGTAGAAGCCGTTCCGGAACAGGCCCGAGGAGTCGTCCGTCAGGTAGGTGTCGGTCAGGACGGTTTCATCCATCATGTTCTTGACGTAGGCCTCGAAGGTCCAGCCGGCGGCGCTGTTGGTGACGGTCAGCGTCGCGTTGGCGTTGTCCCAGCCGTCCAGCTTGTCGGTCGCCGCGTTGTAGATGCGCGAGAACGATTCCGTCTGGCGGTAGTAGTCGGCGCGGATCGTGGCGTCCCAGTCGCCGAACAGCGTCCAGGTGTATTGGGCGCCGATCGAGAAGGTCCATTCCGGCGAGTTCGGCAGGGAGTTGCCGCCGAGATCGACTTCATAGCCGTCGCTGACCAGCTGGCCGAAGGGGTTGCGGCCCAGGGCCAGCGGACCGCCCGGGAACAGGCGGGTGCCCGCCGGGACCGTGGTCGCCAGGGTGCAGGCCTGCAGCAGGGCGAACGGGTTCGGCGGCGGGCCGGCGAGACCGTTCGAGAAGCCGAGGACCGCCTGGGCGCCGGCCGTGGTCAGCACGCAGTTCGAGGCCGCGCTGCTCTTCATCAGAGTCAGGTTGGGATCGCCCTGGGTGCGGTTGAAGACGTCGATCGAGGTTTCGCCGTTCTCGATTTCGGTCTTCAGGTAGCCGATGTTGGCGTTCAGCCGCAGGCCGTCGATCGGCGACCAGACGGTCTCGAACTCGACGCCGCGGATCTTGGCGTCGATGTTCTCGTTCACCGAGGTCCGGTTGACGATCTTCGACACCTGGTAGCCGATGTAGTCGTAGTTGAACCCGGTCAGGTTGAGGACCATGGCGCCGCCGAGAAGCGTGTTCTTGGCGCCGATTTCCCAGGCGTCGACGAATTCGGGCTCGAAGGTTTCCGACGGGCAGGACGAGAAGACCGACGCCGAGCAGGCGGGGTTCATGCCGCCGGCCTTGTAGCCCCGCGAGTAGGACAGATAGATCAGGGTGTCGTCGGTGAAGCTGAGGTCCGGCTTCCAGTCGATGTTGAAGCGACCGGTCGTCTCCTTGAAGTCCGCGGTCAGGAACGGCTTGGCCGTGCTCAGCGGGATGCCCGAGCCGGGGCTGTTCAGGACGACCGGACGGTTCTCCTGGCGCTTCATGTCGTGGGTGTAGCGCAGGCCGCCGGTGATCCGGATGTCATCCGTCAGCTGCCAGTAGACTTCACCGAAGGCCGCGCGCGACTTCAGGTGATAGGCGCCGGTGTTGTCGTAATAGTTCCGGCCCGAGCGGTTCGGCGTCTGGTTGGGGTCGATGGCGCAGGGCGTGGCGGTCGAGCAGCCGGTCACGGTGGCGGCCGGCGGCAGGCTGTTCTGCACCAGCGCGGCGGCGGTCAGGGTGTTGCCCATGACGTAGTAGTCGCCGTCGTTCTTGTAGTCGATGTAGATGGCGCCGATGTTGAAGTTGAACGGCCCGTCGAAGTTCGACTGCAGGCGGAGCTCCTGGCTCCACTGCTTGGCGTCGCCGGACGAGATGTCTGCGGTCGCGAACTTGTTCAGCGGTCCGAGTTGCGGATCATTGATCACGCCGCCCGGGAACAGCGAGGCGTACAGGGCGGTGTAGGCCGGCCCCATGGCCGCCAGGGCGTTGACCGGGTTCGGCGTGGTGTTGAAGCTCTGGTTCGGAACGATCCGGTTGTAGTCCTGGCGCGTGAACAGGGAGTTCTTGCTGTAGCCGGTCAGCGAGGTCAGCTGCAGCTCGTCGCTCAGGTCCCAGGTGATGTTGAACTGAACGATGTCCGTCTTCGCCTGGTAGATCGGGTCGAAGCTGGACTGGATGTTGCGGATGTCCGGGTCCTGCATCTGGCCGGCGTACTGGTCGCCGGTCGTGAAGCCGAACAGGGCGCCGAACAGGCCGCCGAGCGTGCCTTGCGAGTTCGGCGTGCCCAGAATGCCCGCCGAGTTCACCGGGGTCGGGGAGCAGCCCTGGCTGAAGAAGCCGCGCTGAACGACGCCGGCCGGGCCGGGCAGGAAGTTCATGCCGCCGATGTTGGCCGGACCGGGGTCCTTGGTGCAGAGCTGCTTGCCGATCCGCGAGCGTTTGTCGTCTTCCTCGAAGTGGTCCCACATCAGGGTGGTGTTGAAGGTGTCGGTCGGATTGAAGCCGACGGTGATCCGGGTGTTCCACAGGTCGCGGTCGTCGACGTCGTTGCCGGTGGTCAGGTTCTTGCCGAAGCCGTCCCGTTGAAGAACGTTGCCGGCCAGGCGCACGGCGAACATGTCGCCCAGCGGAATGTTGACCATCCCGCGCACCTTCTTGGTGCCGAAATTGCCCACCTCGCCGCGCAGCGACGCCGTGAAGTCGTCGGTCGGCTTGGCGGTGATGATGTTGACCACGCCGCCGGTGGCGTTCCGGCCGTAGAGCGTGCCTTGCGGACCGCGCAGGACCTCGACCCGTTCAACGTCGAAGAAGTCCGACTCGAACAGGTTGTTGGCGGTCAGCGGCGCGTTGTTCAGGTGGATGCCGGTGCCGGCGTCGCCGGACCCCGCGACCAGCTTGGCGCCGACGCCGCGGATCTGGAAGTTGTAGCCCGTGAAGTTCCCCTTGGAGAAGTTCACGTTGGGGATGGCCAGAACCAGGTTCGGACCGCCGTCGATCTTGGCCTTTTCCAGAGTGTCCTGGCTGAAGGCGGACACCGCGATCGGCACGTCCTGGATCGCTTCTTCCCGCTTCTGAGCGGTGACGACGACCTCGCCGACAGTGGTGTCTTGGGCGAAAGCGGGCGCGGCGACTGCCGTTACGGCAACCAGCGAAACGCTCGCAGCAAGCAGACTCCGCAGGCGCAGAGATCCTGTCATCTGTAACCCTCCCCGGACGGCCGGCTCCATCTCGGGAGACTCGGCGTCGTTATGTTTCCTCAGTCGCCACGCGATGTTTGCCGCCCGGGTGCGTGGCATATTCCCCCAGCAGCTTCAGGGGATTGCATACGCGCGTTTGAAGGCTGTCAACCGCCCAGCGTTAGGTGAACGGCGATCGGTTACGGCTTTTCACCTGCACTGTTGCCGCACTGCTTCGCCGGATGACGCTGCGGAAGGTTTCCCGTTTCCGGCATGAGAAATGGCGCCTGAAAACCGGGCGCCGAAACCTGTCGGAAACTTGCTCCGGTTCGTGAGTTCAGAAGCCGCGACCGCGGGGACCGCTGGGCGGGCAAGTCGCACATTCCCCTTTCAAATCAGCCGGTCCCGCCTTATCTGCCCGGCCATGCCGCAATCCGCTTTGTCCACTGATGGCGCTCTGGTCCTGTTCTCGGGCGGCCAGGACTCGACGGCCTGCCTGGCCTGGGCGCTCGCCCGCTATGACCGGGTCGAGACCGTCGGCTTCGACTATGGCCAACGTCACATTGTCGAGATGACGGCGCGACAGGATGTCCGAGGGGCCGTTTCGGCCCGATTTCCCGATTGGGCCGCGCGACTGGGAGAGGATCATGTCCTCGACATCCGCGGTTTCGGCGCCGTGGCCGAGTCGGCCCTGACGGCGGATCGGGCCATCGAGATGACCGAGCGCGGCCTGCCCTCGACCTTCGTTCCGGGCCGCAACCTGGTGTTCCTGACCTACGCCGCCGCCCTGGCCGACCGTCGCGGCCTGAAAGCGCTCGTCGGCGGCATGTGCGAGACCGACTTCTCCGGCTATCCCGATTGCCGGCGCGATACGCTGGACGCGCTGGAGACGGCGCTGAACCTGGGCATGGATCGGGACTTTCGCATCGAGACCCCGTTGATGCGCCTGACCAAGGCGCAGACCTGGGCCCTGGCCAAGGGCCTGGGCGGCGAGACGCTCGTCGAGCTCACGGTGGCCGACAGCCACACCTGCTATCGCGGCGAGCGCGGCGCGCGCCACGCCTGGGGCCACGGTTGCGGCGAATGCCCGGCCTGCGACCTGCGCGCCGCCGGGTGGAGCGCCTGGGTCGCCGAAGGGCGGCCGGCGCTGACCGCATGACCTACAGCGTCAAGGAGATCTTCCTCACCCTGCAGGGCGAGGGCGGCCAGGCGGGCAAGGCGGCGGTGTTCTGCCGGTTCGCCGGCTGCAACCTGTGGACCGGCCGAGAGCAGGACCGGGCCAAGGCGGTCTGCACCTTCTGCGACACCGACTTCGTCGGCGTTGACGGGGAGGGGGGCGGCAAGTTCGCGACGCCGGAGGCGCTGGCCGCCGCGGTCGACGCCGCCTGGACCGGCCCGCAGAGCGACAAGCTGGTGGTCTGCACCGGCGGCGAGCCGCTGCTGCAGCTGGATCCGCCGCTGATCGAGGCGCTGCATGCGCGTGGGTTCATGATCGCGGTCGAGACCAACGGCACCATCAAGGCGCCGCCGGGCATCGACTGGATCTGCGTCAGCCCCAAGGCCGACGCCGAGGTGGTGCAGACCTCGGGCCAGGAGCTGAAGCTGGTCTATCCCCAGCGGGGCGTGGATCCGGAGCGGTTCGCGGGCCTGGATTTCGAGCGGTTCTTCCTGCAGCCGATGGACAACACCGCGCGCCAAGAGAACACGACGGCGGCGGTCGCCTATTGCCTTTCCCACCCCCGTTGGCGTTTAAGCGTACAGACGCACAAATATCTGGGCCTGCCCTGACGGATAAGGATCGCGGCGCCGAGCGGCGCGACCCGAAGCCTCCCAGGTCCACCAGCAAGTTTCGAGACATGACCGAACCCATCTTCGAGATCACGAAGACGGCGACATTCGACGCCGCGCACTACATCGAGCAGGGCCCCGGCGACCATCGCTACCGGCGGCTGCACGGCCATTCGTTCAGCGTCGAGGCCAGCGTCCGCGGCCCGGCGCAGCCGGCCGGCTGGGTCGCCGACCTGGACGAACTGGACAAGGCGCTGAAAGCGGTCGCCGAGGAGCTGGACCACGGCCTGCTGAATGACCGCGAGGGGCTGGAAGTCCCGACGCTGGAGCGGATCTGCCTCTATTTCGCCGATCGCCTGCGTCCGACCTTCCCCGGCCTGTCGCGGATCGTCGTCTCGCGCCCGACCATCGGCGAGCGCTGCGCTCTGGCGCTGTGAGAAACGAGGGGACATGCTCCCGCAGGGGGCGTGTCGCCGTTTGACCTGTGTTCAGGGGACACGCACCGCTTCGCGGAGCATGTCCCCGGTTCGTTGCGTCCTTCGAGACGCTCGCTCCTCAGTATGACGAGCTCAGCAGTGCAACTGAATTCGTCATGGTGAGGAGCCGGCCCTCAGGCCGGCGTCTCGAACCACGCAACGCTTACTCCTCGCAGTCCTTCTTCTTCTTTTTCTTGCCGTCGCACTTGTCCCCGTCGGGGATAGCGGCGCCGACGACCGCGCCGCCGACCTTGGCCGTGGTTCCGACGGCCGCGCCGGTGACGCCGACGGCCGTGCCGACCACCGCGCCAGCGGCGGCGGCCAGGCAGCCCTGCAGGGCGGGCGCGACGCCGATCAGCGCCGTCAGCGCGATCACGCGACGAATGTTCATCTGAAGGTCCCCGTTCCGATCGGCGCAGGGTGAGCCCGGAAACGGGCGAAGGGAAGGCGCTATTCGCCGCGCGGCGGCATGCCCGGATCTCCGGCCCGGCGCCAGGGGCCGATATGGTCGGGGTCGACCCGCCGCCGCCGGTCCGGCCCGAAGTAGTCGTCGGTGCGGATGAACGGGCGGGCGTTGTCGATGATCTCGCCGATCCGCTCCAGCACGCCGCGCGGGGTGACCGGCTTGGCCAGGAACTCGTTGACCCCGGCGTCGCGGGCCTCCTCGACGCGCCGCTGGGTCGAGTGGCCGGTGACCATGATGATCGGGCACATCGGGTTGGGGCTCTCGGGCGAGAGCCGCACGAGGCGCACGAAGTCGATGCCGTCCAGCGGCTGCATGGCCAGGTCGGTGATGATGATGTCGATGTCGTGGTCGCGCAGCGCCTGCAGAGCCTCGGCCCCGTCGTTCGCTTCCAGGACCCGGCGGATGCCGATCGCGCGCAGGATTTCGATCAGCAGGATCCGCATGTGCTGGTTGTCGTCGACCAGCAGGATCTTCAGGGACTCGAACTGCACGGGGCCCCGCACTCCAGGAAAAAAGGGGCCGGCGATACGCGCCGACCCCTGATCATGGCCTGGAAGTCTAAACTGCCGGTCAACCTAGAATGAGCAGCCGGCCGGCCGGTCAGAGCGAGTCGACCAGAACCAGTTCGGCGTCGGCCGACGCCTTGATGGTCAGCAGAGGCTCGTCCCGGATGGCCGCGCCGTCGCGGGCGCTCAGCTTGACGCCGTTGACCTCGACCTCGCCTGTGGCGGCCACCAGATAGGCATGGCGCCCTTCACCCAGCGCGTAGGTGGTTTCCTCGCCGGTCTTCAGCGTCGCGCCGAGCACGCGGGCCTCGGTCCGGATCGGCAGGGCGCCTTCATCGCCGAGGCCGCTGGCCAGGGCCACGAACTTCCCGGAGCGGTCGCCCTTGGGGAAGGGCTTGGCGCCCCAGGCCGGCGCGCCGCCACGCTGAGTCGGCTGGATCCACAGCTGGAAGATCCGGGTCGTCTCGTCCTCGAGATTGTACTCGGCGTGGCGGATGCCGGAGCCGGCGCTCATCACCTGGACGTCGCCCGCCTCGGTCCGGCCCTGGTTGCCAAGGCTGTCCTGGTGGGTGATCGCTCCGGAGCGGACATAGGTGATGATCTCCATGTCCGCGTGAGGGTGGGGCGGGAAGCCCGACTTCGGCGCGATCTCGTCGTCGTTCCAGACGCGTAGCGCGCCCCAGCCCATCCGGTCCGGATCGTACCAGTTGGCGAAGCTGAAGTGGTGACGGGCGTTGAGCCAGCCGTGGTCCGCGTGGCCGAGCGCCTCGAAGGGTCTACGATCAATCATGGGGTGTCTCCCTTTCGAGAGAAGAGATGGGGAGTGATCCTATAATTGCAACTGATCCGGTTTCAGATCGGCCAAGGCCCCATCCTGCGCCCTGCTGACACGAACTGACAGTCGACGCCCGTATCAAAGCTGCGCGAGCTTGGGAGACGCACATGTACGACATGCCGGACATCCGTGACGGCCGGACCGATTTCGACTTCTTCATCGGCGACTGGACCGTCCTGCATCGGCGGCTGAAGGCGCGCCTGGCCGGCAGCACGGACTGGGTCGAGTTCGGCGGCGTCTGCGAGACCCGCAAGATCCTGTCGGGGCAGGGCAACATGGACGACAACGTCCTGGACCTGCCGGAAGGGCGCTACGCCGCGGTGACCACGCGGCTGTTCGATCCGCAGACCCAGCTCTGGTCGATCTACTGGATCGACGCCCGCAACCCCGGGATCGATCCGCCGGTGCATGGCCGGTTCGAGAACGGCGTCGGAACCTTCTACGGCGACGACGTCTTCGAGGGGCGTCCGATCCGGGTCCGGTTCACCTGGTCCGACGTCACGCCGGCCAGCGCCCGCTGGTCCCAGGCCTTCTCCGACGACGCCGGCGAGACCTGGGAGACCAACTGGACGATGGATTTCACGCGCGTTCGCTAGATTCAGGAGCTTAGAGCGCGTCGGGCGCCTTAGGCGCTGACACCTAAGGCTGACGCGCTCCAGATCCCGGCCGGAAAGCGCCGCCGCCGGTCTGGCCGCGGTGGCGCAGGAAGGCGTCGGCCAGCACGCAGGCGGTCATCGCCTCGACCACCGGCACCGCGCGGATGCCGACGCAGGGGTCATGGCGGCCCTTGGTCCGCAGCTCGATCTCCCGGCCGTCCTCGTCGACCGTCTCGCGCGGGGTCAGAATCGAGGAGGTCGGCTTGAAGGCCACGCGGGCGACGACCGGCTGGCCCGAGGACATGCCGCCCAGGATGCCGCCGGCTTTGTTCGACAGGAAGATCGGGCCGTCGTTGCCCATCCGGATCTGGTCGGCGTTCTCTTCGCCGGTCAGCTCGGCGGACTCGAAGCCGGCGCCGATCTCCACGCCCTTGGCGGCGTTGATCGACATCAGCGCCGCGGCCAGTTCGGCGTCGAGCTTGCCGTAGAGCGGCGCGCCCCAGCCCGCCGGCACGCCGACGGCCTCGACCTCGACCACGGCGCCGGTCGAGGAGCCGGCCTTGCGGATCTTCTCCAGGTGTTCTTCCCAGACCGGCACGATCCCGGCGTCGGGCGACCAGTAGGGATTGTTCGTGGCCTCGTCCCAGTCCCAGCGCGAGCGGTCGACCTTGTGCGGCCCGATCTGGACCAGGGCGCCGCGTACGGTCACGCCCTCGATCACCTTGCGCGCCACGGCCCCCGCGGCGACCCGCGCGGCTGTCTCGCGCGCGGACGAGCGGCCGCCCCCCGGTAGTCGCGCACGCCGTACTTGGCGAAATAGGGCCAGTCGGCATGGCCGGGACGGAAGGCGCGGGCGATCTCGGAATAGTCCTTGGAGCGCTGGTCGACGTTCTCGATCATCAGCGAGATCGGCGTGCCGGTGGTGACCTGACCGTCCGTCCGGTCGTCGCCGAATACGCCCGACAGGATGCGGACCGCGTCCGGCTCCTGGCGCTGGGTGACGAACTTGCCCTGGCCCGGCCGGCGTTTGTCGAGCCAGACCTGGATATCCTCGGCCGTCAGCCTCAGCCCCGGCGGGCAGCCGTCGACGACGCAGCCGAGGGCGGGCCCATGGCTTTCGCCCCAGGTGGTGACGCGGAAGAGATGGCCGAAGCTGTTGTGTGACATGACGCGGGCCTTCTAGCCGATACCGGGGCCGGTCACAAAGTCAGGCCGCCCAGGCGGCCGCGAAACGGCGCAGCAGCAGGCGAACCGGGCTTTCGACGACGACGTCCCGGGGGACCAGCCGGATGAACAGGTCGCCCTGCCGGCGCTCTTCGGTCGCGGGCAGGCCGTCGCCGGGCAGGCGGGCCAGGCCGCGCGCGGCGGTCTTGCGGTTGATCCAGAAGCAGCGTCGGCCCCAGGGCGTATCCACCGCCAGCCGTCCGCCGTCGACCAGCACCGCCGCGTCCACTGTGTGATTGATCCAGAGGTCGTCGCCGCGAACGGTCACGCCCTCATCACGGATCGTCAGTTCGAGCCGCTCGCCCTCGACCTCGACGACCTGGCCGATACGGGCGCCGGGGTCGATCCGCAGGGATAGGCGACGGCCATCGGCGGTCATGGCTTCGGCCACGCCGCCGATCAGGGCCGTCCGGACGTCGATCACCGCCTCGGTCAGGCGCGGACGGGCGAGCGTGGGCCGCTGGGCGAGGGGCGAGGGCGCCGGCGCCTCGTGCTGCAGCAGGCGGTAGGCCTCGACGATGGCCTGCAGCCGCCGGGCGTCGCCGCCTCGGTCGGGATGGGCGCGCTTGACCGCCTGACGAAAGGCGCGGGCGACGGCTTCGCCCTCGGCGCCGGGCGTCAGGCCCAGAACCGCCAGCGCCGCCTTCCTGTCGAGGACCCCGCTCATGGGCCGCAATCTGGGCAAACAGGGTCAACGCCGGGTTAAGCCTGTCGGTCAGTGTCGCCCCATATCCATGACCAGCCGCACTAGCGCCGCCTGCCGTCGGACGCCGGTCTTGCCGAAGATGCTGGTCAGGTGCGAGCGGGCCGTGGCCACGGTGATCCCCAGCCGCGCGGCCGCCGCCTGCCGTCCCTCGCCGCGGGCGATCTCCAGTGCGAACTCGGCCTCGGCCGGGGTGAGGCGGAAGCGTTCGCGCAGCTGCGTGCGGCGGGCGCCCCGCCCCGCTTCGGCGCGGTCGATCAGAATCATGGTGGCCGGCGCGCGCTTGGGGGTCCCGAGGCGCGTCTCATGGGCGGTCTCGAGCCTCGCCACGGTGATCTCCAGCCGTTCGTCCCCGAGGTCGACCTCGAAGGAGCCGTCCAGCGGCGTCGTCGCCAACGCCGTCCGGTCGACCCGGCGAGCCAGCGCGCGGGCGAGGACGGGATCGGCGGCGTCGAGCCGGCCGCCGGACAGCCGCAGACCCCGGGGGTGGTCGAACAGCGGCTCCGCGGCGGCGTTGGCGAACAGGATCCGACCGGCCTCGTCGAGCAGGATCACCGACCGGCCCAGTCCGTCGAGCGCGGCCATCGCCCCGGCGGCGCGCAGATCGAGCTCGCCGAACCGGCGACGAACGTCGAGCGCGGTCTGCAGGTGCGGGGCCAGGGCCTGCAGGGCGGCGACGTCCTCTTCGGCGTAGTCTTCATCGCCGAGGCGGCGGCCCGAGGTGATCCAGCCGTGGCGCGCCGTCGAGCGCAGCAGCGGGATCACGACGCCGTAGAAGGAGCCGCTGTGGCGGATGACTTCGTTGTAGAAGAGCGACCGTGAAAACTCGTCGTCAGGCAGTTGCGACGAGCTCCGCGTGACCTGGCCGAGAGGCAGGCGTAGGCGCCAGGCCGGCAGCAGTCCGCCCGCGATGGCGGCCTGGAACCGCGATACGCACTCCGCTTCGACCCTATGGCCGTGGATCGCCTCCACTCCCGGCCCGGAGGGATCGTGCAGCATGAAGAAGCCGTGCTCGCTGCCCGTCAGCGCGGCGATCGCCGGCAGCGCGGCGGACAGTCCCTCGGGGGAAAGCGTGGCGTCATGGGCCGAGCGCACCGCCGCGAGCAGGTCATCCAGACGTCCCACGCGTCCGCCTCCCGTTCAGCCGTTCCCCCGCCCGAACCGCGGCAGGATGCCGCCAAGCGTATCGCGGATCAACGTTCTCTAGAACGAACGTCCGATGCGGCGGATCGCGACTGTCGCCACCCTCGCCCGCTCTTGGCTGAGGAGGCGACGATGGCGACGGGCATTCGAGGGCGGACGGGCATCCTGCTGGCCACGACGGCGCTGTTCGGGGCGGCATGGCTGTCGCCGGAGCCGGCGCGGGCGCAGTTCGTGTGCGCCGGCAGCGCGACGGGCGCGGCGCCGACGAGCGGCGGAGGGGCGGTGAGCCCCGGGACGAACAGCATCGCTTGCGGCCCCGGCGCGACGACGACCGGCGCGCGTTCCACAGCTATCGGCGATGAGGCGGGGCGGGCCGCCGCCGCCGGCAACGACGGCGTGACCATGGTCGGCTTTTCGGCCGGTCTGGAAGGGTCCGGATCCGGCTCGACCATGGTCGGCGCCTATGCCGGCGTCCTCGCCAAGGGCAATCAGAACACGGCGGTCGGCTACTTCTCAGGACGGCAGGTCGAAGGCGAATGGAACACCGGCCTGGGCGTCGAGGCCGGAGGCTTCACCGTGGGCAACCTCAACACGGCGACAGGCTACTATGCCGGCAACTACGTCATCGGCAACAGCAACGCCCACTATGGAGATCAGGCGGGCGCCAGCACCCGGGGCAGTTTCAACACCGGGCTGGGATCGTTGGCCGGCGCCGTGGCGAGAGGGTCCTACAATTCCGCGGTCGGATACTCGGCCGGCGGGAACGTGAGGGGGGACGGCAACAGCGCGTTCGGCTGGCAGTCCGGGGACGATGTTGAAGGCGACGACAACCTCGCTCTCGGGTCGAGAACCGGCGTAGGGGTGACCGGTTCATACAACATCTCGTCGGGCTACCATTCCGGCAACGACGTGACGGGTGATTTCAACGTGGGCTCCGGTTTCGACTCGGGATCGCGGGTCGTCGGCAACGGCAACGTGGGCTACGGCGCGTTCGCGGGCTCGGACGTCAACGGCTTCGGAAACACCGCGCTCGGCGCCGCGGCGGGATCTTTCATCAACGGCCGGTCCAACGTCGGCGTGGGCGAGGCGGCGGGCCAGTTCGTCACCGGCTCGCGCAACGTCGCCATGGGCTATTTCACCGGCGAGCGGATCACGGCCGACGATACGGTGGCGATCGGCACGCAGGCGCGGGCGACGCAGAACGGCGCGGTCGCGATCGGGATGAACAGCGTCTCGTCGGGCGTCAACGCCATCGCCATCGGCACGGGAGCGGTCGCCACGGGCTCGATCGCCATCGGCGCGGGGGCGCAGGCCGGGAACGGCGGGGCGGCGCTGGGCGACGGGGCGGTCGCCACCGGGGCGGGCAGCGTCGCCCTGGGGCAGGGCTCTGTTGCGACCCAGGCCAACACGGTCTCGGTCGGCGCGGTCGGGGCCGAGCGTCGTGTGACGAACGTCGCCGCCGGGACGGCCGCGACCGACGCCGCCAACGTTCAGCAGGTCCAGACCGCCGCCGCCCAGACCCTGTCCCAGGCCAACACCTACACCGACCAGCGGTTCGCCCTGATGGACCAGGTCTTCGACCGGCGCATCACCGGGGTGGAGCGCAAGCTGGACGACGTCGGGGCGATGAGCGCGGCTTTCGCCTCGATGGCCGGCAACACCGCCGGACGGGGCGGGGGACTGCAGAACCGGCTGGTGATCGGCATCGGCGGCTTCGGCGACAGCGGGGCGGTGGCCGTCGGCTACAGCCGCGACTTCGGCGAAAGAAGCTCGATCAACATCGGGGTGTCCACCGCGGGCGGCAAGGTGATGGGCGGCGGCAGCTTCGGCTTCGCCTGGTAGGCCCTGCCATCGCCGCGGATCGGCGCTATATCGGAAGCATGGATGACGCCGACCTGATCCCGCCCTCGCCGAGCGAGGCCGACTACATCGCCGCCCAGAAGGAGGCCGGGCCGCCGCTGCCCGAAGGGGGTGATCCGATCGCCCTGTTCGGCGAGTGGCTGGAGGCCGCCCGCAAGAGCGAGCCCAATGACCCCAACGGCATGGCCCTGGCCACCGCCGACGCCGACGGCCTGCCGGACGTGCGGATGGTGCTGCTGAAGGACGTCGATGCGCGGGGCTTCGTCTTCTACACCAACACCGAGAGCGCCAAGGGGCTGGAGCTGGCGGCCAATCCGCAGGCGGCCCTGCTGTTCCACTGGAAATCCCTGCGCCGCCAGGTGCGGGTCAGGGGGCAGGTGGAACGGACGACGGACGAAGAGGCCGACGCCTATTTCGCCACCCGCGCCCGCCACAGCCAGATCGGCGCCTGGGCCTCGGACCAGTCGCGACCGCTGCCGGATCGTTTCGCGCTTGAGCGCCGCGTCGCCGAGGCCGGCCTGCGCTTCGGCCTGGGCAAGGTCCAGCGGCCGCCGCACTGGTCGGGCTTCCGTATCGCGCCGCAGGTGATCGAGTTCTGGCGCGACCGGCCGTTCCGCCTGCACGAGCGGCTGGTGTTCGACCGCGCCGCGGACGGCGGCTGGGCGACTAGGCGGCTTTTTCCCTGACGGCGTAGCGGGCCAGGAAGGTCGCCACGCAGTCGTCGACGATGGTCGCCAGCGACCGGCCCGGCTGGGCGTCGTCCCCGCTGATCAGGCCCAGCAGCAGGGTGCTGTGTTCGATCATCCCCTGCAGCTGGCCGGCGGCCCAGGACGGCTTCTGCAGGTCCAGTTCGCCCTCGTCGGCCAGCGCCGACAGGATGCGCAGGGCCGTGCCGCCCAGCTCCTCGCGGCCGCGTTCCCGGAAATGATGCGCCAGGTCGGGGAAGCGGCGCCGTTCGGCGATCACCATGCGGAAGAGCGACCGCGAAACGGGGTCGCTGTAGAATTCGGCGTAGGCCAGGCCGAAGGCGGTCAGCCTCTCGCGGGCGTCGCCTTTCTGGTGGGCGGTGGCGCGGACCCGGGCGGCGATGCCGTCGATCGCGCTCTCGACGACGATCCGGAACAGGTCGGCCTTGCTCGGGAAATGGGCGTACAGCGTGGCGGTGGAGACGCCGGCGTCCCGCGCGATGTGCTCCATACCTGCGTGAGAGAAGCCCTCTCGGGCGAAAATCGCCGTCGCCGAGGTGAGGATGAGCAGCCGCTTACGCTCTGAACGGTTTCCCTCGACTCCCGACGCCATGATGCCCCGTTACTCTGCCCGCCTGCATCCTATAGGCGTGAGTCCTTGCGTCGCAAGGACTCGTTTCAAAGTTTCACAATGTCAGAGTCTTCAGAAGCGGGTGGCCGAGCACCGGCGCCAGCAGACGGTCGAACTCGGTCGGATCATCCGGAATCACCGCGCCGCGCGCGTCGGCGATGATCAGGTCGGCGCGGCCGCGGGAAGGCTCGATCAAGCGCTCGTGCGCCGGTCTGACCGTGGCCAGGTACTGATCGATCACCGACTGCGCGGTTCGGCCCCGCTGGATCTGGTCCCGGATCAGCCGGCGGATGAACCGGACGTCCGCGGGGGTGTCGACGAAGATGCGCAGGTCGAACAGGTCGGCCAGCGCCGGCGTGCAGAGCAGATGCGCGCCCTCGACCACCACCACCGGGGCCGGAGCGACTGCGGCCGGCTCGCCCTTCCGCCGGTGGGTCTCGAAACAGTAGACCGGCGCCTGAACGGTCTCGCCTTCGCGCAGGGCGGCGAGATGCGTCGCCAGCAGAGCGTGATCCTTGGCCGCCACGTCGTCGAAGTCGAAGCTGGCCGGGTCGAAGCCGGGCTCGTCCCAGAAGTCGCGGTAGTAGTCGTCCTCGATGATCAGCCGGACGCAGCCCTCCGGCAGCCGCGCCTGCAGGGCGTGGGCGAGGGTGCTCTTGCCGGAGCCCGAGCCGCCGGACACGGCGATCAGCAGCGGGCGCTGGGAGGCGTCAGAGAGGCGTTTGGTCATCGGCGCGGGCTTATGCCGGAGTTGCGGCGAGCCGTCGACTGCGGCTGCGGGACGCGGTCGCCGGCGGCTAGGTTATCAATGTTTTCTCTTCGTGCGGGCGGTGCGTTGTGCGTTGCGAAAACCGCCGCTAGGGTCCCTTCCGCAACGATAACACATAGGGGAGAGATCGGGCATGCAGGGCCTGATGCAGCAGTCGGCGCTGACCGTCGACACCATCCTGGATCACGCCAAGCGATGGCACGCCGACCGTGAGGTCGTGACGCGGTCCGTCGAAGGACCGGTCGTCCGGACCACCTACGCCCAGATCCACGAACGGGCCAAGCGCGTGTCGAACGCCCTGCTGGGGCTGGGCGTCCGCGTCGGCGACCGGGTCGCCACGCTGGCCTGGAACAGCGGTCGCCACATGGAGGCCTGGTACGGCATCATGGGCATCGGCGCGATCTGCCACACGCTGAACCCGCGCCTGCACCCCGAGCAGATCGCCTGGATCATCAACCACGCCGAAGACCGCATCATCTTCGTCGACCTGACGTTCGTGCCGATCCTGGAAGGGATCCTGGCCAACTGCCCGTCGGTCGAGCATGTCGTGATCCTGACCGACTCCACCCACATGCCGCATTTCCAGATCCGCGGCGTGCCAGGCGTGAAGTGGCAGGCGGCCCACACCTACGAGACCCTGGTCTACGGCCATTCGCCGGACTGCGCCTGGGGCGGTTTCGACGAGAACACCGCCTGCGGCCTCTGCTACACCTCGGGCACCACGGGCGACCCCAAGGGCGTGCTCTACAGCCACCGGTCGAACTTCCTGCACACCCTGCTGACCATGACCGGCGACTGCATGGGCGTGACCAATTCGGACGTCATCCTGCCGGTGGTGCCGATGTTCCACGCCAACGCCTGGGGCGTGGCCTTCTCGGCGCCGGCCGTCGGGGCCAAGCTGGTCATGCCGGGCGCCAAGATGGACGGCGTCTCGATCTATGAACTGCTGGAGACCGAGGGCGTCACCTTCTCGGCCGCCGTCCCGACCGTGTGGCAGATGCTGCTGCAGCACGTCGAGAGCAATGGCCTGCAGTTCTCGACCCTGAAGAACGTGCTGATCGGCGGCTCGGCCGTGCCCGAGGCGATCGTGCGCGGCTTCGACAAGCTGGGCGTCACCGTCCGTCAGGGCTGGGGCATGACCGAGACCTCCCCGCTGGGCACCGTCTCGACCCTGACGCCCGAGCTGAAGGGCCTGAGCTACGACGAACAGATGGTCTATCGCCTCAAGCAGGGCCGTCCGCCGCTGGCCGTGGACCTGAAGCTGGTCAACGACGCCGGCGAGCGTCAGCCGCACGACGGCGAGGCCGTGGGTCGCCTGATGATCAAGGGGCCGATCGTGGTCCGCGAGTACTTCAAGGGCGCCGGCCCTGTCGTGGACGAGGAAGGCTTCTTCGACACCGGCGACGTGGCCAACATCGACGCCGCCGGCTTCATGCAGATCACCGACCGCGCCAAGGACGTCATCAAGTCGGGCGGCGAATGGATCAGCTCGATCGACATCGAGAACATCGCCGTCGGCCATCCCAAGGCGGCCCTGGCCGCGGTGATCGGCGTGGCCCATCCCAAGTGGGACGAGCGCCCGCTGCTGCTGGTCAAGCTGAAGGAGGGCGAGAGCGCGACCAAGGAGGAGATCCTGCGCTTCCTGGAAGGCAAGATCGCCAAGTGGTGGATGCCCGACGACGTCGCCTTCGTGGACGACATCCCGCTGGGCGCCACCGGCAAGATCGACAAGAAGCTGATCCGCCAGCGGATGGCCGACTACGCCCTGCCGGCCGTGCCGGTGCTGGTCGCCGCGGCGGCCGCCGAAGCCGCCAAGGTGGTCCCCCTTCGGACCGATCCCGACCCGATATTGCACGCCCCCGAGGCGGAGGATCCCGCGGGAAAATCTGAGGCCCCGACGCGCACGGCAGCCGTCGGGGCCGAAGAGTCCCTTCCCGCCGAGATTGAATCTACCCCTGAAGCGGTCGCTCCCGAAGCGACCGCCGAAGCCTGGCCCGGCCCGGTCGAGCCTGTGTCGGAACCCATTGAAGAGACCGCCTCGCCGCCCGTCGAAGCGGCGGAGCCGGTCGAGCCCGAGCCCGGACCGGAGCCGGAGGCCATCGCCGTCCAGGACGACGGCGAGGTGCCGCCGCCGTTGCCGTCGATGCCGGACATGACGCCGATCGACCCCGCGGACGCGGTCGCGGAGCCGCTGGTCTTCCCCCTCGCGGCTTCGGAAGCGGTCGACGAACCGCCGCTCCCGTCCGCCGAGCCTCGGACGACCGAGGACGCGCCGCTGGCCTTCGCCGCCCCGGCCTACGCCGCGCCGCGCCGCAAGCCTGACAATCCCTGGGCGGCGGGTTACCTGAACCTCGCCGTGCTCTTCGCCCTGGTTCCGGCGCTGCTGGCGGCAGGCGGCGTGCTGGGCGCCCGGTTTGGGCTGTGGAGCTGGGTCCAGGGCTACGAAGCCATGCTGGTGCGCGGGGCGACCCCAGCGCTGGGCTGGGCTCAGGCGCTGGCGATGGTCGGCGCCCTGACCGGCGTGCTGGCGCTGATCGTGGCGTTGTTCGCCGGCTTCTCGAAACATTGGCGCAAAGCGGCGTTGGCCCTGGCGATCACGGCCGCGACCTGGGCCGGTTTCGCGGCCTGGAGGACCTGGCAGGCGTCCAACCCGCCGATCCATGACGTGGCGACGGACTGGTCCGAGCCGTTGATGTTCTCCAAGGCCATGCTGGTTCAGCGCGGCGCCGGGGCCAACCCGGTCGACGCCGCCCCCGCCCTGGCCGTCGGGTCGCGGGCCTTCTCGGGGCGGACCCTGGCCGACGTCAACGCCGAGACCTGCCCCGACGCCCGTCCGGTGACGGTGCGCGCCACGCCGGCCCAGGCCTTCGCTCACGCCGAGGCGGTGCTGCAGGCGGCCGGCCTCGTCCTGGTCACGCGGGATCTCGCCGGCGGCCGGCTCGAGGCGACCGCGCGGCGGCCGCTGTCGGGCGTCGAGGACGACATCGTCCTGCGGGTCCGCCAGGCTGTCGACGGCGCCCGGATCGACGTACGCTCCGTCGGCCGGATCGGCGAAGGCGACGGCGGCGCCAACTGCCGCCGCATCAAGGCGTTGACGAGCGCCCTCACGGGCTGACACAACCTGCGGACACCGTCCTGCCGGGGGGAATTATGGACGACATGACCGCCGCCGCGCGCGGCGAGACGCTGACCTTCAGCGAGCGTATCGAACTCAAGCCGTTCCTGTGGTTGAGCCTCAAGAACGGCCTTCTCAACATCATCACCCTGACCCTCTATCGCTTCTGGGGGAAGACCGAGGTCCGACGCCGGGTGTGGTCGAAGATCGCCGTCAACGACGAGCCGTTCGAGTACACGGGCCGGGGGGTCGAGCTGTTCCTCGGGTTCCTGATCGCGCTCTTCACGGTCGGCCTGCCGTTCCTGATCGTCGTCTTCGGCGCCCAGTTCCTGGGACCGGCCTTCGCCCTGCTGATCATCCTGCCGCTCTACATCGGCATGTTCGTGCTGCTCGGCGCGGCGATCTTCCTGGCCTTCCGCTACATGGCCAGTCGGACGCGCTGGCGGGGCATCCGGTTCCGCATGCATGGATCGCCGCTCAACTTCGCCTTCTCGTACATGGGCTGGCTGCTGCTCACCGGAGTCACGCTCGGCTGGTACACCCCGGTCATGAGCCTGAACGTCGCCGAGCGGCTGTGGGGCGGCCTGCGCTTCGGCGACCAGCATTTCCGCTTCGTGAAACCCGACGACCACGGCCTTTGGGGGCCGTTCGCCCTGGCTTGGGTCGGCAGCATCGTCGGCTACATCGTGGTGGTTATTCCCGGCATGATCGCGGTGATGGCCGCCACCGGGAGCCTGACCGCGGAGACGCCGACGGAACCTTCGGTCGCGGGCATCGTCGGCCTGTACGGCGTGCTTTTCGTCTATCTGGCCATCGCGATGCTGGTGTACGCGCCCTACCACGCCGCGGTGATGCGGACGGTCGCCGGCTCGTTGCGGCTGGGAGACGCACGCTTCAAGCTGGACGTCACGGCGATGCCCCTGCTCGGGTTGACCATCACCAACACCCTGCTGCTCGTTTTCTCGATCGGGCTGCTGTCGCCCTACGTCCAGGCGCGGACGGTGCGGTTCATGGTCAAGCGCCTGACCAGCACCGGCGAGGCGCCGCTGGCCGAGGCGTTGCAGACCGGTGCGGGCCCTCGCACTGGTGAAGGCCTGGCGGACGCGTTCGACTTCTCGATCATCTGATGCAGGGGCGGTACTTCGACGGCCGCTCCGCCCGACCGCACGATGTGATCGTCACGGCGGAGAGCGGCGAGCTGGCGGGCCAGGGGGAGGGCGTCGCCTTCCGCTGGCCGCTGGCCGAAGTCGAGCTGGTGGACGAGGACCAGGGACGCGTGCGTCTTGGTCGTCGCCGCAGCGACGAGCGGTTGGTGCTCGATGCGGCCGAATGGGACGTCATCGGCGGCGGCGCGCTCAAGACCGTGCGCAAGGCCGCCGGCCGTCGCGAGCGCCGGCTTGTGATCGCGCTGGCGGCCGCCGGCGTCACCCTCGGCCTGGGGATCTTTGTCGGGATCCCGGCGGCGTCCGGCCCCCTCGCCAAGGCGACGCCGCCCGAGCTCGAGGCGCAGATGGGCGACAACATGGCCGGTCAGCTGAAGCTGGGGCTGCGCCCTTGCGACGGCCAGGTCGGTCAGGCGGCGTTGCAGACCGCCAGCGAGCGTTTGGCGGCGCATGCGGACATGCCGTTCGACATCAAGGTGACGGCGGTCCGCGCCCCCCTCGTCAACGCCTTCGCCCTGCCGGGCGGTACGATCCTGGTCACCGATGACCTGATCCAGCTGGCCGACACGCCGGACGAGCTGATGGCCGTGGTCGCCCACGAGATCGCTCACGTCGAGAAGCGCCACGCCATGCAGGCCGCCTGGCGGTCGATGGGCGTCGGTCTTGTGCTGGACGCCGTCGTCGGCGGCGGCACCGGCGCGGGGCAGCAGGCGGTCCTGCTGTTCGGGGGCTTCACCGAGCAGCGGTTCAGCCGCCAGCTTGAGCGCGAGGCGGACGATCGGGCCATGCAGCTGCTGACCGCCGAGGGGATCTCGACCCGGGGCATGGCGGACTTCTTCGATCGCCTCGCCGACCACAAGTCGTCGCGCGAGGCTCGGGACGTTGTCGAGTGGTTCTCCAGCCACCCTGACACCGGACGGCGGAGCCAGGCGGCGCGCGCGGCGGCCAAGCCCGGGCGACCGGCGATGAGCGCGCCGGAGTGGGGCGCCGTCCGCAAGGCCTGCGCGAAGGCTCCGAAGAAGACCTAACCCGGCAGGCGGTATTCGCTGTCGAGGGCCGGCTCGCCGTCGGCGCGGATGCGGCCTTCTCCGGCCAGCTGGATCATGTGCGCCAGCATGGACCGCGCGGCGGCCGGGTACAGCCGGCTGTCGACATCCTTGTAGAGCACGGGGACGATGTCCTTGATCCGGGCCGGGCCGCGCGCCAGGGCGCCGAGGATCTGGGTTTCCCGCGCGCGGCGGTGGTCGATGTAGGCCTGGATGAAGGGCGCCGGATCGGTCACTGGCGGCCCGTGCGTCGGCCACAGGGTCGAGAAACCGCGGTCCTTGATACGGTCCAGGCTGGCGAAGTAGGCGGCCATGTTCCCGTCCGGCGGGCTGATCACCGTGGTCGACCAGCCCATGATGTGGTCGCCGGAGAACAGGGCGTTCTCTTCCTTCAGCGCGAAACAGATGTGGTTCGAGGTGTGGCCGGGCGTCGGGATGGCTTCCAGCGTCCAGCCCTGGCCCTCGAACAGGCCGCCTTCGCAGACGGTCACGTCGGCGACGAAGCCGCGGTCGTCGTCCGCCTCCATCTTCACCCCGCCGCCGTCGTCCTCGGCCGAGGTGAGCGGGCAGCCATAGGTGACGGCGCCCGTCAGGGCCTGCAGCGGCTTGGCCAGCGGCGAGTGGTCGGCGTGGTTGTGGGTGACGAAGATGTGGGTGATCCGCTCGCCCTCGGTGGCGCGCAGGATCGCCTGCAGGTGGTCGTCGAGGTCGGGACCGGGGTCGATCACCGCCACCGATGCTCCACGGCCGACGATGTAGGTCCCCGTGCCGAGGTAGGTGAACGGGCCCGGATTATCAGCCACCACGCGCCGGATCAGCGGCGAGACCTGATCGACGACGCCGTACTGGAAGGTCAGGTCGCGGACGAAGGGGATCATGCGGGAAGCCCTTGGTAAATGAGCGCTTAAGAAAACGGCGCCGTTCTTGCCGATGACGCCTCGGTTCCAGCCCGGAGGCGCCAGAATGGCCGAGGACGTCGCGATCTTTGTCTCAAAACGGTTCCAACGCGTCGTGTTCGCGTTCCTGTGCCTCATGGCGGCGCAACTGGTCCTGGCCAGCTGCGAGCCCGAACCCGCCGCGATGGGCTCGGCCCGCGCCGTGGCGGGCGTCGCCCTGGACGGCGGGCGCTAGCCTCCGAGCACGCTCGACAGGTCGTAACCGGCGCCGCGGCCCAGCGAAACCAGTTCGCCGCGCGGACGCTCGCCCGACAGGGCCTGACCCAGCGACCAGGTGACGATCGAGCGGGTGCCTGAGCGGCAGAAGGCCAGCACCGGGCCCTCGGCCTCGGCGATCGCCAGTCGATTGGCCTCGACCTGATCCGGCGTCGGCTGTCCGACCACGGGAATATGCATATAGTCCAGGCCCGCGGCGCGGGCCGCCGCCTCGACCTCGGCGCTGGAGGGCTGGCCCGGCTGCTCGCCGTCGGGCCGGTTGTTGATCACCAGCCTGAAGCCCTGGGCCGCCGCCGCGGGCAGATCGTCCAGGCTGATCTGGGGGCTGACCGAAAAGTCGTCAGTCACCTGCCGGAAGTCGCTCATCTCGGGTGGTCTCCTTGGCGTTCGTTGACAACATCGGGGGTGGGTGGAAGGTTCGCAACCGCCTAGCGGCCCCGCCGCCCGAGTGAGCCGCCCGATGTTGCGCTTTCTACTACGCCGTCTCCTCGTGGCGATCCCGACACTTTTTCTGGTGGTGACCCTCGCATTCTTCATGATGCGGGCCGCGCCCGGCAGTCCGTTCGTCAACGAGCGTCAGATGACGCCCGAGGTGCAGAAGGCGGTGGAGGCCAAGTACGGTTTCGATCGGCCGCTGGCCGAACAATATGTCCGCTACCTGGGCGACGTCGTGCGGGGCGACTTCGGGCCGTCGCTCAAGTACCGCGGCAAGACCGTGCTCGACATCCTCGAGGAGAACTACAAGGTCAGCCTGATCCTGGGTCTGAGCGCGATTGTCATCGCCTCGATCGTCGGAGTCAGCCTGGGCGTCATCGCGGCGCTGCGGCAGAACCGGGTCGCGGACTACGTCACCATGGCCGTGGCCATCCTGGGGGTCTGTATCCCGACGTTCGTGACCGCCCCGCTGCTGGTGCTGCTGCTGGCGTCGAAGCTGGGCTGGCTGCCGACCGCCGGATGGAACGGCGGGGCGCTGGCGAACCTCGTCCTGCCGGTGACCGTCCTGGCGCTGCCGCAGATCGCCATCATCTCGCGGCTCACGCGGGCCGGGATGATCGAGGTGCTGCGCTCCAACTACATCCGCACCGCGCGGGCCAAGGGACTGCCGGAGGGCCTGATCGTCCGCAAGCACGCCCTGCGCGCCGCCATCCTGCCGCTGGTCAGCTATCTGGGGCCGGCTTGCGCGGGCCTGCTGACCGGGTCGCTGGTCGTCGAGCAGATCTTCAACCTGCCGGGCCTGGGCAAGTTCTTCGTCATCAGCGCTCTGCAGCGGGACTACACCGTGGTGATGGGCATGGTGATCGTCTACGCCCTGCTGATCCTGGTCCTGAACCTGATCGCCGACGCGCTCTACGCGGCGCTGGATCCGAGGGTGAAGCTGTCGTGAGCCTGGCCGATCATATCCCGGGCTCGCCCCAGCGCGCCGCGCTCATCCAGCAGGCCGTGAAGGGGCGCTCCCTGTGGGACGACGCCCGCCGACGGCTGCTGTCGAACAAGGCCGCCCTCGCCGGCATGGTCGTGCTGGCCTTCATGATCCTGGTCGCCGTCGTCGGGCCGTTCCTGACGCCTTTCCACTACGACACCGTCACCAAGACGGACGTCTGGATGGCGCCGGGGCAGGGCGGTCATCTGCTCGGGACGGACTCGCTCGGCCGCGACCTGTTGGCCCGGCTGGTCGCCGGCCTGGGCGTGTCGCTGGGCATCGGCGTGGTCGCGACAGGGGTGTCGCTCTTGATCGGCGTCGTCTGGGGGGCGGTCGCCGGCTATGTCGGCGGGCGGGTGGACGAGGTGATGATGCGGATCGTCGACACCCTCTACTCGCTGCCCTTCATCTTCTTCGTGATCCTGCTGATGGTCACCTTCGGCAAGAACATCTTCCTGATCTTCCTGGCCATCGGCGCGGTCGAGTGGCTGACCATGTCCCGCATCGTCCGCGGCCAGACCCTGACGCTGAAGCAGAAGGAGTTCGTCGAGGCGGCCCGGGCGGCCGGCCTGTCGAGCCGCCAGATCATCCTGCGCCATATCGTGCCCAATCTGCTCGGGCCGGTGGTGGTCTATGTGACCCTGACCATTCCGGCGATCATCATCGCCGAGAGCTTCCTGTCGTTCCTGGGCCTGGGCGTCCAGCCGCCGATGGCCTCGCTGGGCACGCTGATCGCCAACGGCGCGCAGGACATGGAGCTGGCGCCGTGGCTGCTGATCTTTCCGTCGCTGACGATGGTCGTGACCCTGATGGCCTTCAACTTCATCGGCGACGGCCTCCGCGACGCTCTCGATCCGAAGGATCGATAGTGTCGCGGACTCTTCCAGATAAAGGTGGGCGACGCTCTCGATCCGAAGGATCGATAGTGTCGCGGACTCTTCCAGATAAAGGTGGGCGACGCTCTCGATCCGAAGGACCGATCGCGTCGCGGACTCTATCGAACGGAAATGAACTCGGCCGGGCCTCAGTTCTGGCGTTTGGCGCGGACGGACCGCTGGCCGTCGACGCTCAGGAAGTAGCTTCCCATGGTCGCCTTGCGGATCAGCACCTTGGAGCCGGCCTTGGGCGGGCGAATGCGCTCGTTGTCGGTCTGGATCCAGATCGCGCCGTCGGGCAGGCGGATGGTCCATTTGCCGTCGCCGCCCTGACGCGCGGATTCGACGGTGCTTTCGAGGCTGTCGATGCCCTCGGCCTCGGTTTCGGGCTTGGCGCTGTTCCCGCCGCTCATGAAGCTGGGCATGCGGAAGTTGAAGCCGAAAGCGGCCTTGCGCGCCTCCTGGACCTGGGCGCGATCGACCACCACCACGTCGCCGGCCTTTTCAGCGGCGTCGAGGCTCGCCGTCGTGCGGTCGAAGCAGGCGAGGCGCTCGGCGCCGTCGGTGATCTTCCGGCAATCCACGACGGCCTGGAGCGCGCCGGCCCGGGCCTTGGCCACGGGCTCCGCGGCCTGGACCGTGACGGCCAGGGCCGAGGCGGTCGCAACGACGGCGCAGGCCGACAACCAACTTCCAGTGAACTGTGACATGGGCCACTCCCGAACCAGATTCGCCGCCATAGAAGAGGCGCCTCGCCTGTTCCGCAATCTCTTCCTTGTCGGCGCGGGCGTCCTGGCGCTGTCGGCGTGCCAGAAGGGGCCCGTTCGGCCGCCCTGCCCAGAGGGCAAGGTCTGTCTCCAGTACGGCAACACGACCGAGCCGGCGACGCTGGACCCGCATCTGTCGACCGGCGTCTGGGAGGACCGGATCCAGGGCGACCTGTTCGTCGGTCTGACCCAGTCGGCCGCCGACGGCTCGACGATTCCGGGCGTCGCCGAGCGCTGGGACGTGTCGGCCGACGGGCTGGTCTGGACCTTCCATCTGCGAGACAGCTACTGGTCGGACGGCAGGCCGCTGACGGCGGAGGACTTCGTCTATTCGCTGCGTCGCGTCCTGGATCCGAAGACCGCGTCCGAGTACGCCTCGATCCTGTTCCTGCTGAAGAACGCAAAGGCGGTGAACAAGGGCGAGGCGCCGCCGGAGGCGCTGGGCGTCCGCGCGCTCGATCCTCGCACCCTGCAGATCACGGTGGAGCACCCGGCCCCCTACCTGCCGGAGCTGGCCAAGCACCATGTGCTCTATCCTGTGCCGAGACATGTGACGGAGCCCAACGGCGAGCGGTGGGCGAGGCCGGGCGTCATGGTCAGCAACGGTCCCTACAGGCTGACCGAGTGGCGGCTGGGCGACTATGTGAAGGTGGTGCGGAACCCGCGCTACTGGGACGCGGCCAAGCTCTGCGTCGACGAGATCAACTACTACCCGACCAACGATGCGATCTCGGCCGAGCGGCGAATCGCGCGGGGCGAGCTGGATGTGAACACCGACATCAAGTCCAATCGCATCGCCTATCTGCGCAAGGAGATGCCGGGGTACGTCCGGGTTCATACCTACCTCGGCGTGGCCTATCTCGCCTTCAACAACAACCCGAAGACCGGTTTCCCGCCATTCCGCGATCGCCGCGTGCGCCAGGCGCTGGCGATGTCGATCGACCGCGACTTCATCACCAAGCAGCTCTTCCGGGGCGGGCAGGAATCGGCGGCCACCTTCGTGCCGCCCGGCGTGGCCAACTACCGTCCGGTAAAGCCGCCGTTCTGGTTCGACTGGCCGCTGGAGCGCCGGCAGGCCGAGGCGCGCAAACTGCTGGCCGAGGCCGGCTATGGCCCGGATCGCCCCCTGAAGTTCGAGATCAAGCATCGCAACACGCCCGACCCGATGCTGTTCATGCCGGCGGTGCAGGCCGACTGGAAAGCGATCGGCGTGCAGGTGAGTCTCGCCCAGCAGGAAACCCAGATCGCCTATGCGGACTATCGCGCCCGGGCGTTCCAGGTCGCCGACGCGGCCTGGATCGCCGACTACAACGACGCGACCAGCTTCCTCGACCTGCAGCGATCCTGGTACGGGCCGCAGAACTACGGCGACTACGACAACCCCGCCTACGACGCGCTGATGGCCAAGGCCGACCTGGAGCCTGATGCGGACAGGCGGGCGGAATACATGGCGCAGGCTGAGCATATGATGCTCGAAGACGCGCCCGTGGCGCCGGTCTACTTCTATGTGAACAAGAACCTTGTGAATCCGCGGGTTACGGGCTGGGCCGATAACCTCGTGGACCATCATCGGACGCGCTGGCTGTGCGTGGCGAAGGCGCCACGGACGCGCTAGACCGTTTCATTAGAAACTTAATGGTTTGGAACCTTTTGGTTTTCGGCCCCGGGTTTTGGGGGCCAGCTTACCCCCTGCCGCACGCTTTTAGGGGCGGTGCTTCCTGCCGCGGGAAGGGGCGGGCGCCCCTGTGGCGCAAGTGCGACAATGTAGCGGCGTTCTTGTTGCCAACTTGTAATGGTCGTTGACCGTGGTTCTGCCTGTGGCAAGGATCGCGCATTCGGGTGCGAAGTGCGCCTGGAACTTTCGTCCAGACATGAGGGGGCGCAGTCGGGTGAGTTCGGCTAGCGCTGATCCGGAGGGAATAATTTTGAGGCTCCAAACCACGCGCGGGCGCCTGCTGGCGTCCACTATGATTTGCGGCGCGGCGCTCGCTGCGTTTGCAACCGCCGCCCCCGCGCTCGCGCAGGATGGCACCGAAGTCGAAGCGGTCGTGATCACCGGCTCGCGTATCGCGCGCCAGGACTACGTCGCCAACAGCCCGATCGCCACCGTCACCGGCGACCAGGCGGTGGCTAACGCCGACGTCACGCTCGACACCTACCTGAACACGCTGCCGCAGGTGAACCCGTCGGGCGGCACGACGTCGAACAACCCGCCGAACAACGGCCAGTCGAACGTCGACCTTCGCGGCCTGGGCTCCAACCGCAACCTGGTCCTCGTGGATGGACGTCGTCCCATGGTGTCGGCGAACACCATGGCCGTCGACCTGAACACCATTCCGCAGGCCCTGGTCGACTCGATCGAAGTCATCACCGGCGGCGCGGGCGCGACCTACGGCGCCGACGCCGTGGCCGGCGTCGTGAACCTGAAGCTGAAGAAGAACTTCGAAGGCGTCGACGTCCGCGCCAGCTACTCGAACAGCACCGAATTCTGGGATGCTGAAGAGTATCAGTTCTCGGCCGTCCTCGGCGGCAACTTCGCCGACGGCAAGGGCAACGCGGTCCTGGCCTTCGACCGGTCCTACCGTGAAGCGATGTCGAAGGGCCAGCGCGCCTTCTCGGCCATCGCGACCTCGACCACCGGCACCCCGCCGGAAGGCGCGATCCGCTTCAGCAGCGACAACGCCATTCCGCTCGCCGCGGCTCAGGCGCTGTTCACCGGCAAGTACGGCATCAACGCCCCCGTCGGCACCGGCACCAACATGGCGTCCGGCTCGCTGGGCTTCAACCTGGACGGCACGCTGTTCTACGGCGGTCTGGCCAACAACGCGACGCTGCAGGTCCAGAACTACAAGTATCCGGTCGACGTGTCGGTCAACACCCGGTTCTACCCGGACTTCTACAGCTACAACTTCGACGCGCTGAACCTGCTGACCCTGCCGATGGATCGGTACTCGTTCCTCAGCAAGATCAACTACAAGCTGGACAACGACGTCGAGATCTTCGGCCAAGTCGGCTGGACGCAGTACACCGCGGCCACCGCGCTCGCGCCGACCCCGCTGCCGACGGTCACCGTCTCGAGCATGACCGAGTCGAGCAACCTGCGGGTCAAGACGCCGCTGCTTGAAAACGGCGCCAACGTCGGCACGAACCTGCTGGTCAACGCGAACAACAAGTTCATCCCGGCCGACCTGAAGACCCTGCTCAACGCACGGACCGGCGACGATCTCCGCATCAAGGGCAGCGGCGCCAACGAGCCGTTCCTGTTCGGCTTCCGTCCGCTCGGCTTCGGCCCGCGTCTGTCGGAATTCCAGAACACGGTCGTCCAGTACATGGGCGGCGTTCGCGCGCCGATTTCCGAAAAGTGGACGTTCGAAGCGACCCTGTCGCAAGGCCGGACTCAGATCGACCTGACCCAGTACGGGAACATCGATACCCAGCGCCTGCAGAACATCCTGGCCGACCCGAACCAGATGGACGGCAGCAACGCCGCCTGCGCCGACAACAACTTCTTCGGCGACCGTTCGACCTCGGCGGCCTGCCGTCGCTACCTGGAATCGCCGGTCTCGCAGAAGACCAAGTTCGAGCAGACGATCGCTCAGGCCTTCGTGACCGGTCCGGTCGCGGAACTGCCGGCCGGTGAAATGCAGGTCGTGTTCGGCGCCGAATACCGCGGCTTCGAGTACAGCTCGGTCTTCCTCTCGACGCCGGGTCCGTTCTCGGGCTTCACCGTCGGCGATCCGGAAGCCGGTTCGAACGCCTTCTACGATCTGTTCACGGAAGCCTCGATCCCGCTGGTCAAGGATGCTCCCTGGGCTCAAAGCCTGGAGCTGGCCCTCGGCGCCCGCTACTCGTGGTCGGAGTTCGAGGACAAGATCGGCGGCTCGCGTCGTGCGCCGCGCGGCTCGGCCTCGTACAAGATCGAGCTGAACTGGCAGCCGATCGACTTCGCCCGCGTCCGCGGCAGCTACCAGCGCGCCGTCCGCGAGCCGAACTTCAGCGAGCTGTTCGCCGCGAGCGACACCAACCCGCAGATCTTCGACCCCTGCTCGGCCTTCAGCGCCAAGTGGCAGGCCAACCCGACCGGCTTCCGCGCCCTGTGTATCGCGCAAGGCGTGTCGCCGACCGGCGCGTCCACCTCGCCCGGCTCGCAGGCTTCGCTGACCCTCAACGGCAACACGAACCTGCGCCCGGAAAAGGCTGACACCTACACCGTCGGCCTGGTGGTCTCCTCGCCGTGGGACAGCCAGTGGCTGACCCGTCTGCGCGGCTCGATCGACTACTACAACATCGAAGTCAGCGACCCGATCCTGCTGCTCGACACCAACACGGTCATCGCCGAGTGCTACAACTACTTCGGCACCAACCCGAACTACAGCGCGACCAACAAGGCCTGTCAGGCGATCACCCGGTCCGGCGGCAGCCTGACCAACGCGTCGCTTCAGAACCCGGACCGCGCCGACGGCCGCTTCCCGACCACCAACGGCGGTATCGTGAAGACCTCGGGCCTGGACATCCAGCTCGACTACGGCTTCGACTGGGAATGGCTGGGTCTGCCGTCCTGGATGGGCTCCTTCCAATCCAACCTGCTGCTGACTCACGTCATCGAGTTCGCCCAGGCTGACAAGGAAGGCCTGCCGCCGGTCGACTTCACCGGCACCATCGCCTACTTCGGCGCCGGCCTCGGCCAGAGCTTCCCGAAGTGGAAGGGCGTCCTGAGCACGCGTTGGGATCTGGGCGAAACCCCGGTCGGCGATCTGTCGTTCGGCCTGCGGACCCGCTACATCGACAACATGCGGAACCGCCAGTTCGCTCAGTTCACGGGTGAGAACTTCCTCGGCATCGCCGGCGTCTCGCCGAACGTGCCGGCCACCTGGTACTTCGACGTCGACGCCCGCTGGGGCATCACCGACAACGTCGAACTGGTCGTGGGCGTGAACAACGTGGCTGACACCCAGCCGCGCGTGTACGGCCCGAACGTCCAGTCGGGCACCGATCCGTCGACCTACGACGTGGTCGGCCGCCGGGTCTTCGGCCAGGTCAAGCTGCGCTTCTAAGCCAGGCTTGATTTGAGAGAATTGGGCGGCGGGCTTTCGGGTCCGCCGCCCTTTTCTTTTGGAGCGCCCCTTTTCTTGTCGAGCCTCTTGCGCGACGGCTTCCGATGTTCGGCGGACGGCGTTACGTCTGGTTCCGGACGATCCGGAGAACGCCGATGGACAAGACGCTCACACGACGGCTGTTCGCGGCGGGGCTCGCCGCGCCGCTGGTCGGCTGCACGACGCTGGGCGCGGATGCTCTCTCCGAGACCGTCCAGGTCAACCTGACCCGATCGAGCCTGCCCCCGCCGCCGCCGGCCGTCGTGGCCGAAGGGGACGGCAGCCTGCGCAGCGGGATCGACGCCGTCCGCCGGATGACGGTGGAGGCCATGATCAATGAGACCGGCCCTTACAGTTTCGTGGTCGACACCGGGGCCAACCGCACCGTGCTGGCGGCCGAGATCGCCGATCAGCTCGGCCTTCAGTCGAGCGGCCAGATGGCCGTTCACGGCATCGCCGGCGTCCTGCCCGCCTACCGTGTGGACGTTCGTCGGCTGGATGTCGGCGAGGTGGTGTCGCGGCGTGTCCGCATGCCGGTGCTGCCGCGGCGGTATCTGGGGGCGGACGGGCTCCTGGGGGTCGATGTCCTGGCCCGGCGGCGCGCCACGCTCGATTTCGCAGGTCAGAGCTTTCACGTCACGGGCCCGGGCGCCCAGGCCGTCGGCACCCGCACCCAATCCGGCGAAGGGACGTCGCTCAGCGAGATCGTCGTTCCGGCCCGGCAGCGGTTCGGGCAGCTGACCATCGTCGACGCCGAGCTCGGCGGCGTTCCGCTGACCGCCTTCCTGGACTCGGGCGCGGAGATCACGGTCGGCAACTCCGTGCTGAGGAACCAGGTGCTCAGCCGTCCGGGGCTGGTCGGCGGCGGGCTTTCGCGCATCGAGCTGGTCAGCGCGACCGGCCAGCTGGTGGCGGGCGAGCTGGCGGTGGTGCCGCCGCTGCGTCTGGGCGGGGTGCGTCTCGGCAACCTGTCGTGCGTCTTCGCCGACCTCCACACCTTCGCGCTCTGGCAGCTGACCGATCGTCCGGCGATGCTGATCGGGGTGGACGTCATGCGCCACTTCGACTCGATCGAGCTCGACTTCAGTCGCAGCAAGGTCAGCTTCCGGTCGCGCCGCTTCAACCGCTCCCTGAGCATCGGCTCATAGGCCGAGAAAAAAGGCGCGGCGCCTGTCGACGCCGCGCCTTCTGGAGTGTTCGGCTTGCGGGCCGGCCTACAGGCCGCCGGGCCCGCAGTCGTTGACCAGATAGCTTTCGATCGCCGTCAGCACCTGGGCCACCTGGCCGGCCTCCCACTTGTTGGCCTCATGCCCCATGTCCGGGATGCTGAGGAACTTGTAGGGCTTGCCGGCGCTCTTCAGGCCGCCGACGAACCGGGTGGACTCCCCTTCGTCGACATTGGTGTCGCGATCACCGTGATACAGGAAGATCGGGATCGACACGTCCTTCACCAGGTCAACCGGCGACAGGCCGGCCAGCGACGGGCGCTGGTACTCGCGCTGGATGCGGTTGCCCAGCGCCTGGGTGCGGAACTTCTCGAGCGAGGCCACGCCCGCGCCCGCGACGGCGCACTGATAGATGCCGTTGGGACGGATCGACGCCATCATCGCGGCGTAGCCCCCGTAGGAGTAGCCGTGCATGGCGATGCGGTCCGGGGCGGCGACGCCCTGGGCGATCAGCCACTTGGCGCCGTCGTCCTTGTCGTCCTGCATCTTCAGGCCCCACTCGGCGTCGCCGGCGCGCCAGAGCTTCTGGCCCCAGCCGCGCGATCCGCGGTACTGCGGCTGAAGGACGGCGTAGCCGCGCGCGGCGAAGTACTGGGTCCAGCCGGAGAAGTCCCAGTTCATGTAGTCGCGCGCCCACGGTCCGCCGTGCGGCAGGATGATGGTGGGGTAGGGGCCCGCGCCGTAGATCTCCTTCCGCGGCGTGGTCAGGAAGCCGGGGATCATCAAGCCGTCGCGCGCCGGGTACTCAACCAGACGCGTGTCGCCGAGCGTGGTCGTGTCCAGCCAGGGGCGGGTCTTGCCCAACAGGGTCAGCTTGCCGTCCGTGAGCAGATAGTACTCATCGGGCTGGCGCGCGCCGGTCTTGGTGATGATCGCGTACTTGCGGTCGTCGGACCAGCCGCTGATGTAGGCGTCGAAACCGTCGGCCGTGCTGAACTTGCCCTTCTCGCCCGACGCGATGTCGGTCCATTGGACGGGCACGGTCTTGACGCCCAGCGCCTCGCGAGCGCCCTTGGCCAACGCCGCCAGGGCGGGGTCGGTCCAGTAGACCTTGGAGGTTTCGCCGGCGTAGCTGAAGCCGAGCAGCTCGCCTTCGTCGACGGCCGAGCCGGAGCGGATCGCGCTGCGGGCGTCGAAGAACTTCGTCTCGAAGATGATCTCGCCGAGCTTCCGCGCGTCGATGTCGTACTCATAGATGGCGGCCTTATCGCGCCCCTTGTTGGAGCGGATGTAGGCGATGTTCGGATCCCTGGAGAAGCCGATCAGCTCGGACTCTTCGCGCTCCTTGGGATACCAGCGGAAATGCTCGGCCCAGTTTCCCTTCGAGTCCCTGATCCACTGGACGAAGTAGGCGTTGCCGTTCTCGAATTCGAGCGACTGGCGAGCCCGCACTTCCTTGGCGTAGTCCATGCGGCTCGAGAAGAACTTATCCGAACCCTGATAGATGCGGCTCTTGGAGCCCGTGTAGAGATTGAGGCGATAGATGCCGCCGTCGGGAATGGTCGATCCGTTGGGCGACTTGCGCTCATAGATCACCACCAGGATGTTCTGGGGATCCTTGGGCAGGCTGTCCATGACGTCCGCGGACGCCGCGGCGCTCTGGTCCAGGTCGCCGTCCGCGTTCCGCCACGTCTTGCCCTCGAGGTCGGTGGTGAAGAAGCGGAAGGAGTGCGACTTGACCGACCCGACGGTGATGAGCTGCCGGACGGTGACGGCGATCCGGTCGTTCTTCACGAAATCGACGCCCACGCAGTCGGAGCGCTGGCCGCATCCGATCCGGTACGGCGGCTTGTCCATAGCCGTCGTGCTCCAGATCGCGATGTGGGCGTCCACGCCGTCGGCCGACACCAGGGCGGCGATATGCTTGCCGTCCGGCGAGAGCGACACGCCGTCGATCGCGGGTTGGCGGCCGAAGGCGTCGGCGCTGGGCGGCTTGGGGGCGGCTGGCGTCTGGGCGACGGCCGCGGGCGCGGCGGCGCCGACTGTGGCCGTCAAGGCGGCCATGCATAGGTAATGGAATAACGGCTTCACGGTGGCCCCTCGGAGTGATTTTCGCCCGTCCGCCGCGGAAATCATTCTCCCCCCCGCGGGCGCGATTCTGACGGAGCGCCGCCGACGATCGGCGGAATATGGTCAATCTAGCCGGTGATTCACGTTCGCCAAGCGAATCCTGCCAACCATGGGTCTGTGGCAATGGGGCGCAAAGATGCCCAAAAGGGCCCAAACTGTGGCGAGATTGCTACTTCCTCGCGACAGATGGGTCCGAATTTCGTCAAGTTCGGTTGTCGATCGTGGCAAAACTGTTAGGGTTTCAGCACCGGACGGGAAAGATCCCGTTAGTGGCCAGTCTAGGCCGCTTGTTCTCATGGCTACTGGGGGAAGTACCAATATGCTGGATCGGAAGTTGCTGCTCGGCTCGACAGTGATGGCGGGCTTCGCAGCCGCTCTCGCCGTCGCCACGCCGGCCGTGTCCTGGGCTCAGACGGCTCCGGCTGCGCAGGCGCCCAAGCCCGCGACCACGGCTGAAGAGGAAGAGAAGGAAGTCGAGGCGCTCGTCGTCACCGGCTCGCGTATCAAGCGTACGGAGTTCACCAGTTCGGCGCCGATCCAGGTGATCACGGCCGAGCAGTCGAGCCTGGAAGGCCTGGTCGACACGACCGACATCCTTCAGCAGTCGACCCTCGCCAGCGGCTCGTTCCAGTGGAACAACCAGCTGACCGGCTACGTCACCAACGGCGGCCCGGGCGGCAACAGCGTCTCGCTCCGTGGTCTCGGCGAGCAGCGCACGCTGGTGCTGCTGAACGGCCGTCGCGCCGGTCCGGCCGGCGTCTCGGGCCGCGTCGGTCCGTTCGACCTGAACGTCATCCCCTCCTCGCTGATCGAACGCGTCGAAATCCTGAAGGACGGCGCCTCGTCGATCTACGGTTCGGACGCCGTCGCCGGCGTCGTGAACATCATCACCAAGACCAGCCTCGACGGGTTCGAAGCCAACGTCTACGGCAACAAGTCGTTCGACGGCGGCGGCGATCAGTATCGGGTCAACCTGGCCTGGGGTAAGACGTTCGAGCGCGGCTACATCAACGGCGCGGTCGACTACTTCGAGCTGAAGGCGCTGAAGCGCAAGGACCGCGACGACACGGCCTGCGCCTCCGACTACCTGCTTCACCCGACCACCCGCCAGCCGATCGACTACCTCGGCCTGAACGGCAAGGTGAAGTGCTACAACCTGCCGAACGCCTATGTGTCCGACGCCCGTCCGACGGCCACGAACGTCTACGGCAACCTGATGCCGATCGCGAATCTGCCGGCCGGCTTCGTCCTCCCGACGGCCGCTCAAGGCAACATCGGCGCCGGCGGCGCCGCGCTGCCCGCGGGCTGGGCGCGTTGGGGCCGCGCCGGCTACCCGGCGACCTTCCCCTATGCTCCGTACGACTCCGAGCTGTACGACAACTCGACCACCATCAGCCCGGTCAAGCGCACCACCGTCTCGCTGAACGGCGGCTACGACCTCACGCCGAACATCGAAATCTACGGCGAATTCCTGTGGAACCGTCGTGAGTCCGAGCAGATCGGCGCGGGGCAGGTCTTCCAGAGCTTCGCCCAGCTGAACACCCTGCTTGGCGCGCCGAACAACCTGCCGGCCAGCAACCCGAACAACCCGTTCGGCTTCCCGGTCACGACGGTCTCGGCCTATGCCTCGAACGCCTATCAGGAAGTGAACTACACCCGGTTCCTGGGCGGCATCCGCGGCTCGCTGGACATCCTCGGCGGCTGGGACTGGGATCTGTACGCCCAGTACTCGAAGTCTGACGCGACCTACAACAACGGCGACCGCGTCTACCTCGACCGTCTGCTGGCCCTGAACAGCCCGGGCACGGCCTGCACCAACACCCCGATCGGCGGCAACGTCTCGGGCTTCAACTGTTCGGCCCTGCCGGCCGGCATTCCCTGGACCTCGGCCCGCGTCCTGAACGGCCAGTTCACCGACGCCGAGCGCGCCTTCCTCTTCTTCAGCGAGGAAAGCAACACGACCTACGAGCACAAGTACGTCGAAGGCTCGGTCTCGGGTAACCTGTTCACCCTGCCGGCCGGTCCCCTGGGCGCCGCCTTCGGCTTCCAGATCCGTCAGGAAGAGATCGACGACAAGCCGGGTCCGGTGGCCCTGGCGCGGAACATGGCCCTCTTCTCGTCGGCCGGCCGCACGGCGGGCTCGGACCGCGTGAAGGAAGTCTTCACCGAGTTCAGCATCCCCGTGGTCAAGGGTCTGCCGGGCGTCGAGAGCTTCGACATCAACCTGTCGGGCCGCTACTCGGACTACAAGTCCTACGGCAGCAGCAAGACCTACAAGGTCGGCCTGAACTGGCAGATCGACTCGTCCTGGCGCATCCGGGCGACCCAAGGCACCTCGTTCCGCGCCCCGGCGCTGTATGAACAGTACCTCGGCGCTCAGACCGGCTACCAGGCCCAGAGCGTGGTCGACCCCTGCTACGACTACGCCAACAGCACGACCAACACCGCGAGAATGTCGGCCAACTGCGCGTTGCAGGGCATTCCGAACAACAAGCTCGGCGGCTCGAGCGTCACGGTCTACAGCATCGGCGGCGCCGGGGTTGTCGGGCCGGAATCGGCTCTCGCCCGCACCGTGGGCGTGATCTGGACCCCGAGCTTCATCGACCTGTCGGTCGCGGTCGACTACTTCGAGTTCGACGTTAAGGACGAGGTCCGCCAGTTCGGCGCGAACAACATCCTGCGTCAGTGCTACGATGCGCCCGACTTCCCGACCAGCCCGTACTGCTCGCTGTTCCAGCGCGATGCGGTCTCCCACGACGTCCTGTTCGTCAACAACGCCTACGTCAACGTCGCCCGGCAGGTGAACCGCGGTATCGACCTCACGACCCGCTACCGTCATGAGTTCGACTTCGGCACCTTCACGCTGGACACCCAGTTCACCTGGCAGCTGCAGGACACCACCCGACTGCTCGCGACGGCGACCGAAATCGACGACAACGGCAGCACCAACGAGCCGGACTTCACGGGGCAGATCAATGCGCGCTTCGACCGCGGCGACTGGACCGTGTTCTGGGGCGTGGACATGATCGGCAAGACCTCCGACACCGAACAGCAGGCGGGGGATGTGTTCCCGTACACCCGCTATGCGAACCTGCCGGGCGGCATCAACTCGACGAACTGTGCGCTGCCCACCGGCTACTGCGTCTACTACAAGCAGTATGCGGAGTTCATGGCCTACCACGACGTCTCGGTCCGCCGCCGTATGGACGACTGGACCTTCGCGGCCGGCATCCAGAACGTGTTTGACGAGCGTCCGCCGGCTCAGTCCAACGGCCAGTTCCGGCTCGGCACCGCCGCGCTGAACATGTACGACATGGTCGGCCGTCGCGCGTTCATCAGCATCTCGAAGAAGTGGTAAGGTCCTAGACCAGACCTGAGCATTGGGCGGCGAGGGCGACCTCGCCGCCCTTTTCTTTTGCGCCCCGCACGGGTCGCGCCCGGGCCTCTTGCCGTCGTAGTTGGAGGCGGGGTGCTGGGCGATGACGCCGCCGCGCCTCATGCATGGAACCTCGCGATAGGTCCGAGCAAGGCGGCGAGGATGGTCTTGCGTTCTTCGGGACGCCGGGCTGAGGCCCGGCTCCTCAGGATGATGAACTTCAGAGCTCGTCATGGTGAGGGGCGAGCTTCGAGCGAGCGTCTCGAACCACGCCGGGGACAGCCGTGCAGCCGATCGCTGAGGCCGACTCGGGAGCATGACCCCGGGACGTCCGCGCGTCCGTGCTCTGATGTCGCGGGGCTTTCCGGCGAACATGGGTGGATGGGGCGGGCGTCACCTCCGCCCGGCGCTCCAGCAACGAAAAGCCCCGGACGTTTCCGGCCGGGGCGCGTCGTTTCGGTCTGCCCGCCGGGTCTAGGGGATCGGCGTCGGCGCCAGCACCATCGCGCCGCGGTCGCGCAGGCGGGCGGCCCTCATCTCTTCACGCACGGCCGCCAGCTGCGGATCGTTCAGCAGGGTCGCCGTCGCCGCCAGGGCCTGGGCGCTGCTCGAGCTGACGCCGAACAGTTTCTCGAAGACCTCGAACGGCGAGCGCGGGCCGCCCATGTGCTTGATCCGGACGTCGCCCTTGAGCTTGGCCAGTTCCTTGGCCTTGTCGACGGCGTCGTAATAGCCGCCGATCTGGTCGACCAGCTTCAGCTGACGCGCCTGGACGCCGGTCCAGACCCGGCCCTTGGCGATCTCGCGGACCTGTTCCGGGGGCAGCTTGCGGCCTTCGGCGACGCGTCGGACGAAGCCTTCGTAGATCCGGTCCATCCAGCCCGCGAACGAGGCGCGCTGGGCCTGGTTGAAGCCCTCGCCCATGTTGAAGGCGCTGGCGTACTCGCCGCCGACGGCGGTCTGACGGACGTCGATCCCGAAGCGGCCCAGGGCCTCGCCCAGGACGAACTTGCCGCCGTAGACGCCGATCGAGCCGGTCAGGGTGGTCGGCTGGGCGACGATGGCGCTCGCGTCCGACGAGATCCAGTAGCCGCCCGAGGCCGCATAGGTGCCCATGCTGACCACGACCGGCTTGCCGGCGGCCTTGGCCGCCCGCACCGCCGACAGGATCTGCTCGGACGCGGTGTCCGAACCGCCCGGCGAGGAGACGCGGAAGACGATCGCCTTCACGTCCTTGTCCTTGATGGCGTCATAGAAGGAGTCCGAGACGTCGTCGGACCAGACCGTCTGGTCGCCGCCGAACGGGCTGGCGTTGCCGCCCGTTCCGGTCATGATCGGGCCCTCGGCGCCGATCACGGCGACGGCCTGGCCGGACCCGGACGCCATCTGGCCCGCGCGGACGCGGCCCATGTAGTTCTGGAAATCGACCAGCTCCGCCTTCTTGCCGGCCTTAGCCAGCAGGGCGTCGGCCGTCTCGCGGACCTGGCCCACGCCGTCGATCAGGCCCTTCTCCTTGGCCTCCTGGGCGGAGTAGGGGCCGGCCTCGAAGGTGCGGGTGAAGGCGATCGGCTCCTTCTTGCGGTCGACGGCGGCGGTCAGGACCGCGGTGCGGTAGATCGAGGTCATCCAGGACAGCGAGGCTTCCCGGTGCGCCGGGGTGTAGTCGCTGTAGAGGTACGGGTTGACCGCGTTCTTGTACTCCTGGCGTTGCTCGAAGTCGGCCTTGACGCCATAGCGGTCGAAGAAGCGCTTGAAGAAGACCTCCTCGCTGGCGAAGCCGGTGGCCTGGAAGGCGCTGTCGGGCTGCATCCACAGCTGGTCGGCGGACGCGCCGAGCATATAGGTCGAGGACACCACGCCCGAGGGATAGAGGCCCTGGCTGTGCGCCCAGATCGGCTTGCCGCTCTTGCGGAAGTGCAGGAAGGCCTGGCGCAGTTCGTCGGCCGCCGCCGGGGCCATGCCGCCCTCGGGGAGGCGGACGAACACCGCCTTCACCTTGGCGTCCGTCTCGGCGTGGCGAAGCGTCTCGACCACCGAGATCACCGACAGGCCGGAGCCGCCGCCGAACGCCGCGAACGGATTCTGCAGTTCCTGGTCGGTCATGCCGCCGCGCAGGTCGAGTTGCAGCACGGCCTGGGCCGGCGTCGTGTCGTTGGGCTTGGAGGCCGCTCCGATCAGCGCGCCGATCAGGACGATGGGAATCACCACGAAGAACAACAGCAGGCCCGCGAACACGCCGGCCATGGTCAGGAGGAACTGCTTCATCGGGGACCCCGAGTGGAAATCGCGCTCAAGCTATATGGGCAGGCGTTTGCGTCAAATGAACAGGAAGCAACCTCCGCCGGAGGCGGAAACGCCTGTTTCGACTGAGGATTGGACGACGCGGGAAAGAATGGTCGGAGTGGCAGGATTCGAACCTGCGACCCCCGCGTCCCGAACACGGTGCTCTACCAGACTGAGCTACACTCCGACTTGGGAGAGCGGCTTATAGAGGTGAGTCGGTCTCGCCGCAACATGCGAAAATTGCCTAATTGATGCCGTTGCATCCTGCGTTCGGCTGCGCTATCTGACCCGCCTCTCGCGGGGCTGCTTCGTCCGCCCCCGCCGTTCCTGCTGGGGAATGGTGTAATGGTAACACTGCGGTTTTTGGTACCGTCATTCTAGGTTCGAGTCCTAGTTCCCCAGCCACTTCTCCCGAACAAGCCAGATCGCCCCCCCGGGGCCGTCCCTGCGCCTGACCGGCCGTCCGGCGACAAGCCGCCGCACCTTTGAAACCCGTGGTGGGCGCCGGAGTTATTTGCAGCCGGCGGGATCGGAGGCAGAGTGCCCCGACGCCCTTGCGGGCGGGTGGGGGCGAGAGGCGTTTGTCCAGACGTCTGATCTTTGTGCCGATCGCGCTGATCGTGCTGTTGGCGCTGCTGACCGGCTATTCGGCGTTCAACCACATCGCGGCGCTGCGGCTCAGCCAGCAGCAGGTGAATCACGCCCACCGGGTCATGGAGACGACCCAGGGCCTGTTCTCCCGCATCCAGGACGCCGAGACCGGTCAGCGCGGCTATCTGCTGACCGGCCAGCGCGAATACCTGACGCCCTGGCGCAAGGCCGTGGCCGCGATCCCCGCCGAGGTGGCGCAGCTGCGGGCCCTGGTGGCCGACAACCCCGATCAGATGGAAAGGGTCGGCCAGATGGAGGCGGCCCTGGCGCTTCGCCTCGAGGTCTTGCGCGAGACCGTGGACGCCATGGATCACGGCGACGCCCAGACGGCGCATTCGCTGGTCCGGAGCGGCCGCGGCAAGGTGCTGATGGATCAGCTGCGCGCCATCAACGCCCAGATTCTCGCCGAGGAACGCCGGCTGCTGGCGATTCGCCAGGCCCAGGCCGACGCGGACGAGCGGCGTGGCCTCGCCCTGACCCTCGGCGTCGGCGGCCTGGCGCTGGTCGGCCTGGTTCTGGCGGTGCTGGCGCTGGCGCGGGCCAACCGGGACATGTCCCGCGCCCTGGGGGAGCGGGACGCCGCGGACGCCGCACGCCGCGAATCCGACGCGCTGGTGCGGGCGGTGTTCGAAAACATCCCCGACTATCTCTACACCTTCGACATCACCCCCGATCGCCGGTTCCTCGTCGGCGACTTCAATCCGGCCCTGGCCAAGCTGCTGGGCGACGAGGTCGAGTCCTATCGCGGTCGGGAGGTGCTGGAGGTCTTCCCCGTGCTCGGTCCCCGGCTGCTGGCCACCTATGAGCGGGTGCTGGCCGCGGGCCGGGCGCTGGTCATGCGGGACGCCATGGAGCTGCCGGGCGGCGAGCGGGTGTCCTGGGAATCGATCCTGGCGCCGGTCTACGACGCGGCGGGCCGTCCGACGCGGATCGTGGGATCGTCGCGCGACATCTCAGAGCGCGAGCGGGCCGAGGAGCAGGCTCGGCGGTCGCAGAGGATGGAGGCGGTCGGCCAGCTGACCGGCGGGGTCGCCCATGACTTCAACAACCTGCTGCAGGTGATCCGCGCCAACCTCGAGATGGTTGAGCGCAGCCTGACCGACGCCAAGCTGCGCGGCCGTCTCCAGAACGCGCTGCACGCCTCCGATCGGGCGGCCGACCTGACGCGTCAGCTGCTCGCCTTCGCCCGCCGCCAGCCGCTGGAGCCTCAGGTCGTGAACCTGGGCCGGATGGTCGGGGAGATGGCCGAGCTGCTGCGCCGGACGCTGGGTGAATCGATCGAAGTCGAGACGGTCCTGGCCGGAGGACTCTGGAACACGGTGGCCGACCCGACCCAGGTGGAGAGCGCGCTGCTGAACCTGGCGATCAACGCCCGGGACGCGATGGACGGCGGCGGCCGCCTGACCGTCGAGCTGGCCAACGCCGCCCTGGACGACGGCTACGCCGCGCGCAACCACGATGTCGCGCCGGGCCAGTATGTGATGCTGGCGGTCTCGGACACCGGGACCGGGATGTCGCGCGAGGTTCTGGCGCGGGTCTTTGAGCCGTTCTTCACCACCAAGGGGGAGGGCAAGGGCACCGGGCTGGGCCTTTCGATGGTCTATGGCTTCGTGAAGCAGTCGAAAGGCCACATCCAAATCTACAGCGAGCCCGGCCAGGGTACGACGGTGAAGATCTATCTGCCGCGCACCCGCAAGGCCGAGCCGGCCGCGCCGGCGATCGAACGCCTGGACGAGGGGCGGGGCGAGATCGTCCTGGTCGTGGAGGATGAGGAGGCCGTCCGCGAGGCGGCTTGCGCGATGCTGGTCGAGCTGGGCTACGGCTGTCTCCAGGCCGATGGGCCGGCCTCGGCTCTGGCTTTGCTGAACGGAGAAGCGCGGATCGACCTCCTGTTCACTGACGTGGTCATGCCGGGCGACATGAAGACTCCCGCCTTCGTCGCCGAGGCGCAGCGGCTGCGGCCGGGCCTGCCGGTCGTCTACACCTCGGGTTACACCGAGAACGCCATCGTCCACCACGGCCGGCTCGATGACGGTGTGGCTCTGCTATCGAAGCCCTACGGCAAGGCGGACTTGGCGCGGAAGATCGCCGCGGGGCTGCGGACCGGCCGCAGCGTGGTGCTGATCGTCGAGGACGAGGCGCTGGTCCGCACGGCGGCCGTCGAGATGGCGATCGAGCTGGGCTTCGGCGTGATCGAGGCGGCGGACGCGAGCGAGGCGCTGGCCTTCCTGGAAAGCGACGCCCGCATCGATGTCCTGCTCAGCGACGTCGGCCTGCCGGGCATGAAGGGCGACGAACTGATCCGGCGCGCCGCGGCGATGCGGCCTGGTCTGCGGCTGGTGGTGGCGAGCGGTTATTCCCCGGATCCGGTCACCGCTCCCAGCGACGGCGTCCTGACCCTGGACAAGCCCTACGACGTCGCCGCTCTGGCCCGCGCGCTGGGGGCGTAATCAGGATCCAAGCGCCGGCGGCCCCTTCCATCCGGTCGCCCCGGCGAAGGCCGGCGTCCAGGTCTTAGAGCTCTGTTTCGGCGCAACATTCCCTGCGACAGAGGCTGAACCCGGGTCCTGGCCTTCGCCGGGATGACCGGAGTTGAATGGGCCTCAGACCCCCCGCAGCTCCAGGCCCGGCGCGTCGGGCGGCGCGTCGGCGCCGGCGTTGAGGGGGCGCTGCATCAGGACAATGTCCATCCAGCGGCCGAACTTGTAGCCGACCGCCTCCATGACGCCCTGGCGCCGAAACCCCATGGCCGTGTGCAGACCGATCGAGCCGGCGTTGTCCGAGCCGCCGATGACGGCCATCATCTGGCGCAGGCCCAGGGCCTCGCAATCGTCGATCACGCGCGCCAGCACCGCCCGGCCGACGCCCAGGCCCTTGGCGTCCGGCGCGACGTAGACGCTGTCCTCGACCAGATAGCGATAGGCGGCTCGCAGGCGGAACGGCGCGGCGTAGGCGAGACCGACGACGGCGCCGTCGATCTCCGCCACAACATAGGGCAGGCCACGCGCCTGGACGGCGGCCAGGCGCTGGGCCATCTCCGCCGGCCCGGGCGGAACCTCCTCGAAGGTCCCGACTCCGTTCAGGCAGGCGTCGCCATAGATGGCGGCCAGCGCCGGTGCGTCGTCCTGCGTGGCCGCCCTGATGATCACGCCGTCTTCCAACCCTTCTCCACCGCCCAGACAGCGAAGGCATAGTCGAGGGCGATCTCCTTCAGGAAATCGAACCGACCGGAGGCGCCGCCATGGCCTGCTTCCATATTGATCTTCAGCAGGACCGGGTTGCCGCTGGTCGAGGCAGGCCGCAGCTTGGCCACCCACTTCTCCGGCTCCCAGTAGGTGACGCGCGGATCGCTGAGGCCGCCGGTGGCCAGGATGGCCGGGTAGGGTTTGGCGCCGATCTGGTCGTAGGGGCTGTAGCTGTACATGTAGTCGTAGGCCTCGGGATCCTCGATCGGATTGCCCCATTCCGGCCATTCCGGCGGCGTCAGCGGCAGGCTCGTGTCGCTCATGGTGTTGATCACATCGACGAAAGGCACCGCCGCGATGATCCCGGCCCACAGGTCCGGCCGCATGTTGGTGATTGCGCCCATCAGCAGGCCGCCGGCCGAGCCGCCGTAGGCCACTGTCCGTTCCGGCTTGCCGTAGCCGTTGGCGTGCAGGTGTTCGGCGCAGGCGATGAAATCGGTGAAGGTGTTCTTCTTCTTGAACTTCTTGCCGTCGAGGAACCAGCTCCAGCCTTTCTCGGACCCGCCGCGCGGACAGGCCGTGGCCCAGATCCAGCCGCGGTCGACGAGGCTCAGATTGCGGATCGAGAAGTTCGGCTCCTGCGAGATGCCATAGCTGCCGTAGCCGTAGAGGAGCAGCGGAGCCGAGCCGTCCAGCCTGGTCCCCTTCTTCATCAGCACGAAGATCGGCACCTCGGCGCCGTCGGCGGCCTTGGCGTTCAGGCGGCGGGTCTCGTACCTGGCCGGGTCGTGGCCCGAGGGGATCTCCTGGGTCTTGCGCAGGGTCCGCTTGCGGGTGGCCATGTCGTAGTCGAACCACTGCCGCGGCGTGGTCATCGAGGTGTAGGTGAACCGCAGCGACGGGGTGTCGTACTCGTAGCCGCCGTCCAGGCCGAGCGCATAGGCCTGCTCGTCGAAGGTGATGGCGTGCTCGGCGCCGTCCTTGGCCGTGATGACGATACGGTTCAGCGCATCGACCTTCTCCAGCCGCACGAAGTGGTTCTTGAAGGCGGTGGTCCCCTGGATCAGGGCGCCCGGCTTGAAGGCGATCCAGTCCTTCCACTGGGCCTTGCCCGGCTTGTCCTCGGGGGCGGTGACCAGCTTGAAGTCGACCGCGCCGTCGGCGTTGGTGCGGATCACGAAGTGGTCGTTCCAGTGGTCGACGTCATAGCGCATCCCGACCTGGCGCTTCTCGACCAGGACCGGCTTGGCGGTCGGGTCGGAGGCGGGGATCAGCCAGGCCTCGCTGCTGTCCTGGTTGCCGCAGCCGATGATGATCCACTTGCGGGACTGGGTGACGCCGGCGCCGAGGAAGAAGCCTTCGTCCGGTTCGTCGTAGACCAGCACGTCGTCCTTGGCCGCGCCGCCGATCGGGCGGCGGAAAATCTTCGCCGGCCGGCCGTTGTCGTCGCGCAGGGTCCAGAAGATCCACTTCGCGTCGGGCGAGAAGATGAAGTCCGCCACGCTCTCGATCGGCTCGCCGACGGCTTTCCCCGAAGCGACGTCCTTGACGTGCAGGCGGTAGACCTCCGACCCCTGCTCGTCGACCATCCAGCCGTAGCGGGCATGGTCGTCGGTGTGATGGGCCGAGCCGACCTCGTAGAAGGCCTTGCCCTTGGACTCGGTCTCCTCGTTCAGCAGGATGACCTCGCCGTCGGTCTTGCCCTTCGGCCGGCGGGCATGGATCGGGTGCTGCGCGCCCTTCTCGAAGCGAGTGTAGTACTCCCAGGCGCCGTCGGCGTCGGGAACGGAGGCGTCGTCCTCCTTGATGCGCCCCTTCATCTCCTCGAACATCTGCGCCTGCAGCGTCTCGGTCGGGCTGAGCATGGCCTTGGTGTAGGCGTTCTCAGCGGTGAGGTGCTCCTTGACCTCGGCCTTGATCAGGGTCGGGTCGCGCAGGACCTTCTGCCAGTTGTCGTCCTTCATCCAGGCGTAGTCGTCGGTCCGCACGCGGCCCAGCTGTTCGATGCGCTTGGGGATCTTCTTGGCGACGGGCGGGACGGGCTTGGACGTGGCGGACATGGCGTTCTTCGCGACAAGAGTGGTGGAAAGCGCGGCGGAGGCGGAAGCCACCATCATTTGGCGCCGGTTCATAGCTCAAATCCCCCCGATGGACTTCGGCCGGCGCGTCGTCACGGCGCGCCGATCCGGTCGGTTCATGTCTTAGATGCGAGCCCGATTCGCCGCCTGTTCACATTCCGCGGATCGGGCCGGCTGCGGCAGGGCGTCAGCTTGTGCGGGCGCGCGCTTGCGGTCAAATGGGGACGCATCATCGAACGGGCGGACAACGGCCCGACCTGTAGGCGTAGTCACCAAGGGGCGTCGATGGCCTGGGATCTTTCCGTCGACCTGATCAAGGCGACGGTCCAGCTGGAGCAACCGCTGGGCAACGGCACGCGGACGGTCGGCACCGGCTTCCTGATCGATGCGCCGACGCCGGACGGCAAGCCGCGCACGGTGCTGGTCACCGCCGCCCACGTGTTCGACCGCATGCCCTCGGTCGAGGCCCGTATCGGCTATCGGATCCAGAACAGCGACGGCGCCTGGCGCTACGACCCCAGGCCGCTGACCATCCGCGACGAGGCCAAGGCCCCGATCTGGACGCGGCACCCGACGCGCGACGTGGCGGCGATCGTGATCCAGGCGCCGGAGGAGTTCGCCAAGGCGGCGATCCCGCTGTCCTGGCTGGCTCAGGACGACACCTTCACCCAGTACGCCCTGGGGCCCGGCGACGAGATGATGGCGCTAGGCTTCCCGCGCGGGCTGGCCGCGAACCAGGCCGGTTTCCCGATCCTGCGGTCGGGTCGGGTGGCGTCCTACCCGCTGGCGCCGTCCAGCGTCTTCCCGACCTTCCTGCTCGACTTCAGCGTCTTCCCGGGCAACTCCGGCGGGCCGGTGTTCATGGCCGAGGGCGCCCGCCGCCGTCCGGGCGCCACGGAGGCCCAGGAGGTGCAGTTCGTCGCCGGAATGCTGACCCAGCAGGTGGAGCTGTCCGGAGAGCGGCTGGAAATCGGCATCGTCACCCACGCCCGCTTCATCCGGGAGACGGTGGCCATGATCGACGGCGTGATTCCGCCCGCCGCGCCGACGCCGGATCTGCCCGCGACCAGCACCACGGCGGCCTCGACCGGAACTCATACGGAACCCTGACCCGCCCTGAAGGGTTCTTCTGGCTCCCCAAACAGCCTGAAGGAGACCCGACATGTGGGACCGCGTCGAAGGCAACTGGAAGCAGCTTACCGGCAAGGTGAAGGAACAGTGGGGCAAGCTCACTGACGACGACCTGACCGTGATCGCCGGCAAGCGCGATCAGCTGATCGGCAAGATCCAGGAACGCTACGGCTACGCCAAGGACAAGGCCGAGCACGAGATCCGGGAGTTCGAGCGCCGCATGGACGAGCCCCGCTCGTTCGATCGCTAGCGCCTAGGCCGGGACATGCTCCCGTAGGGGCGTGTCCCCTTTCGGCTCAGAAGCGTGGGGACGGCTCAACCAGCCGTCCCCATTTTCACGAATGGGTATCCTTAAGGTTGTGGTTTCCATTTTGCACCCGCACTGGTGGTTCTGTGCGGGAGTGTCCCAAAATGGACTTCACGATCCGACCTTTCGAACTCGGCGACCACGAGGCGGTCAACCGACTCTGCAATTGGGCCTGGTGGCCGCAACGCAGCGCCGAAGGCTGGCGCTGGCTGGCCGAAGGACCGCCCGGCGCGTTGGACGATGGCGAGATCGGGCCGTCGGGATGGGTGTGCGAGAGCGAGAAGGGGGTGCTCGCCTTCGTCGGCAACTGCGTCCAGCGGTTCGCCTTCGAGGACCGGACCTTCGTGGGGGCCACGGGGCACACTCTGCTGGTCGATCCGCGACTGCGGGGCGCGAGCCGCGATCTGCTGCGCCGCTTCGTGCGCCAGCCGAACCGCTTCGCCCGCTACACCTTCAACGCCAATGACCGGTCGGCCCCGCTCTACAAGCATTTCGGCATGCATCCCTGGCCGGAAGGGCTCAGCGCGGTGAAGTATGTCTGGCGCACCGATTGGACCGGCGTCGCCAGTGAACGGGCGCTGCGCTGGTTCAACGGGCTGTCGGGACATTCCGGCTCACGCGACGGCGGTGAGCGGTTCCTGTCGGACCGCCCCTGGACCGGGACTATCGGCTGGCGCGCCCCCGGCGTGCGGCAGATGGCGCTGAACGAGATCGACGATCGCTTCGATCGCCTGTGGGCGGAGTTGCGGGACGACGGGCGGCTGTTGGCCTTCCGCGACGCGGCCAGCCTTCGCTGGCGCTGTGGCGACCCCGACCTGTCCTGCCCGCCGGTCCTGCTTGGCTACGAGGTTGGCGGCAGACTCGCCGGCTACCTGCTCGCCTTCTTCTCGAAGGGGTCGGAGATCGAGCGTCCGGCGATGGAGGTCATCGATCTGGTCGCGCTGCGTTCCGTGGAGATGACCGCCGTTTCGGCGCTGCTGCGGACGCTGCTGCTGTCGGCGCGTCGCTTCGGCGCCGCCCGGGTCAGGCTCCAGACCGTCAATCCCGAGCTCGACCAGGTGCTCGCGCCGTTCGCTCTGGCCAAGCGCCAGTACCGGCACAATCACTGCCACATCCATTGGGGCGAGGAGACCGACGAGCGGATGAAGCAGGCCTGGTTCGCCACTCCCTACGACGGCGACTACAGCTTCTGCCTGCGGCCGCCGCCCAGGCCGGCGCTGGACGGTGACCTGGCTCAGACTGTCCGCATGCCGACCGCGCGGGAGGTTCCGGCGGCCGGCGATGCGAACTGGATCTACGCGCCGTAGACGATGGAGATCGTCTCGGCCACGCAGGCCGGGCGATCTTCGCCCTCGATCTCGATGGTGCACTCGTTCTTCATCTGCAGGCCGCCGGCCTTGGCCTCGACCGACAGCAGCTTCTGGCGCATGCGCACCTTCTTGCCGACGCGGACCATGTTGGTGAAGCGGACCTTGTCGCTGCCGTAGTTGATGCCGCGCGTCACGCCGTTGACCTTCAGCAGCTTGGCGCCGAGGAAGGGGATCAGCGACAGCGTCAGGTAGCCGTGGGCGATCGGCCCGCCGATCTCCCGGGTGGCCCGGTCGACGTCGACGTGGATCCACTGGTGGTCGCCCGTGGCTTCGGCGAACTGGTTGACCCGCTCCTGCGTGATCTCAAGCCAGTCGGAGACGCCGATCTCCTGGCCGGCGAGGCTGGGCAGGTCGGCGAAGGCGACTTCCTTCATTGCGTTTCTCCGGATTTGAACAATCGTTTGACACTAGGTCGCGGCGCAGGCCTCGGCAAGGCGGGCTGGTGAGACGGTCTTGGCGTCAGCCCGCCGGCAGGCCCAGCCGCGCGGCATAGGCGCCGAGTTCGGCGGCGCTGTGCAGGTCGAGCTTGCGCATCAGGTTCTCCCGGTGCTTGCGCGCCGTGGGCAGGCTGACTCCCAGCCGTTCGGCGGCCTCCCGGGTGGTCGCGCCCTGGGCGATCAGGCCGAGCATCTGTCGCTCGCGACGGGTCAACGGCACCGCTGATACGGCCTCGGCCGCCGGCTCCGCATGACCTGGCCGGCCTTGGGCGGTCAGGAAGCGGACGGTCTGGCCGACATAGCCCTGGCCCGCCCGGACGGCCTCGACCGCCGCTGACAGCTCGGCGGGGTCGCCGGTCTTGGTCAGGTATCCGTCCGCGCCAGCCTCCAGCGCGGCGCGCACGGCGCGGGGTTCGGTGTTGGCGGTCAGCACCAGGATCCGGAGGGCGGGAAAGCCCTCGCGCAGCTCGCGCACGAACTGCATCCCCGCTCGCCCCGGCATGCCCAGATCGAGGAAGAGAAGGTCCACGGCCTCCGTCTTCAGCATGGAGAGCGTCTCCGCCGCGTCCCCCGCCTCGCCCACGACGACGATGTCGTCCATGATCGACAGCAACAGTTTGAGCCCCTCACGGACGATCGCGTGGTCGTCAGCGAGGGCGGCTTTGAGGGTACGCTTCATGAACGCTCCGGCGCGACCTGCGCGGATGGGGGAACAGCACCAGCCGACAATCATCGGGCAGGACGCTCTCGCCTGGAAGGCCCTGGTCGAGGTTTTCTACCGTCAGTCGTATGCCGTGCTGTTCGCGAACTTCGTCGTTCCGCTGCCGGTGGCCTGGGTGTTGCGGGAGGAGGTTTCCCTCCCTGTGCTCGTGGTCTGGATCGCGGGGATGTATCTGCTGACGGCGGCCCGGGTGGTCCTGGCGCAGCTGCACCGCATCCAGGGGGATGGCGGTCGACCGCTGGTCTGGGCCTGGCGGTCGACGGTTCTCTCCTGGGCGTCCAGCCTGCTGTGGGGCCTGTTGGGTCTGGTCGGCGTGATGCCGGGCGAGCCGCATCTGCTGGCGTTCGTCTGCATCGTCCTGACCGGCCTGACCTGCGGCGCCGTGCCGTCGCTGTCCGCCTTCCCGCCGGCCTACGTCGGCTCTATGGCGGCGATGCTCGCGCCGACCCTGGTCCGCTGCCTGACGCAGGACGAGGCCATCTACGGCGTCTATGTGATCTTCATCGTCTGTCTGGCGGTGGTGAACCTCTACTATTGCCGCGTCACCTATCGGACGGTGACCGAGACGGTCCGCCTGCGGTCGCAGAATCTGGCCCTGATCCGCGACCTGGAAGGCGAGCGTGACCGGGCCCAGACGGCGGATCGGTCGAAGACCCGCTTTCTGGCCGCCGCCAGTCACGACCTGCGCCAGCCGATCCACGCGCTCGGGCTCTTCGCCGGAGCCCTGGGCGTCTGGGCGGGAAAGGGGGATGTGCCGTCGCACGAGGCGGCCGGCCTGTCCGACCGACTGAAAACGGTGATCGGCAACCTGAGCGGCGTCCTCGACGGTCTGCTGGATGTCTCCAAGCTCGACGCCGGGGTGGTCCCGGTGACGCGCGAACCGGTCTCGCTGGGCTGTCTGTTCGCGGATCTGCGCGAGGAGTACGCGGGCCTGGCGCAGGAGCGCGGGCTGTCCTGGCGCGTGATCGACAGCGCCCTTTGGGTCGACAGCGATCCGGTTCTGCTGCGGCGGATGATCGGCAACCTTGTCTCCAACGCCTTTCGCTACACCCGGCGAGGCGGCGTCCTGCTGGGCGTTCGGCGGCGCGGCGAGGGGGCGGTGATCCAGGTGGTCGACAGCGGGCCGGGCATTGCCGAGGATCAGCAGGAACTGATCTTCGACGAATTCGTCCAGCTGCATAACCCGGAGCGTGATCGCGCCCAGGGCCTTGGTCTCGGTCTGGCGATCGTGCGACGCACGGCGCGCCTGCTCGGTCATCCCATCGCCGTGCGGTCGGTCGAGGGGCGGGGCTCCAGCTTCTCGGTGGCCGTCCCGCTCACGACGCCGGCGGCGCCCGACGCGCCGGTCTGCCGTCCTCCGGAGGCGTGCGGGGGGCTGCGTATTCTCGTGGTCGATGACCAGGCCGAGGTGTTGACCGCGGTGCGCGGTCTGCTCGAAGCCTGGGGGCACAGCGTGCATGTCGGACGAGACGCCGACGCCGCCCTGCGGGCGCACGCCAAAGCCGGCGGCGGCGCCGTGCACTTGATCCTGGCGGACTACCGCCTCGGCGACGAGGTCACCGGGCGGGAAGCGGTCACAAACCTGCGCCTGCGCCTGGGGGCGAACCTGCCGGCCATCGTGATCACGGGCGACACGTCGCCGTCCCGTCTGCGCGAAGCCGCCGATCGCGACTGGCGCCTACTGCACAAGCCGGTGAAGGCCGAGACGCTGCGCGATGCGATCGCGCTAGCGGTCGGCTGAACCGGCGAACTACGACATACGCCGTATGTCGGCGGCGCCTGGCGCCGCGTAGGGATGCGACCATGGCGAAGTCCGTCGGGGGGCGGTCGTCGCCGGTGGAGGGGGCGCGGACGACGTTTCGCCCAGTCTGGTCGATCGCCGCTTCCTCCACCGCCCACGCCGCCTGTTTCTTACCTTCGAGGTAGTTGGAAGGCCGCGCGGGCGCCGCTAGCGTCGCGGGCATGAGCACTCAGACCCCTATCGGCGAGCTGATCCGCGACTGGCGCCAGCGCCGCCGCTTGACCCAGATGGATCTGGCGTACGACGCCGAGATATCGCCCAAACACCTCAGCTTCATCGAGACCGGGCGGTCCAAGCCCAGCCGCCAGATGGTCCTTCACTTGGCGGAGCAGATGGACGTGCCGCTGCGCGAACAGAACGCCATGCTGGTCGCCGCCGGCTTCGCGCCGGTGTTTCCGGAGCGCGGCCTGGATGCGCCGGACCTGGCGGCGGCGCGGCGGGCGATCGACCTGATCCTGAAGGGGCATGAGCCGTTCCCGGCCCTGGCGGTGGACCGGCATTGGAATCTGGTCACGGCCAACGCAGCGATCACGCCCTTCCTGTTGGCCGACGTCGAACTGCTGACGCCGCCGGTGAATGTGCTGCGGCTGACCCTGCATCCCAAGGGCTTGGCTCCGCGCATCACCAATCTGACGGAGTGGCGCGGCCATCTGCTGGACCGTTTGCGCCGCCAGATCGACGCCACGGCCGACGCCGGGCTGCAGGCGCTCTACGACGAGCTGAAGGCCTACCCCGCGCCGCCCGCCGCCGTCGGCGCGCCGCACGGCCAGGATCTGGGCGGGGTGGCTGTGCCGATGCGGCTGCAGACCGACCACGGGACGATGGCTTTCATCAGCACCGTGACGGTGTTCGGCACGCCCACCGATGTCACCCTGTCGGAGCTGGCCATGGAGACCTTCTTTCCGGCGGACGACTTCACGGCCAAGGCGTTGATTTCCCTGGCGGCAGACCGGCAGAAGGAAGCCGAGAAGGCCGCCTGAGGGGAATACGCGTGAGCGATCAGTACGTTTTCGAGGTGGACGGCGCGCGCATCCGGGCGACGCCGTTCGCGGCCGGTCCCTGGGACCCGAGCATGCAGCATGGCGGGGCGCCCTCGGCCCTGGTCGCGCGTGCCGCCGAGACCTTCCCCTCCGAGCGCCCGATGCGGGTGGCGCGGATGACGATCGACCTGCTGCGGCCCGTGCCGGTCGGCGAACTGGACATCGAGACCGAGGTGGTTCGCGAGGGGCGCAAGATTCAGCTCCTGCAGGTGAGGCTGGTCTCCGGCGGCAAGGAGTGCATGCGGGCCACCGTGCTGAAGCTGCGCGACGAGACGCTGGAGCTGCCGGCGCACGAGGGCTTCCGCCCGCTGGAGCTGACGCCGCCGTCCGAGGACGAGCCGTCCAGCGCCGGTTTCGGTCCGTCGCACGGCTTCGGCTCGGGCATGTCGGCCAAGATCGCCCGCGGCGAATGGGGCAAGCCCGGCCCGGCGGCCGTCTGGTTCCGCGCCGAGCGCCCGATCGTCCGGGGCGAGGCGACCACGCCCCTGATGAGCGCCGCCCTGACCGCCGACTTCTGCAACGGCGTCTCGTCGGTGCTCGACTTTCAGAAGTTCACCTACATCAACGGCGACCTGACGGTCAGCTTCGCCCGGCGGCCGGTGGGGCGCTGGATCCTGCTCGACGCCGAGACCTGGGTCGGCGACAGCGGCGGCGCCCTGGCCTTCGCCCGCCTGGCCGATCGCAACGGCTACTTCGGCCGCGCGGTCCAGAGCGTACTGGTCGAGAAGCGCTAGGGGCGGGCTCATCGGACGTCGGCGCGTTCCAGCCAGCGCGCCAGGGGCTCCGCCGTTCGATCCATTCGTCTGCGATGTACGGCGAACACCTGCAGCCGCAGGGAGAAGGCCGGCGGCAGCGGATAGAAGCGGATGCCTCTGACGCCGTTTCGCGACGCGGATTCCTGAACGACGGCCGCTCCCGCGCGGCTGCGGACGAGTTCGAGCACGGTCGCCAGCTCCTCCGCCTCGATGCGGACATCGGGCTCGAAGCCGGCGGAGCGGCAGGCCTCCAGCAGGTCGCGTCGCCAGCGGGCCTTGGTCTCCGCGGGCGGTGCGATGAAGGGGGTCCGGCCCAGGTCTTCGATGGAGGGGGCATGTTCCGGCGGGAACCAACTCTCCGCGAGCGCAATGACAAACGGCTCCTCGACCAGCTTTCGCACGGCGAGTTCTTCGTCGCCCGAGGCTGGCGCCGAATGGGTGAAGGCGAGATCGAGCCCGCCGTCTCTGAGCATCCGGATCTGAGCATCGGACTTCAGCGAGCGAAGCTCGACCCGCAGCCGCGGGGCGTCGGCCTGCAGGTCGGCCAACAACGCGCCGATCAGCCCGGTCTGGACCGCCCCCTCGACATAGCCAACGCGCACAGGCCCCGTCTGGCCGGAGGCCAGCGCCGCCGCCGCCTGTTCGCACCGCGCGGAGGCCTCCAGCAGCGCCTTGGCCTCGACAAGGAACCGTCGGCCGTCGCCCGTCAGGCGAACCCGCCGTTTTATGCGGTCGAACAGTCTGAGGCCCAGGCGGTCCTCAAGGTCCTGCATCTGACGGCTCAAGGGCGACTGGGTGACGTTCAGCGCCTCGGCCGCGCGAGTGACGTTTTCGAACTCGGCCACGGCGACGAAGTACCGAAGCTGTCTTAGATCCAGCATGTCATGCCCCTGGGGACTGAACTCAGGCCAACATAGCATTGGTAGGGTCTGAATGACGGGTGCAGGTTCGGCTCATGCCAAATCACCCGCATCGCAGAGGCGTCTTCTTCGGCGGCATCGCCGGAACGCTGCTCGCGATGTCGCCAGTAGAGGGACGAACCCACATGGCTCTGACGAAGTTCGGCTTCATCGTCACCGGCGCCGGCCTCAGGCCGGAGGAGCATCGCATGACGATGCGATCCGGCGCCTTCGAGATGATCGCGGTCGGCGTCTCAGGCGCCTCGCAAGGTCCTGCTGTCGCGCGGGGCCTGCTGGACGAAGGCGTCCAGCTGCTTGAGCTGTGCGGCGGCTTCGGACCGATCTGGACGGCCAAGGTGATCGAGGCGATCGAGAACAGGATCCCCGTGGGATCGGTCGCCTACGGTCCCGAGTCGATCGATGCCATGTACGCGCTGTTCAAAGACTGAGGCGAGTCCCTCACCCCTTCAGCAGCTGCCCCGCCAGGATGTTCCGCTGCACCTCGCTGGAGCCGGCGTAGATGGTGGCGGCGCGGTTGTTCAGGTAGCGCGAGGTGTTGGTGATCGCGTCGACCGGGCCGACGCCCAGCTGGACGTTCAGGCCGTGCAGCGCCTGCGACTGGTCCGCGGCGGCGTAGGCGCCGGCCAGGACCAGGCCCAGTTCGTCCAGCTTCTGCAGCAGTTCGGTGCCCTGCATCTTCAGCATCGAGCTGGCGGGGCCGGGCGAGCCGCCGGCGGAGAGCGTCGACAGGATCTGGTGCTCGTTGGCCTCCTGGGCGTCGAGCTGGACGGCCAGCTCGGCCAGGCGGCGGCGCAGGGCGGCGATCTCGCCGGGGTCGCCGTCGGGGCGGGCGGCCAACATCCGGGCCAGCCGGCTCCACTGTTTCCGCAGGCGGGGCGACCACTGGCCGCCGCGCTCGTGGGTCAGCAGGTGCTTGGCCACCGTCCAGCCGTCGTGCTCCCGCCCCACCAGTCCTTCGATAGGGACGCGGACGTTGTCGAAGAAGACGGCGTTGACCTCGTGGTCCCCGGCCAGGGTGATGATCGGCCGGACACTGACCCCGGGCAGGTCCATGTCGAACAGCAGGAAGCTTATCCCCTGCTGCGGCTTGCCCTCCGAACTGGTCCGGACCAGGCAGAAGATGCGGTTCGACCACTGGGCGTGGCTGGTCCAGATCTTCGAGCCGTTGACGACGTAATGGTCCCCGTCCCGTGCAGCCCGGCACTGCAGCGCGGCCAGGTCCGAGCCGGCGCCCGGCTCCGAATAACCCTGGGCCCACCAGTCCTCGCCGGTCTTGATGGCGGGCAGGTAGCGAGCCTTCTGAGCGTCTGTCCCGAAGGCGATCAGCACGGGCCCGAGCATGCCGGTGGCGTTGGGCGTCACAGGCGGCGCATCGGCGGCGATCAGCTCGCTGGCGAAGACATAGCGCTGGACCAGGCTCCAGCCGGTTCCGCCGTACTCCACCGGCCAGTTGGGCGTCGCCCAGCCGCGGTCGTTGAGGATCGACAGCCAGCGCTGCGCCACCGGCCGGTCGCAGTAGATGCCGGCGCACAGCCGGCCCGCCTCGCGCAGGTCGTCGGTCAGCTTCTCGTCCAGGAACCGCCGGACCTCGTCGCGGAAGGCGAGATCGGCCGCGCTCAGCGCCAGGGCCACGGCTCAGCCCTTCTTGCGGGCGGCGAAGGCGGCGATGCGGTCGCGCATGTCCGGGCCCACGCCCTCGCCCCGGTAGATCTCGTGCGCCAGCCCGGCCGGCAGGGGCAGGCCGTCGGTGTGGTCCATCAGCCGCTTGTTGGCGGCGTGGCTGTAGGGCGAGTTGGCGGCGATCTCGTTCGCCCAGGCGTCGACCGTAGCCTCCCACTCGGCGTCCGGCACGCAGACGTTGGCCAGGCCCATCGCCTCGGCCTCGCGGCCCGAGTAGGTGCGGCAGGTGAACATCATCTCGCGGGCCTTGGCCGAGCCGACCCGGCGCGGCAGGCGCTGGCTCAGACCCCAGACCGGGGTCAAGGCCCACTTCGCGTGGGTGTCGGCGAACTTGGCCGCCTCGGCGGCGATGATGATGTCGCCGGCCAGGGCCAGCTCGAGCGCGCCGGTGTAGCAGTGGCCCTGCACCGCCGTGACCACCGGCAGCGGCAGGCTTGCCAAGCGTTCGATCACCTTGGCCTGGAAGTTGGGGTAGGGCAGCTTTTCGCCGCTGGCGATGTCGCCCAGGTCGTGGCCGGCCGAGAAGCATTTCCCCGCGCCGCGCAGCACCACCACCGACACGCCGGCATGAGCCTGCTGCAGGTCGCGGACATGGCGGTCCAGCGCCTCGAACACCGGCACGTTCAGCGAGTTCAGCTTGTCGGGCCGGTTCAGGATCAGATGGACGGCCGCGCCGCGCGTCTCGCGCAGGACCAGATCGGACATGGGGAGGCTCCTGTGCGGGCGGTCAGGCGACGAGGCGGCGCGGGACCTGGATGTCGATGTCGAGCAACTGCTGGGCCTTGCCCTTGGCCAGCGGATCGAGGCGCAGGCTGGAGAACTGGCCGCCGCCCAGCGCCTGGATGCAGTGGAAGTTCAGGGCGTCCAGGCCGGGCAGTTCGTAGCGGAGGACCTTCGGATCGGCAGCGCCCTCGAACTCATGAGCGAACCAGGCCTGGACCACAGCCTCGGTCAGGCCCTTGCGGATCCAGGACAGCAGCTCCGGCCGGCGGGCGATGACCCCGACGTTGAAGGCGTCGCCCTTGTCCCCCGAGCGAGCCCAGGCGACGTCGATCAGCGGGACGGCGACCAGGTCGCCCTCGTCGGCCGGATCGGCGGGGACCGGCGGTGCCACGACCTTGGTCCTGTCGAAGGCTTCGGGCGGCGAGGCGGGGACGATGGTCAAGGTCTGGTCGCCGATCGAGACCGTCGCGGCGACCTCCTGGCGCGGCAGCAGGATCGAGAACACCCGCGACACCGGGGTGATCGTCGGCGCGCCGCCGAACCAGCCGGTGGCGCCGACGCTCATCGAGGTGGTGGGCGAGGCGAACTCGCGCATCATCAGGCCCAGGGCGGCGGCGTCCTCGTGCTCGGCCCCGATGCGGCAGACCACCTCGCGGACGGCCTGGGCCTGCGGCCGGGCGTTGGCGCCGTAGCTGGCTTCCGCGCCCAGGATCTCGATGCGGCTGTCGCGCAGGGGCGGCAGGTTGCGGTCGCGCAGCATCTCGCCGATCCGCTCCAGCAGCGCCTCCGACTGTCGTCGGCCCTTGGCGGCGGCGTCGCGGCCGACCACCGGACTGGCCCCGATGAAGCGGAAGCCGTCGCCCCAGGTGACGCAGACCTTGTAGCGGTCGGTCGGCGGATAGCCCTTGGCGCCGCTGACCCTCACCCGATGCTCGCCGACCTGCTCTACCTTCAGCGCGGTGAAGTCGCAGACCACGTCGGGCAGGGCGTAGCCCTGGGGATCGCCGACCTCGTAGAGGATCTGCTCGGCGACGGCGGCGGGCGAGACCAGGCCGCCGGTCCCGGCCGGCTTGGTGACGATGAACGAGCCGTCCGCGTGGCACTCGATCACCGGATAGCCGATGTGGGCCCAGTCCGGCACCTGCTCCCAGTCGGTGAACAGGCCGCCGGTCGCCTGGGCGCCGCATTCGATGACGTGGCCGGCCAGCGATCCGGCCGACAGGCGGTCGTAGTCGTCCAGGCTCCAGCCGAACTCATGGATCAGCGGGCCCAGAGTCAGGGCGCTGTCGACCACCCGGCCGGTGATGACCATGTCCACGCCCGCGGCCAGGGCGGCGGCGATCGGCTCGGCGCCGAAGTAGGCGTTGGCGCTGAACACCTTGGCCGGATCGGGGAAGGGGGCGTCGGTGAACATCTCCGACAGGCCGCGAGCCTTCAGCTCGTCCAGCCGCGGGGCCAGATCATCGCCTTCGACCACGGCGATCCTGAAGCTGAGACCCGCCTCCGCGGCCAGTTTCTCCATCCGCTCCCGGCAGGCGCGAGGGTTCAGGCCGCCGGCGTTGGTGACGATCTTCACGCCCTGCGCCTTCAGCTCGCGCAGATTGTCCTTCCAGACCCAGTCGGTGAAGTCGCGGGCGTAGCCCTGGTCCGGCCGCGCCGCCCGCAGCTGGCCCAGCGACGACATGGTCGCCTCGGCCAGGTAGTCCAGGATCATGTAGTCCAGCTTGCCGCCGCGCAGCAGCTGGGGCGCGGCGACCGAGGAGTCCCCCAGGAACCCGCCCGCGCCGCCGATACGCACCACCTTGGCCATGATCGCCGCCTCAGACGATCTTGGCGTCGGTCTTGCCCCAGTAGGCGTCGCGGATCAGGCGCTTGTAGAGCTTGCCGGTCGGGTGCCGGGGCAGTTCCTGCATGAAGTCCAGCACGCGCGGGGCCTTCACATGGCTGAGGTTGGCCTTGGCGTAGGCCAGCAGTTCGTCGCGCAGCGCATCGCCGGCGGCGTTCCAGTCGGCCGGCTGGATGACCGCCACGACCTTCTCGCCGAACTCCTCGTCCGGCGCGCCGACCACGGCCACGTCGGCGACCTTGGGGTGGGTGACCAGCAGGTTCTCGATCTCCTGCGGATAGATGTTCACCCCGCCCGAGATGATCATGAAGCTCTTGCGGTCGGTCAGGTAGAGGAAGCCCTCCTCGTCCATCCAGCCCACGTCGCCCAGGCTGGTCCAGCCGTGCTTGTTGTAGCTCTCGGCCGTCTTGGCCGGGTCGTTGTGGTAGTTGATGGGCGGGCCGTTCTCAAAATAGACCTGCCCCTCCTGGCGCGGGCCGAGGGCGTCGCCCTCCTCGTTGCAGATGCGCAGCTCGCCCAGCACGGCCTTGCCGACCGAGCCCTTGTGCGTCAGCCAGTCGGCCGAGCCGATGTAGCAGAAGCCGTTGCCCTCGGTGCCGGCGTAGTACTCGTGGATCACCGGGCCCCACCATTCGATCATCTGCTCCTTCACCGGGACGGGGCAGGGGGCGGCGGCGTGGACCGCCGACTTGATCGACGAGACGTCGTACTTGTTGCGGATCTCCGCCGGCAGCTTCAGCAGGCGCACGAAATGGGTTGGCACGAACTGTCCGCAGTCGACCTTGTACTGCTCGATCAGGGCCAGCATCGTCTCCGGATCGAACTTCTCCATCACGATCACCGTGCCGCCCAGCTTATGGACGCTCATGCACCAGCGGAGCGGCGCGGCGTGATAGAGCGGCGCCGGCGAGATGTAGACGCTGTCCGGCGTGAAACCGAACAGGCCCTGGGTCATCATGAACAGCGGATTGACCGCGTCGATCTCGGCGCCGGTCAGCGGCGGCTTCACGCCCTTCGGACGGCCGGTGGTGCCTGACGAATAGAGCATGTCCGACCCGGCGGTCTCGTCGGCGATCCGCGTCGCCGGCCGGGCGTCGCGGGCGGCCTCGAAGCTCTCGAACGGCGCGCGGGCGCCGCCGACCATGTAGAGCTTCAGGTCGCCGATCAGGGCCGGCATCTCGTCGGCGACGGAGCCGACGGTGGCCGAGGTGATGAACACCTTCGCCTCGCAGTCGCGGACGATGTACTCGACTTCGGTCGCGGTCAGCTTCGACGAGATGCAGGTGTAGTACAGGCCCGCCCGCTGCGCCGCCCAGGCGATCTCGAAGTATCGCGGGCTGTTGTCCATGAAGAGGGCGATCACGTCGCCGACCTTCAGGCCCAGCGAGCGGAACAGCTGCGCCCCCTGGTTCGAGCGGTCCTCCAGCTGGCGATAGGTCACCGTTTCGCCGGTTCCGGCCATGATGAAGGCGGCGCGGTCGGGGTGGTTCTGGGCGTGATGGAAAGGATGCATCGTCTGAGCCTGCCTTCGGGAAACTAGGCGGCGAGGGCGGACGGGGCCGCCTTGCCGAGGATCATGTCGGACGCCTTCTCGGCGATCATGATGGTGGGGGCGTTGGTGTTGCCGCTGACCAGCCGCGGCATCACCGAGGCGTCGACCACGCGCAGACCCTCCAGGCCGTGGACGCGCAGCTGCGGGTCGACCACCGCCATCGGGCCGTGGCCCATCTGGCAGGTCCCAACCGGGTGGTAGATCGTGCTGCCGCTCATCCGGGCGTACTCCAGCAGCATCTCGTCGCTCTGGACGTCGGGGCCGGGGTTCATCTCGTGGTCGACATAGGGCGCCAGCGCCGCCTGTTCGGCGATCCTGCGGCTGATGCGCAGGCTGGCGACGGCGACCTGCTGGTCGATCGGATCGGCGAGGTAGTTGGCGAAGATGGTCGGGTAGACGCTCGGATCGCTCGACTTGATTCGGATGTGGCCGCGGCTCTCGGGACGCAGCTGGCAGGGGCCGATGGTCAGGCCGGGCTGAGTCTCCAGCACCATCTTCTGCTCGTTGGCCAGCTTGTCGGCGTCCATCGTCGCCGGAAGGATGTGGTACTGGATGTCCGGGTGGGCGAGGTCGGGCCGCGACTTGCAGAAGGCCGCGATATGCGCCGCCGACAGGGTCAGCAGGCCCTTGCGCTGGAACAGGAACTTCATCGCCTCCCCGAGGAAGCGCCCGCCGCGGGTCAGCTCGTTCACCGAGATCACGCCCGGCTTCAGCCGGTAGCGCACGGTCATGACGTAGTGGTCCTGCAGGTTCTCGCCGACGCCTGCCAGGTCGTGGACCAGGTCGACGCCGTGCGCGCGCAGCAGCTCGCCGGGGCCGACGCCGGACAGCTGGAGCAACTGGGGCGAGTTCACCGCGCCGCCGGCCAGGATCACCTCGGCCTTGGCTCTGGCGACGCGCTGAACGCCGTCCTGCATGAACGCGACGCCGACGGCCCGCTTGCCCTCGAACAGGACGCGGGAGGCCAGGGCGCCGGTCTCGACCCGGAGGTTGGGGCGGCCCATCACCGGATGCAGATAGGCGACGGCGGCCGAGCAGCGCTGCCCGTTCTTCACCGTCAGCTGGTAGTAGGTCGCGCCCTCCTGCTCGCCGGCGTTGACGTCCTTCACCTTCGGAATGCCGGCCTGCTGGCAGGCGTCCATCACCGCGTCGGAGACCGGATGGGTCGTGGTGACGTCCGAGACGTTCAGCGGACCGCCGGTGGCGTGCCATTCGCAGTCGCCGCGCTCCTGGTGCTCGGCCCGGCGGAAGTAGGGCAGGACGTCGTCCCAGGCCCAGCCCTCGCAGCCCAGCTGCCGCCAGTTGTCGTAGTCGGCGTGCTGGCCGCGGATGTAGAGCAGGCCGTTGATCGAGGATGAACCGCCCAGCACCTTGCCGCGCGGCCAGACGTGGGTGCGGCCGCCGGTGCCCGGATCGGGCTCGGTCGTGTAGAGCCAGTTGACCTTGGGATCCTTCAGGGTCTGCGAGTAGCCGACCGGGACATGGATCATCAGGTTGGACAGGAACTGGCCGGGGTTCCTCGTCGGGCGGTCGTCGCCGCCGGCCTCCAGCAGCAGGACCTTGTGGCGGCCGTCGGCGCTGAGCCGATTGGCCAGCACGCAGCCGGCGCTGCCCGCGCCGACGATGATGTAGTCCGCCTCGATGGCCTGACTCATGCGCCGTTTCCCTGTGTTTCCGGACCGGCGCATCTGTCGCGCGCCTGATCGACGATCACCTTACGCGCGCGGAAGTCAGGAAGAAAAGGGCGCCGTCGCGGAAGCTGACGCGACGTCATGATTGCCGCCTCGCGGTCGCGGCGTAAGCTCCCTGCAACAACGAAAACACGACGGGAGGAAGCGGCGATGGAGCTCATCAGCCAGACCGCGGTCGAGGGGCGCCCGGGGCCCAACAACGGCCGCGCCTATCCGGTTCTGGACGGCGTCGACCTGACCGACATCGCCCGCTTCGCCCAGGGCCAGCCGTACGCCGACTTCGCCCGCATGCGCACCCAGGCGCCGGTGATGTGGCACGAGGAGACCCGGCTGGAGGGGCCGGGCTTCTGGGCCGTCACCCGCCACGCCGACGTGATGGCGGTGAACAGCGACGCAGCGACCTTCTCCAGCCAGCGGGGCGGCATCCTTATGGGCGCCGGCAAGCCGGAGGCGCGGCATGCGCTGCTGTACCGCGCCTCGATGGACGCCATGATCAACATGGACGCGCCGCACCACCTGCAGCTGCGCCGCGAGCACATGCCCTACTTCACGCCCGGCTATCTGCGCGGCCTGACCGAGCGGGTGAAGGGCGAGGTGACCCGTCTGCTCGACGCCATGGCCGGGAAGGGGGAGGCCGATCTGGTCGAGGACTTTTCCTCGATCCTGCCGCTGTTCACCCTGTGCGAGATCCTGGGCGTGCCGGAGGTCGATCGGCCGAAGTTCCTGACCTGGATGCACTATCTCGAGGAGGCTCAGAACCTGGCCATGCGCCAGGCGACCGAGGGCGTGGCGCCGTCGCTGGAGCTGATGCAGTTCATCGCCGACTTCAACGCCAACGTGGAGGAGATGTTCGACTACGGCCGCGCCATGCTGCTGAAGCGGCGGGCCGATCCGCAGCCGGACCTGATGAGCGCCATCGCCCGGGCCCAGGTCGACGGCGAATTGCTCAGCGACGAGTACCTGGACGGCTCCTGGCTGCTGATCGTCTTCGCCGGCAACGACACCACGCGGAACACCCTGTCGGGCTCGATGAAGCTGCTGACCGAGCACCCCGACCAGCACGCCCGGCTGGTCGCCGACCCGGGCCTGCTGCCGGGAGCGGTGAACGAGTTCATCCGCATGGTCAGCCCGGTGATCTACATGCGCCGGACAGCCACGCGGGACGCCGAGATCAACGGCCAGAGGATCGCCGAGGGCGAGAAGGTGATCATGTACTTCGGCGCCGCCAACCGCGACGAGGCGGTGTTCGCCGATCCCGACCGCCTGGACGTCTCGCGGGCCAACGCCGACAAGCACATCGCCTTCGGCTACGGCCCGCACACCTGTATCGGCAAGCGGGTGGCGCAGATCCAGCTGGAGGAGGCCTACCGCCAGATCCTGGCCCGCTTCCCCGACATGCGCTGGACCGGCGAGATCGACGTCGCCCCGAACAACTTTGTCCACGCCATCCGCAAGCTGGGCGTCAGCTTCACGGCGGAGCGGCGGGCGGCCTAGGCTCTTGCCTTCCCCCGCGTCCGCCGCTTTTCATACGCTCGTTTAAAGCCGACCGCCGAGGAGCCCCGCATGTCCGCCCCGACCTTCGAGACCATCCTGCTGGACCGCAAGGACGGGATCGCGACGATCACCCTGAACCGTCCCGACCGGATGAACGCCTTCACCGGTCAGATGATGATGGAGATGATCCAGGCCTTCGACATCACCGACGCCGACGACTCGGTGAAGGTGGTGGTGGTCACCGGCGCCGGCCGCGCCTTCTGCGCCGGGGCGGACCTGGGCAGCGGCGACAAGACCTTCGACTACGCCAAGCAGGACGGCAATCCGCGCGACAAGTTCATGGTCAACGGCGTCTACCGCGACGGCGGCGGCCTGCTGACCCTGCGCATCTACGAGAGCCTCAAGCCGGTGATCGCAGCGGTGAACGGGGCGGCGGTCGGCATCGGCGTCACCATGCAGCTGGCCATGGACATCCGCCTGGCCTCGACCGAGGCCAAGTTCGGCTTCGTCTTCGCGCGCCGCGGCATCACGCCGGAAGCCGCCTCGTCCTGGTTCCTGCCGCGGCTGGTCGGTCTGCAGCAGGCGCTGGAGTGGTGCTACACCGGCCGGGTCTTCCCGGCGCAGGAGGCCAAGGACGGCGGCCTGGTCCGCTCGCTGCACGCGCCCGAAGACCTGTTGCCGGCGGCCTACGCCCTGGCGCGCGAGATCGCCGACAACGCCGCCCCGGTGTCGGTCGCCCTGACCCGCCAGCTGATGTACCGCAACGCCGGTGCGCCGCATCCGATGGACGCCCACATGTCCGACAGCCGCGCGATCATGGCTCGCGGCGCCCAGGGCGACGCCAAGGAGGGGGTGATGTCCTTCCTGGAGAAGCGCCCGCCGGCCTATCCCGACAAGGTCTCGAGCGATCTGCCGGACGTCTGGCCCTACTGGGAAAAGCGCGAATTCAAGTAATCGTAGAAAGGCTTTCCAGAATTCGCCCCCATTGAGAACCGGACGCGCTTGCAGAGCGCGAAAAGGTGAGTCGCGTCGTTCAGCGAACGGCGCCATCCTGTGCTCCACGGGGACCGCCGAGGTCCCGGTGGAGGATTCGCCATGATGGAGCGAGTACTGAGTTGGACGTTCGGACTGATGCTTGCGGTGCTTCTGTTCGGCACCGGCATCTACAAGTTCGTGGGTCCTGACCCCAATCCCGTTTTCGGCCTGATCGCCGCCCGTTCAGGGATTGGGATTTTCGAGCCTTGGCTGCGCTACGCGACCGGCGTGGTCGAACTGATCGCCGTCTTGATGGTCCTGTGGCCGGCGACCCGGATGCGCGGCGCGCAGCTGGGACTGCTGGTGGCCCTGGGCGCTATCGTCTTCCACCTGACCCCGTGGCTGGGGATCCAGGTGCCGAGGCTGCCGGAACTCTCGGCCGCCCTGGCCGAAGGCCGGACGGCGGCGCAGATCGCGGCCATGAACCTGCCGACCGACAAGGGCGCCATGTTCCTGCTCGCCCTGGCCATCGCCGGAGTCGCGATCGCCAGCTACTTCACCGAGAAGGCCAAGCAGCGGGCGTCCGCGCCGAAGGCGCCGCGTCCGATGGGGGCCTTCGCCTGATCACGGAGGCTGGCCGCGGCGGAAAACCCGCCGCGGTCATCGCCGGTTAACACGGCTCTGCTCTCATCTCAGGCTGCGACGCCGCCGTGTCGCGCCACTGTTTCCGTTATCGTCTCCGTTTGATCCCTCGGCATGAGCGAGCCCGCCCTTAGACCTGTCTTGGACGCCCAAGACCTCGCCGCGGCGCAGGAGCCTGCCGCGGCGCCTTCGCGTTCGCGCGCCGCCCTGCTGAAGCGGCTGGCCGACGTGGTCTGCTTGCCGGGCAGCCGGGTCAACGCCTTCGAGCGGGCGATGACCGCCGATCTGTTGATCGAACTGCTCCGCGAGGCGGTGCTCGACGAGCGGGTCCGGATCGCGCGCCGCGTGGCCGCCGTCAGCGAGATTCCGACCAGCCTGGCCCGCCTGCTGCTCCGGGACGACCTGCCGGTGGCCCGAACCTTGATCGAGAACAGCGCCAGTCTGTCCGACACCGACCTGATCGATTGCGCCCGGACGGCGACGCCGGAGCACCGGCGACTGGTCGCGGCCCGCCGGGGCCTGCATGAGGCGGTGGTCGACGCGCTGATCGAGCCTGGTGAAGCAGCGGTGATCGAGTCCGTGCTGCGCAATGACCTGGCGCGCCTCAGCCACGCCGCCGTCGAGACCATCGTGGCGACGACGCGCGACAACCCAAGGCTGATCCCGCTGCTGCTGCGCCGATCAGAGCTGCGGCCCAGCCACGCCTATGTGATGTTCTGGTGGTCCGACGCCGACAGCCGGCGAACGATCCTTCAGCGGTTCGCGGTTTCGCGCGAGATCCTGCAGGAGGCCGTCAGCGACGTGTTCGGCATGGCGGCGGAAGAGAAGTGGCAGGATCCGCTCACCCGCAAGGCGCTGCAGTTCATCGAGCGGCGCCAGCGCAATCGGGCGGCGCTGGAGCGAAGCCCCTTCGAAAGTCTCGAGGAGGCGATTGTCGTGGCCTCCGAAAGCATGACCCGCGAAGTGGCCGAGGAGATCGCCTATCTCTCGGGTCTCAAGCCGATGACGGGGGCGAAGATCTTCACCGACGCGGGCGGGGAGCCGCTGGCGATCCTATGCAAGGCGACGGGGTTGCCGCGCACCGCCGTTCGATCGCTGTGGCGCGGCCTGCGCCGACCGGAGACCGACGCCTCGGGGGCCGTCGCGCCGGGGCTTGAACGGGTGCTGACTCTGTTCGACACCATCGCGGTCGATCGGGCCCAGACCGTGTTGCGGTACTGGAACTGGTCGCTGTCCTCGGCGCTGACGCCGGCGCTGATCAAAGCCATCCGCGAAGGCGACGAAGACGCCGTCGACGAATTTTCGCAACCTCAGCGCGCAGCGATGCTGGCGCTCGGCTCCGATTTCGGACGTCGTTGACAGTCTGAACGTTCGGAAATCTGACGTAGCAACGGCTTCGGTTCTTGACCGGTCTCGATCATTAGCTGGAGTATTCTGAATTCGTTGCTGGCATCCAAGCAGGTAGGTGCTTGTGTGCGGCAATATATCCCTATATGCACGCCACAACTGGATCGCGTGGGACCGATTCCAGTTGGGCTCAATCATTCCAGTGGTGGAACAAGGCCAGATGGAAGACAAATCGGCGATCATTGAAATGACGACGGACATTGTGTCCGCGTATGTCGGCAACAACACGGTTGCTGCGAGCGATATTCCGGGTTTGATTCAGAACGTGCACAAGGCGCTCAGCGAAGTCGCCACCGGCACGATCACGGTCGAAGTCGCGCCCAAGGAGCCTGCGGTTCCGGTGCGCCGTTCGATTACGCCGGACTATCTGATCTGCCTTGAGGACGGACGGAAGTTCAAGTCGCTCAAGCGTCACCTTCGCACCAAGTACAACATGAGCCCCGAGGAATACCGGGCGAAGTGGGGTTTGCCGAAGGATTATCCGATGGTCGCGCCGAACTACGCCAAGGCGCGCTCGGATCTGGCCAAGCAGATGGGCCTGGGCCAGGGCGGCCGTCAGGCGGCGCGCAAGAAGCGCTGAACTCCGACGCAGAATTGAAAAAGAGGGCGGCTGCTTCGGCGGCCGCCCTTTTTCTTTGGCCGCTCGCTTCCTTAGCTCTTCCGGTCCGCGGGATCGGTCGCCCGGCCCCAAGGCTTGACTCCGGCTGCGAAAGTTCGCCGCGCCCGGCGACTTTTCGCTTCCCCCGATTCGCCGGTTAAGCGATAGTGAATCACTGGGTGATTCCAATGGGTTGTTAAGGACTCTGTAGATGGCCGCGCAACTGGGCGCTTCCGCGACCGCCGCTCGCGCCCACGAGGAGTTGTTCGCCTACTGGGCGTCGCTGCGCCGGGCCGGCCGTCTGCCGTCCCGGGCGGACATCGACCCGGCGGGGTTCAAGCGGCTCCTGCCGACCGTCAGCCTCATCGACATCGTCCCCGGCGAACGCCGTGATTACCGCCTGCGCCTCGCCGGCACCGGCCTCTACACCGTCTATGGCCGCGAGATCACCGGCCGTACGCTGGGCGAGGTCTATGGTCAGCGCGTCGCCGAAGACTGGCGGACCGAACTCGACCGGATCGTCGAAGATCGCCGGCCGGGCGTGGGCTGCCACAGCCTGTCCTGGCGGGGCAGCGCCCACGCGTCCTTGCTCTGGTTGCGGCTGCCGCTGGCCAGCGACGGGCGCAACGTCGACATGATCCTCGGCTACGACGCCGTCGTCGGCGTTCAAGGCGATTCCGCCAGCGGCATCCGCGCCGCCTGACTGGACCTATCCCCGGCCTATCCCGATCCCGCGCCAGGGCAACCGCCCGCGCCGTATTGATAATTTTCCTATCGAGTCGCCTTGAATAGGAAAATTATCCACCCAATCTTCATCCCGACGACACTGGAGGAGAAGACCGGGCGAAGGACGCCCGGCCGGGAGGAGGCGAGTATGGCCGCGGCGCATGAGAGAGAAGACGACCCCTGGGGAGAGCCCCCTGAGTATCGGCGAGATCGGCTGGCGGCCGCTTTCGTCACCAGTCTGGTGGCCTGGACGCTGGACGTGCCGATGCGGGAGATGGCCGCGCGGCGGCGATCGACGGCGGCGGCCTCGCGCGGCCGGCAGGTCGCGATCTATCTGGCGCATGTGACGTTGGCCTGGTCGATGTCGCGGGTGGCCACGGCCTTCGGACGGGATCGCACCACCGCCAGCCACGCCATCCATGTGGTCGAGGATCTGCGGGACGACGCTGCTTTCGACGCCCTGCTGACGGCGCTGGAGGCCAGCATCCGCCATGCCTGCGAAGCGCCGGCGGCGGCATGATCGAGATCGATCGCATGACGGCTCGGGCGGGCGTGATCCTGTCGCAACCCGGGGCCTGGCTCGAGGCCGACGGACAGGGCGGCTACCTCGTGCGCTCGTCGCCCGATCGGCGGCGACGCGCCGCGCTCAGGCTCTGTGAGGCCGGCTTCGTCGCGCTGTCGCGGGAGCCGGGCCTCAGCGTCCGGCCGGAAGGCGGCTGGCGCCTCGTCCGCGCGGCGAGGCCGGCGACCTTGCCCGCCGCAAACCGGCCCAGCGTGGTCGAGGGCGTCCGAACCTGCGTGGGGCCGGACGGCGCCGTGACCCAGCGGGCGGTGAACCTTGGGGAATCGCCGATCGCCTGGTTGGCCCGCCGACGCGATGCGAACGGCCGGCCCTGGTTGAGGCCGGTCGAGATGGTCGCCGCCGAGAAGCTGCGGGACGACTTCACTCTGGCCGGGACGGTCGGTCGGCTGACCATGGCCTGGGACGCCGGGCCGAAGACCAGGGGCGGACGTGGTCCCGGCGTCGATCCGGCGGAGCGCGCCAGGGCGGCCAAGGCGCGGATCGCGCGGGCGCTGGACGACGTCGGCCCCGGGCTGCGCGAGGTTCTGGTGAAGGTCTGTTTCGCTGGGACGGCCCTGGAAGCCGCGGAACGCGACCTGGGGCTGCCGAGACGGGCGGGCAAGACGGTCCTGAAGCTGGCGCTGGCTCGCCTGGCCCGGCACTACGGCCTCGGCTGAGCCGCTAGGCGGCCAGGGCCTGGGCGTCCCGGGCGATCCGCGCCGCCATCGACGCCAGGCCGTTGGAGCGTTGGGTCGACAGGGCGCCGCTCAGGCCCAGCGTGTCGAAGGCCGCCTTCGTGTCGAAGCGGGCGATGTCCGCGGCCGGCCGGCCGGAAAACAGCCGCAGCAGAACCGCGATCAGCCCGCGCACGATATGGGCGTCCGAATCTCCACGGAAGATGATCGCGCCGTCCGCCTGGGGCTCGGTGACCAGCCATACCTGGCTGGCGCAGCCCCGCACCTTGTTGGCTTCGCTGCGCTCGGCGTCGGTCAGGGGCGCCAGCTCGCGACCCAGCTCGATCACGTAGCGATAGCGCTCCTCCCAGTCCCCGAGCAGCTCGAACTCGGCGGCGAGGTCTTCCAGGGCGGTGTCGATCGTTTCAGCCATACGCCGGGGACTTAGGGCGGCGTCAGGCGGCGGGCAAGACCACACAGGCGCGCAGGCCGCCGCCGACCGCCGGTTCCAGCCACAGGCGACCGCTCATGGCCTCGGCCAGCAGGACGGCGATGGGCAGGCCCAGGCCCGCGCCCTGTGTCGACCGGCTGAGTGCGTTGTCGCCCTGTTCGAAGGGGTTCATCATCCGCGGGATCTCGGCCGGGTCGACCCCGTCGCCATGGTCCCGGATCGCGATCTCGACGGTTTCGCCGCGCGGGGTGGCGGAAATCTCGATCACGCCGCCGACCGGACCGTAGAGCGCCGCGTTCTGAATGAGGTTGGCCAGCAGGGTCCGGAGACCCTTGGGATCAGCGAAGACCGAGGGCAGGGCGCCGTCGTCGGCCACGGCGAGCGTCGCCTGGCGTTCCGTCAGATCGCCCTTGAGCTGGTCGCGGACGTCGTCGAGGGCATGGTCCAGCGCGACCGGGCGCGGGACGATGTCGACGGGCTGGCCCTGGAGTCGCGCGACCTCCAGCACCTGGTTCACCAGCTTGAGCAACCGATAGCCGCTGTCGCGAACGTGCTCGGCGTACTGGCGATACTGCGGCGCGCCGAGCGGGCCGTAGAGTTCGCCGGCGATGATCTCCGAGAAGCCGATGATGGCGTTCAGCGGCGTCCGCAGCTCGTGGCTGGCCGTCCGCAGGAAGGCCCGTTTGGCCTCGTCGAGGGTGGCCGCCCGCTCGACGAGCGTCGTCTCGCGCCGGTCTTCGTCCGCGCGCGGGATGTCTTCTGGCCTGCGCGCCGTCTGCGGCATGGTAAGCGTCGCCCTCTGTGAGCGTGACAGACGGCGACCTTGCGCCAGCGCGCTTACGATTCTGTTTCCGTCCACAGTTCGAGCGGCGAGTTCCACCCCTTTGCCGTCGCCCCCGGCGCGAGCGGTCTGGAGGCGACTCTCCAGGGCGTCTAGTCTGGGCGATCAAGGCTCCGTCCGCGGGGCGAAGGGATGAAGGAACCGGTGACCGAAAGCGCGACCGACGACGCCGAGACCGGCCGCGTCGCTTCGGCGGCGCGCCTGGGTTCCGTTTCGGCGCAGCGGCTCTGGTTCTGGAGCTGGCTGGGCCTTGTCGGCCTGTCCGTCGTCCTGCTGTGGTTGGCGTTTCCGGCGTCGGCCTGGCCGGTGGTCCCGGCCCTGATCGCGGGCGGGCTGCCCGCGGCGGTCAGTCTGTTTCCCAATCGACCGCTCAGCGAGCGGGGCATGGGCCTGATGCTGGTGGTCTGGGGCGTCGGCGGCGCGCTGGCCTGTCTGCTGGCGGGAGGCGTCGGCGGGCCGCTCGGCCCGTGGTGCCTGGCTCCGGTCGCCGCCGCTTCGGTCTATGGCGGCCGCCGCCGGCTCGCCGAGGGCGCGGCGCTGTCGTTCATGGCCGCCCTGGTCTCGGCCCTGGCGGCCCTGTCCGGGCTGGCGCCGACGTTGCCGGCGGAGGGCGCGGGGTTCTGGCTGGGCCTGCTGGCGCTCGCCACCACCGGACTGGGTCTTGGGGCAGGGTTGATCCTGGCCGAACGGCGCGCCGCCCGCCGCGAGCTGCGCCGCGATGACGAGGTCGAGCGCCTGAGGGCCATTCTCGAGGAACAGCCGGCCCTCATTCTCTCCCTGTACCCGCACGGCCGCGTGCGGGCCCTCTACGGCCAGCCTCCGGAAGGCGTGTCGCGCGATCAGGTCCGGGAGCTGGGCCTCCCCGCCGCGGCGCTGCCCGGCGCCGACCGCCTGGCGGTGATCGAGGCGCTGAAGCTCGCCATCGCCGAGGGCCGGGCCGAGACCGGCTTCGCGCCGGCGGGAGCCATGGACCGCTGGGCGGGCCTCACCTTGCGCCGGGCGGAGGAGAACCTGCTGCTGGCCATGGTGCGCGACGCGACCGCCGAGCGCGCCCGCGAGACCTCCCTCGATCAGGCGCGCCAGGACGCCGAGGCGACCACGGCCGGCAAGTCCCGCTTCCTGGCCAACATGAGCCACGAGCTGCGCACGCCGCTGAACGCGATCATGGGCTTTTCCGACATCATGCGGGCGCGGATGTTCGGCCCGCTGCCCGACAAGTACGCCGAGTACGGCGAGCTGATCCATGAGTCCGGACAGCACCTGCTGGATTTGATCAACGACGTTCTCGACATGTCCAAGATCGAGGCGGAGCGGTTCGAGCTCTCGCGCGAGGTCTTCGACGGCCGCGAGGCGGTTTCGGCCGCCCTGCGGTTGATGAGGCTTCAGGCCGACGGCGCCGGGGTGGCGCTGCGCGGCGTGCTGCCGTCCGAGCCTCTGACGGTCGACGCCGACCGCCGCGCGATCAAGCAGATCGTCCTGAACCTGGTGTCCAACGCGCTGAAGTTCACGCCCAAGGGCGGAACCGTGACCGTGACCGTCCAGAGCTTCGAGGATCTGCTCGAGCTGATCGTGGTCGACACCGGCGTCGGCATTTCGCGCGAGGATCTGGAGCGGCTGGGGCGCCCCTACGAACAGGCCGGCGACGACACGCGGCGGCAACTCGGCACGGGCCTGGGCCTGTCCCTGGTGCGCTCCTTCGCGGAGCTGCATGGCGGCGAGATGGTCATCGAGAGCGTGCTGGGCGAGGGAACCACCGTCAGCCTGCGTCTGCCGGTCGTGATGCGACCGGCCAGCCAGACCCCGCCGCCGGCCGGCGGCAACGTCATAGCCTTCAATCCGCGCGGCTGAGCTAGCGCGGCGAGACCTTCAGGAAGGCGCGGCCGGCGGCGAAGTCCCCAACCTCGACATAGGCGCGGCGCACCTGATCGCCCCGCGGACCGCTGAACAGGAAGTCGACGGCGACGGCTTCGCGAGGGTCCAAACCAGCCAGCGCGTCGGCGCTGCGCTGCGGGAAGCGATACAGCCAGCCGGACTTGGCGCCCGTCGGCAGCAGGCGCTCTGAAGCAGGACTGCGCTGCTCGGCGGCGAAGGCCTGGGTGGCGCTGGACGGCGGTATCCGTGCGGACAGCGGCAGGCGGCCCTTCAGCCCGCCGCGGCGCGCGTCCAGATAGGCCTGAGGGGCCCGGGCCGGGTCGCGCATGACCAGTCGCGCGGCATAGGGCGTCGCGCCGTCGGCGAAGCTGACCGAGGCCAGGACGGCGCCGACTCCCTCCTTGCCCGCCAGGCCGAAGACCATGCGGTCGTGGCCGAAGCCGGCGGTCTGCGACAGCCGCCACAGCGGCGCTTCGCGCGAGATGGTGCGGTCGCCCCGCCAGCCCGCGACATCGCCGGGCCAGGTCATGCGGATGAGGCGGGCATAGCCTTCGAACGCCGACCGCACCCGGCCCGCCGCCACCTGCAGGTCGCGTGAGCCGCAGTCGGTCTGAGCCGCCCGGCCGCGGGCGCGCTGTTCAATCGCGTGGAGGGTTTCGGGCGAAGCGCCGCCGCGCAGGACAGCGCCGCGCGCCTGGGCCCGGGCCGAATCGAGCGCCGCGCCGACGGAGGGGTCGAACAGCCGGCAGCGCGCGTCGGCGGCGGTCATCAAGGTGCGTTCGTAGAGCAGATCGGCGGCCCCGCCGGCGGCCAGGGCCGTCGTCGCCAGAACCAAGGCCGCGACGCCCGTCGAGAGTCCCGCGAAGGTTCGCACGCGTCTGCGCGGGCTCGTCATGATCCGGTCTTTTCCCGTATGGTCGGCGATCTTCGACCGAAGCCTTAGCCGGGGCGGGTTTCGGTCCGGTTAGCGCGGGGTCGGCTTGCTTCTTTCCACGGACATCTGGGTCGGCGCCCTCATCCGCCGGGCCGAGCAGGGCGGAGCCTTCGCGGCAGTGGCGCGCAAGGGCGATCCGCGCGCCGGGGCGGTGCTGGTCAAGGCGATCAACCGGCGAGCCGGGACGGCGCGGCTCTACAGCGAAGCCACCCGCGGGGACGGCGAGCGGGTCTGGATGCAGCCGGCCCGATCCGAGAACGAGCCCGACCTGGACGCCTACATCGAGCGCGCCCTGCGCATTGATCCCGACCTGTGGGTCGTGGAGATCGAGGACGCCGAGGGCCGCCATTTCCTGGTCGAGACCGTCGAGAAGAGTTAGCCGGGTGGAAAAACGCGCGGTCAGATCCCGTTAACCGCGTTCTTACACGGAACCGAAAGCGACCCTGGCCCACTATGGGGACCGTCAGTTTTCAGTTCGCAGCCCCCGCCAATGCTCTTCCTGATGAACGAGGTCGTCCTGAACCTCGCGGCCCTCGACCTGGCGCCGCCCATCGCGGCGCGCCGCTTCGCCAAGCTGGACCTGCAGTTCGTGAGCCAGCTGGGCGCCGAACTGTACTCGGAGGAGCCGCTGCTGCAGCGCGTGGCCCCCGATCGGGCCATGCGTCTCGCCGCCCTGATCGTCGCCAAGGCTCCGGAGGTCAACGCCGCCCTCTTCGTCTCGCCGTCGAAGGGCTGTCCGCATGATCAGGTGCAGGTGCGCTATGCCTCCATCGGTCTGGAGGTGATGGGCGTGCTCTATGACCGCCAGCGCCATGGCGCGCTGACCACGGTAGAGGCCGATCGTCAGGTCTGGCGCCGCCTCGCGGCCTAACGACCGCTTTCCCGACGCTGGCGTCTGGCCCTAAGGTGCGTTCAAGTTGAGCGTGCGAGGGCCGGGGGGCTTTGGGGATGTCTGGGTTCAGGTTTTGGGTGGCCGTCGTTGCGGCGGCGGCGCTCTGTGCGCCGGGCCTGGCGCAGGCCAAATGGCTGAAGGCCGAAAGCCCCAGGTTCATCGTCTACGGCGAGAGTTCGGAGCGTAGCCTGCGGGAATACGCCGAGAAGCTCGAGATCTTCGACTCCGTGCTCCGCTACAAGCATGGCATGGACCTGAGCGGCGCGCCGCCGCGCAAGCTCGAAATCTATCTGGTCGCCGACAACGAGGGATTGCGGGAGGTCGAGCCGGCCCTCGGCTCCGGCATCGCGGGCTTCTATTCGCCCGGCATGGGCGACATCTTCGCCATGGCCATCCGGGACCGCGAGCCGGACTTTGTCGTCCTGCACGAGTACGCGCACCATTTCATGCTGCAGTACTTTCCCTACGGCTACCCCGCATGGCTGGTCGAAGGGTACGCCGAGTACTTCGCCCAGACCGTGATCAACGGCGACAAGGTCGAGGTCGGCAGGCCGAACAACGTGCGCAGCTATTCCCTGCTGAACGCGCACTGGCTGCCGTTCAAGGATCTGCTGACCAAGCGGACCAGCGACCTGAAAACAGGCGAGATGGACTCGTTCTACGCCCAGTCATGGGCCCTGACGCACTACCTGATGAGCGATCCCGCCCGGAACAAGCAGCTCGACGCTTACATGAAGGCGGTCGGGGCCGGGGGCGACCCGGCCAAGACGATGGAGGCGGTTACCGGGCAGGATCTCGACGCTCTGCAGAAGGCCGTGCGCCGGTATGCCGGAGGACGGCTCGCCTTCGCCAGCTTGACCCGAAAGGGCTTTGCGCCGCCCCAGATCAAGGTCGAGGCCCTGCCGTCGTCGGCGGACGACCTCCTGCTGGCCTACCTGCGCATGCGGAGCGGCATGAGCAAGGACGAGGGCGAGGTCTTCGTGAAGACCTACGTCCGTCCCCGCGCGGCCAAGCACCCCGGGGATCGGCTGGCCGAACTGGCCCTGGCCTACGGCGAGGTCTGGTTCGCCGATCGGGCGGCCGGCGAGGCCGTCCTGAAGCGCATGATCGCGGCCGACCCGAAGGACGCCGACGCGTTGAGGATCCTGGGCGTCAGCCGGGTCATCGAGGCGGGCGAAGACGGAGGCGACGTCCGCGACGAGATGCAGGAGGGCGGCAAGCTTCTGGCCAGGGCCCACGCCGCCCGGCCCGGTGACTACCGCACGCTCTACTACTACGCGATCAGCCGTCAGATCGAACCGGACTATCCCTCCGACAACACGCTCAATGCGCTCTCGGCCGCCTTCGACCTGGCCCCGCAGGTGCCCGAAGTGCGGATCATGTTTGCTCGAGCGCTGATGCTGGAGAAGGAGTGGGAAGAGGCCCGCGTCGTCCTGATGCCCCTGGCCAACAGCCCGCACGGCGGAGGGGCCGCGGAGGCCGCGCGCAAGACTCTGGAGCAGGTCGACGGCGAGATCGCGCGCGTGAAGGGCAAGGCTGCCCCGTGACAAACGGCGGCGGGACGGCTAACCCGCCGCCATGTCCACCTCCGTCGCTCTCGAAGCCGCCCGCCGGCGCACCTTCGCCATCATCAGCCATCCTGACGCCGGCAAGACCACCCTGACCGAGAACCTGCTGCTGGCCGGCGGGGCGATCCGGGCGGCCGGCGCCGTGCGCGCTCGCGGCGAGAACCGCCGCACGCGGTCGGACTGGATGAAGATCGAGCGCGAGCGCGGCATCTCGGTCAGCGCCTCGGTGATGACGTTCGACCACGAAGGCCTGATGTTCAACCTGCTGGACACGCCGGGCCACGAGGACTTCTCGGAAGACACCTACCGCACCCTGACGGCCGCCGACGCCGCGGTCATGGTTCTGGACGCCGCGAAGGGCATCGAGCCTCAGACCCTGAAGCTGTTCGAGGTCTGCCGCCTGCGCGACATCCCGATCGTCACCTTCATCAACAAGATGGACCGCGAGGCGCAGGATCCCATCGCGCTGCTGGACGAGATCAGCAGCAAGCTGGCTCTGGATCCCGCGCCGCTCTACTGGCCGGCCGGCTCGGGCGGGCGGTTCAAGGGCATGCTGGATCTGCGCGGCCAGAAGTTCATCCCGTTCGGCAAGAACCGGGAAGAGGGCCATCCCGACCCGGTCGCCTTCAATTCCAACGCCATCGTCACCCACCTCGATCCCGACGAGCAGGGCGAGCTGGAGGAAGCCTCGATGCTGGTGCAGGAGGCGTCCAAGCCGTTCGACGTCCAGAGCTTCATCGAGGGGCATATGACCCCGGTGGTGTTCGGATCGGCCCTGCGTCACTTCGGCGTCGACGAGCTGCTGGCGACGATCGCCGCCTATGCCCCCGCGCCCAAGCCGCGCGCGGCCGAGAAGGGCGGCGCCGAGACCCATGTCGCGCCGGGCGACCCGGAAGTCAGCGGCTTCGTGTTCAAGGTCCAGGCGAACATGGACCCCAACCATCGCGACCGGATCGCCTTCTTCAAGCTGACCAGCGGCAAGTTCACCCGCGGCATGAAGCTGAAGACCTTCTCGACCGGCGTGCGCGGCGAGACGCCCAGCAAGCAGATGAGCGTCAACGCGCCGATCATGTTCTTCGCCTCCGACCGCGAGCTGGCGGAGGAGGCCTACGCCGGCGACGTCATCGGCATTCCCAACCACGGCGTGCTGCGGGTCGGCGAAAGCCTGTCGGAGACCGGCACGCTGCGCTTCGCCGGCCTGCCCAACTTCGCCCCGGAAATCCTCCAGCGCGTCCGCGTGAAAGACCCGCTGAAGGCCAAGCACCTGAAGAAGGCGCTGGAAGGCCTGGCGGAGGAGGGCGTGACCCAGCTGTTCCGCCCGGACATCGGCTCGGACTTCATCGTCGGCGCCGTCGGTCAGCTGCAGTTCGAGGTCATGGCCGACCGCCTGTCGAACGAGTACCAGCTGGACGTCATCTTCGAAGCCTCGCCCTACGCCGAGGCGCGCTGGTTGACCGGCGCGACCGCCGACCTGGAGGACTTCCACTCCAAGCACCGCACGGCGATGGCCACCGACATCGACAACGACACGGTGTTCCTGGCCAAGTCGGCCTGGGAGATCGGCTACCTCGGTGAACGCTTCCCGAAGGTGGCCTTCCACCGGAGCAAGGAGCGGAGCTGAGGCGTCTGCGGGCGCTCCTCCCCTGACGGTTGAAACCCGGCGCCGAACTGTGGCGTCGGCGCGCCAGCGCCCCGAAGTTTAAGTGGGTATTAACCACGTCGGCGCCGTTAACCACTTGTTAAGTCTGTCGGACCGGAGTTTGCTCCGCCCCCGAAAGCCGTCGGCCGGGTGTTCCGGCCTGGGACGGGTTTCGCCAAGGGGGTGGCGCGCCATGTTCGAATTCGGTCGTGAGTTGCGTCGCCTGCTGGCCGGAGAGCCGTTCGCGGGCGCGTTCCAGGAGGGGCTGGCGGGCGGTGACCCGACCCTGCTCGAGCTGCTCGACATCAACCTGCTGACCCGCGAGGCGCGGTCGGCCGATTTGGCCGCCGGGCGTCCAGGGCTCAAGGACCGTCCGGCGCGGCTGCTGCAGTCGGCGGTGACCTGGCGCGAGCTGGCCCGCCGGTCGGGCGATCCCGCCGCGCTGCGCAAGGCCGCCGCCGCCGCGGAGGCCGCCGTCAAAGGGTTTCAGGATACGCAACGCCAGGGGGGCGTCGCGCGGGCGCGCGCCGAGCAGGGGCTTTGCGCCCTGCTCGGCGCCGACCTGTTCGGAGATGACGGCCTGGTCGCCGCCGCCGAGCGGGTGCTGTGTCAGGCGGCTGAAGCCAGCGGCGTCGGCGCGGCTCTCGCCGCCGCCGCCCTGGCCGGTCTGAGGGGCCGCATCGCCGTCGCTCGTGGAGACGCCGCCGAGGTCAACGCCGCCGCCGCCGCCTTCGAGGCGCCGCTGGCGGCCCTGGCGGCCTCGGGACGCGCCAGCGCCGCGGCGCGTCTGGCGCTGTCGGAACAGCGCGTCGCCCGCGCCGATCTGCTGGCGACCGCGGCGTTGCGCCTGCGCGACCGCGACCTGGCCGAGCATGCCGTGCGCGAGACGCGCGCGGCCCTGGCCGGGCTGGACCCAGCCTTCGAACCGCTGAGCTACGCCCGCGCGACGGCCGCCTATGGAGCGACCCTGACGACGGCGGCTGAGATCGCCGGCGAGGTCGAGCTGGCCGCAGACGGCGTCGACGCCCTGACCGCGGCGGTCGCGCATGTCGACCGTGATCACAGCCCGCTGGACTGGGCGGCGATCCAGGCGCAGCTCGGCCACGCGTTGCTGGTGCTGGGCGAGACCACCGACAGTCCCCAGGCTTTCGAGCAGGCCATCACCGGCTTCGACCGCGCCAACATCGTGCTGCGCGACCAGACGGCTCTGCCGCTACGCGCGAAGGTCGCCGCCGGGCGCGCCCAGGCCCTGGGACGGCAGGCGGAGCTGACCGGGGATCTGGCCATGCTCGACATCGCGGTCGCGGCGCTGAAGACCGAACTCTGCGGGCAGCGGCCGTCGGCCGACCCGGCCGCCTGGGCCGTGACCCAGCTGAACCTGGCCCGGCTCTACGAGATCCGGGTCGAGATCACCGGCCGCGACGACGGCTCCCTGAGGTCCGCGGCGGCGGCGCTGGCGACGGCCTTCGACGTCTTCGCCGAGGAAGGCATGCGCAGCCTCACCGACCTGGCCGCCCAGGCGCTGGAGCGGCTGCGGGCTCGCGCCGCCGCGGCCTAGGGCGCGGCAGGGCCTCGTCGCGACGACTGCCCACCGCGGCTTCCGCGTCACAGGCGCTGCGACATAATGCGACTCATTCGCATTTCAACTTGACCCCCCTCGGGTGCGAGCCCACTCAGCGCACGCTGATAATTACTCGCAACTAGAGCCGGGGATAGCTCTCATGTCTGCACGCGCCGCGCTTCTGGCGACCACGCTTCTTACGCTTGCGCCTCTGTCGGCTTTCGCCGCGGAAGCCGACGACGACCAGCCGACCTCGGTCAGCGCCGTCGAGATCGAAGGCCATCGGCAGAAGGAGACGCCCAGCGCCACCGGCCTGGTCCTGACCCTGCGCGAGACGCCGCAGTCGGTGACCCAGATCCAGCGCCAGCAGATCGACGACTTCGCGCTGAACACGGTCAACGACCTGCTGACCATGGCGCCGGGCGTCAATGTGGAGAAGGTCGAGACCGACCGGACCTATTTCAACGCCCGCGGCTTCGACATCACCAACTTCCAGGTCGACGGCGTCGGCCTGCCGCTGATCTGGGGGCTGCAGTTCGGCGACGTCGACACGGTGATCTATGATCGGGTCGACATCATCCGCGGCGCCAACGGCATGCTGACCGGCACGGGCAACCCGTCGGCGACGATCAACTACATCCGCAAACGCCCGACCCGCGAGGCGCGGGGGTCGCTGTCCGCCTCGTACGGCAGCTGGAACGCTTATCGCCTGACCGCCGACCTGTCCGGCCCGCTCGACTCCACGGGCAGCGTCACCGGCCGGCTGGTCTACGCCAACGAGGACCGCGACAGCTACCTCGACCACTACCACGTCAACCGGCACGTCTTTTACGGCGTGCTGTCCTGGGACGTGTCGTCGGACCTGAACGTGAGCGGCGGCGCCTGGCGGCAGGACAACCAGGCCAATGGCGTGCTCTGGGGGGCGCTGCCGCTGACCTATGCGAACGGCGCGCGGATTCCGTATGACCGCTCCGCCTCCACGTCCGCCGACTGGACCTATTGGGACACGCTGGACCAGGGCTGGTTCCTGGAGGGGACATATCAGCTGGGCGGCGGCTGGCAGGTGAAGGGGACCTACACCCACAAGCGCTTCACCGAGGAGGCGAAGCTGCTCTACGCCTACGGCAATCCCGATCCGGTCACCGGGCTGGGCGTCGCCGGCATGAGCGGGATCTATCCGTCGAAGTACCGCCAGGACCTGGTCGACCTGACCTTGACCGGCGCCGTGAGCCTGTTCGGCCGCAGCCACGACGTCGTCCTGGGCGTCGCCTCCGCCAAGGGGCGCGGCCTCGAATGGGAGAACTCGGGGGCCGGGGTCATCGTCTACCCGGCCGTCGGGGACTGGAAGCGGATCCAACCCGCACAGCCGGCCTACGCCGGGGCCTATCTGGCGGCGCAGAGCGAGGATCGGCTGGACCGTCTGTTCGGGGCGATCCACCTGAACCTCAGCGATCGGCTCAAGGGCGTGGTCGGCTTCAACGCGATGAAGCTGGAGTCCGAGGGCGTGTCCTACGGAACCGGCCAGGCGCGCGACGAAAGCAAGGTCAGCCCCTACGTCGGCGTGGTCTACGACCTGACCCCGAACCTGTCGCTGTATGCGAGCTATACCGACATCTTCAATCCGCAGTCCGAGGTCGACATCAACCGCAAGACGCTCGATCCGGCGGCGGGCAAGAGCTGGGAGGCGGGCGTGAAGAGCGAGTGGTTCGCCGGCCGGCTCTATGCGACCGCGGCCGTATTCAAGTCGGACCAGAAGGGCCTGGCCCTGGCCGCCGGCACGATCCCGGGCAGCAACGACACCTACTACGTCGGCCAGGACACCTTCGTCGAAGGCTACGAGCTCGAGGTCGCCGGGGCGATCACCGACCGCTGGCGGATCTCCGGCGGCTGGACCCAGCTGTCGGTCGAGGACAAGGACGGCGCCGACGCGCGCCTGTACCTGCCGCGCAAGACGCTGAAGCTGTCGACCACCTACGACGTCCCCGAGCTGCGGAACCTGAAGCTCGGCGCCTCGGTGCGCTGGCAGAGCGAGATCTCGACGATGGAACAGGTCCGGGTCGAGCAGGACGCCTACGCGGTGGTCGACGCCATGGCCAGCATCGACGTGACGCCGAGCGTCAAGGCGACGCTGAATGTCCGCAATCTGTTCGACGAGACCTACATGACCAGCCTGATGTGGAACCAGTCCTACTTCGCCGCGCCGCGCAGCGCCTCGGTGACGCTCGAGTATAGGTTCTAGACGCGACAACGCCCCCGGAGAGGGAGGGCTCCGGGGGCGAAGTCCGCTGTCGGCTGCGAGCGCTAGTTGCTCATGCCGACCAGGACGGAAGCGATGATGCCGGTGGCGATCGCCGCCAGGACCACGTCGTCGCCGGCGCGGCGGTACTCGTAGCCGCGGGGCGGAGGGGCCAGGCGGTAGTCGCGGTAGTCGACCGCATAGCCGTAGCGGTAGCGATCCGGCAGGCGGTCGCCGCGACGCCATTGGCCATGATAGCTGCGCGGCTCGTAGTAGCGACGGGCTTCGTAGCGGTCGCGACGGTCACGGCGCTCGTAGCGGTCATGACGGTCGTAGCGGTCGTAACGGTCGTAGCGCTGTTCGTACCGGCCGTAGTCGCGGTCGCGATCGCGGCCATAGCCGTAAGGCTGGGCGGACGCGGCGCCGGCCGAGGCCAGGACGCCCAGGGCGACGGCGGCGGTCAGGATCTTCTTCATGATCAAGCTCTCCTCGGCGGGCTCCGGGAAGGTCCCGGTTCTCCGCTGTTGGAGACGGTTATGCGCCGGCGCCGTTGAGCCTGACCTGAACGGCCTGCATCACCCGCCGTTCATCTATCGCGTCAGCCGCTCCCGCCGCGCTGGAAGCTCTCGACCAGGCTGCCGGCGACCAGGCGCCAGCCGTCGACCAGCACGAAGAAGATCAGCTTGAACGGCAGGCTGACCACCACGGGCGGCAGCATCATCATGCCCATGCTCATCAGCACGCTGGCCACGACCAGGTCGATGACCAGGAAGGGCACGAACAGCAGGAAGCCGATCTCGAAGGCGCGCTTCAGCTCGCTGATCATGAACGCCGGGGTGACGATGCGGATCGGCGTGTCCTGGATCGTCGCCGGCCTTTCGATCTTCGACAGCCGGATGAACAGGGCCAGGTCGTCGCGGTCGACCTGGCTGAGCATGAAGGTCTTCACCGGGTCGCTGGCGGCCTCGAACGCCTGGGGCAGCTCGATCTGCTTGTCCAGCAGCGGCTTGACGCCTTCGTCGTAGGAGCGCTGGAAGGTCGGGCCCATCACGATCGCGGTCAGGAACAGCGAGAGGCTGATGATCACCGCGTTGGGCGGGCTCTGCTGCAGGCCCAGCGCGGTCCGCAGCAGGCTGAGCACGACCACGATCCGCACGAAGCTGGTGGTCATGATCACGATCGAAGGGGCCAGCGACAGCACCGTCAGCAGGCCGATCAGCTGGACCACCCGCTCGGTCAGGCCGGCGCCGTCGCCGAGGTTGATGTTCACCGCCTGGGCCAGGGCCGCGGCCGGGACGATCAGGCTGGCGACGAAGGCCATCACCGAGACGCCCAGGGCCTTTTTCAGGTCCTCGCGCCGCACGTCGAACAGCGACTTCCACAGCTTGATGAGGGCGGCGCGCATCAGGCGGCGGTCTCCGGGGCGGCCGCCTTGCGGCGCGCGGGGGCGGGGGTCTTCTTCAACGTCTCCAGCGTCCGGCCTTCGCCGAGCAGGATCAGCCGCTCCTCGTCGTCCAGCCGGATCAGCACCAGCCGGCGGGCGGGGTCCAGGACCAGGGTCTCGACCAGCACCAGCCGGCGCTCGGCCTTGAGGCGCTGGAAGCGCGCCAGGCCCTCCGGCCCGAAACGGCGCAATGCGACCCCAGCCAGCAGCACCAGGCCGATGGTCACCGCGAGCGCGGCGAAGACCTGGACGTAGTAGAGGAAACCCATGGGGGACGCGGCGCTGGAGGAGTGTTCGCCCGCTTCTCGCCCCGCAACCCTTAAGGCGCGATTAACCCTGTTTGTTCACCATGATCGGTGATGGACACGTCCGCGATTCCCATTCTGGCGATGCTGAAGCAGCGGCTCGGCTATCTGGGCGAGCGCCAGCGGGTGATCGCCCAGAACGTGGCCAACGCCGACACGCCGGGCTACGCGCCGCGGGACGTGAAGGCGTTCAGCTTCGACGCGGCGATGCAGTCCCAGGCGCGGGTCGCGGCCGGCGGGGTCGAACCCGTGCGGACGGCGGCGGGTCACCTCGCGGGCGGGCCAAAGCGGATCAGCAGCTCGACCGTGAAGACGGTGAAGCAGCTCGATTCCGAGACCACCCTCGACGGCAATTCGGTCGTGCTCGAGGACCAGATGATCAAGATGTCCGAGGCGCGCATGCAGTACGACGCCGCCATCGGCTTCTACCAGAAATCCATGGCGCTGCTCCGCATGGCGGCGCGGCCGCCCGGCCGATAGGGGGCTCTAGATGCCGCAGGTGAAGTCCCAGGCCGACACGGCGATGGCGGTGGCCGCGTCCGGCATCCGCGCCCAGCAGGCCCGGATGCGGATCATCGCCGAGAACCTGGCCAACGCGAGCTCGACGGCCCGCACGCCGGGCGGCGAGCCCTATCGCCGACAGGTGCCCGTGTTCGAACCGCGCGCGGTGAGCGGCGGCGAGGGCGTGTCCATGAAACGGGTGGCGATGGACGCCAAGCCGTTCCGCACCACCTACGATCCCGGCCATCCCTCGGCCAACGCCGAGGGCTACGTCCAGCTGCCCAACGTCGATCCCCTGATCGAGGCTCTCGACATGAAGGAGGCGCAGCGCGCCTACGAGGCCAACCTCAACGTCATCGAGACGGCGCGCAGCATGGAGATGCGCACCCTCGACCTGCTGAAGCGGTAGGGCTGAGCGATGATGACCCCGCTCGCCGCCGCCAAGGCCTATGCGACGACCCAGGGTTCGGCCGCTCCCGGTCTGGGCGGCGCCGCGCCCACCCAGGGCAAGGACTTCGGCGACCTGCTTCAGTCGGTGATGACCGACGCGGTCCAGACCAGCAAGAACGCCGAGACCCAGATCGCCAAACAGGTCCAGGGCAAGGCCGAGCTGATCGACGTCGTCACCGCCATCTCCTCGGCCGAGGCCAGCCTGGAGACGGTCATGGCCGTCCGCGACCAGGTGATCGCCGCCTACCAGGAAATCATGCGGATGCCGATCTGACGGCGTCGTCGTCGTCGGTTAGAGTATCTCGGCATGGCTAGACAGGCAGACCGCAGCGCCGCGACGACCCGGCGCCTTCTGGACACCGCGCGCATGCTGTTCGCGCGGGACGGCTACGACCGGGTCAGCATCGATCTGATCGTGGCGGAGGCGGGGCTGACCAAGGGCGCCTTCTACCACCACTTCGCCTCCAAGCAGGCCGTGTTCGAGCGCGTTCTCGACGAGGCCCAGGCGGGGATCGCCGCGCGACAGGCCGAGGGACCGGGGCCGGCCCCCGGGACGCCCGCGACGCGTTCGTTGGCGCTGGGCGCGGTCGGCTACCTTCGCCTGGCCAACGACCCGGCCATCCGTCGGATTCTGCTCGAGGACGGTCCCCGGGTGCTGGGCTGGGAGCGCTGGCGCGAGATCGACGATGTCCACTTCGCCGGCCGGGTGAGGGGGGCGCTGGCCCGGATCATGGGCGTCGACGCCCCTCTGGTCGAGGCGGCGACCCGCGTGGTGCTGGGGGCGATCATGGAGGCCGCCCTGGCCAGCGGCCGCGCCGACGACCCGGAGGCGGTGGTGGCGCGCTACGGCGAGACCATCGAGCGGATGCTGGAGGGGTTCGCGGCGTCACGATAGGCAGGTTGCAGACTGCTGGTCTGTAACTTGATTTGCGTACTGCAGGTCTGTAACATTCGTCTCCTCACAGGAGGAGAAGCCCATGGCCACGTCCAGCCTCGCCGAAGTCCGGACCGCAATGACGGTCGAGGACGCCTACGCCCGCTATCACGCCGCATGGGAGGCGCAGGATCCGGACCGCATCGCGGACCTGCATTCGACGGACTCGATCTTCTGGCTGCAGGACGGCAGGTCGCCGTTCGTGCAGGGGCGCGAGCCGATCCGGCGGCACTGCGCCGGGCTGTTCCAACTCTATGGCGAGATCGGCTTCGAGCCCTGCCGCGTGCTCTACGGTGAAGATCGCTGGGTCTTCGACTACACCATGGTGCTGAAGCTGACGGACACGTCCGGCAAGCCGTTCGTCGCCCGTATCGACATGATCGACGTCGTCGACGTGAATCCGGCCGGCGAGGTGACGCGCAAGGACGTGTTCGTGGATCGCGCCGCCACCCAGGAAGCGCTCGCCCGCGCCGGGCTGGGGTAGGTCATCCCGAAGGCCCAGCCTGAACGCCAGACAACGCGGCGCTCAGGTTGGGCTCAGGGCCGGCCCTCTAGCGTCATCCCATCAGCAACCCGTCAGAAGGGATGACGACCATGAAGAAGATCCTCCTCGCCACGCTGGCCGCCGTCGCCATGACGGGCGCCGCCGGCGCCGCCTCGGCCCAGCCCTACGGCGGCCCTGATCGCGACCGAGGCTACGAGCGCGACTACGGCCGCGGTTACTACGTCGACCGCCACGAACTGCGCCAGCTCAACATGCGCCAGGCCGAACTGCGTCGGCGCATCGACTGGGCGGTGGAGCGCCGCCGGGTGAGCTATGGCGAAGGCGAGCGCCTCCGCTACGAGATCCGCGACATCAACCAGATGGAGCGCCGCTTCCGCGACACCGGCGGCATCGACCGTCGCGAGCTGCGCATCCTGCAGAGCCGCCTCGATCGCGTGGAGGGTCGTCTCCACCGCTTCGCCTGGAACGACTACCGCTAGGAGGTCCACTCGCGCGGCGACCGGTCGGCTCCCAGCCACACGGTCGCCGTCGCCCTGGTCCCGCCATCCAGCATGTGGCGGGTGATCCGCTCGAAATGCTGGATGAACCGTACAAGGGCCTCCCGCCGCGCCGGCGGGAGGTCTTCGCGTTTCAGGCCCAGCAGCCCGGCCTCCTGCTCGCAGCGCCAGTCGAGCACCGTGTCGAACGACGGCGCGGCCAGGTGCAGGACGGCGTCGAACCGTCCGAAGAAGGTCTGGTAGGCGCCGGCCAGGGCGTCGTTCACATAGGTCCGCCAGGCGCCGTCCTCATCTTCCTCGCCCTCCAGGATGTTGACCGGCTCGGCCAGGGCGGCGGCGTCCTGCGGCGTCGCGCCCAGGCACCAGCCCTCCATCAGCACCACCCGGACGGGCGCGTCTACCCGCAGCGGTTCGGCGCGGTCGTCGGCCAGCTTGTCGAAGCGGGGCAGGGCGGTCGGCGCGCCGGCCATCAGGGCGTCGATCGTCCGTTCGGCCAGGGCCAGGTCGTGCGTGCCCGGCGGGCCGCGGGTCGCCAGCAGCGGATGGACCTCGCGCCCGAGCGCCGCCCGTTCGGCCTTCGTCAGATAGACGTCGTCCAGCGAGAAGGCGACGCCGCCCAGGCGCTGCGCCGCCGCCCTGGCCAGGGTGGTCTTGCCGCTGCCCTGGGCGCCGGCGATTCCGATCAGCGGCGGCCGTCCGCGCGCTTCCGCCAGGTCTGCGACGAGGTCCAGGAGCAGGGGGCTGATCATGCCCTCACCCTGGGGTGCGCCGGGCGCTCCGTAAACCGCCGTTAACCATGTCTCCCCCAATCTGGGCCTCTTCCGATTCCCGCTTGTGAAGGGCTTTTTCGATGAACGGCGCCGAGGTTCTCGACATCGGTCGCGACGCCATCTGGCTGACGCTGCAGCTCAGCGCGCCGGTGCTGATCGTCGGCCTGATCGTCGGCGTCGGCATCGGCCTGGTCCAGGCCCTGACCCAGATCCAGGAAGCGACGCTGGTCTACGCTCCCAAGATCGTCGCGATCTTCATCTCGCTGCTGATCTTCCTGCCCCTGATGGGCGCCTTGATGGCGGGGTTCTTCAACCAGATCGCCGCCCGCATCTCGGCCATGTGACGGACCGGTGGAAAGCTACGCCACCGCAGCCCAGGTCTACGCCGCCGGCCTCGTGTTCGCGCGGGTCGGGGCGATGGTCATGCTGGTGCCCGGCCTGGGCGACGCCAGCGTGCCGCCGCGCATCCGCCTGTCCTTCGCCCTGATCATGGCCCTGGTGCTGACGCCGCTGGTCGCGCCGAACGTGGTGATCCCGCCCCAGGTCAGCGGCGTGGCGGCGGGCGTCATCCGCGAGACCCTGATCGGCCTGATGCTGGGCTCGATCCTGCGGCTGGTGTTCACCGCCCTGGCCACCGCCGGCGAGGTCGTGGCCATCCAGACCACGCTCGGCTTCGCGCAGACGGCCAGCCCCAACCAGGCCCAGCCGAGCTCGACTCTGTCGACCTTCCTGACCCTGATGGGCACCGTCCTGGTGATGACCACCGACCTGCACCACCTGTTCTTCGGGGCGATGGTCAACTCGTTCAAGCTGTTCCCGTTCGACGGCAACCTGCCGGTGACTGACGCCGGGACTCTGGCCGTCCAGACCGTGGCTCAGTCTTTCTCGCTGGGCATCCAGCTGGCCGCGCCGGTCATCGTCTTCTCGATCGTCTTCAACCTCGCCACCGGCCTGGTCGGTCGGGTGATGCCGCAGTTCCAGATCTTCTTCGTCGCCTCGCCCCTGGCCGTGATCTTCGGCCTGGCCATCTTCGCCATCAGCCTCGGCGCGGTGGGGATGGTCTGGACCGGCCGCTATCGCGAGCTGCTGCAGGTGTTCGCCTAGATGGCCGAAGACGCCGCATCAAAGACAGAAGAACCGACACCCAAGAAGCTTGAGGACAGTCGGAAGAAGGGCGACGTCGCCAAGTCGCAGGACGTCGCCCAGCTGGCGTCGCTGCTCGGCGCCTTCGGAGTCCTGGCGATCGGCGGCGGCTGGTTCATGCAGGACATGGCCATGCGCATGCTGCCGTTCGTGCAGCATCCCGAGGATATCGACCTGTCCCCGGGCGGGGCGATGCTGGTCACCCAGGAAGCGGCCTACGCCGCGGCGCCGATCCTGATGGCGGTGCTGTTCGCCGCTGCCGTGGCGGGCTTCGCCGGCAACGTCTTCCAGAGCGGCCTGATCTGGACCGGCGAGAAGATGAAGCCGGAATTCAAGAAGGTTTCGCCGCTGGAGGGCTTCAAGCGGATCTTCGGCGTCGACGGCCTGGTCCAGTTCCTGAAGTCGGTGATCAAGATCGTCGTCACCGGCTGGGTCGCCTGGCTGGTCCTCAAGTCGCACGCCCACGAGATGGGGCAGCTGGCCGCCCTGGACGTCGCCGCGATCCTGCCGCTGACCGGCGAGATCACCCGGGCGCTGTTCTACGCGGTGCTGACCTTCCTCGCCGCGACCGCCATCCTCGACTTCATCTGGCAGCGCATCCGCTTCATGCAGAAGATGCGGATGAGCCGCGAGGAGCTGAAGGAGGAGTTCAAGCAGTCCGACGGCGACCCGCACGTCAAGGCCAAGCAGAAGCAGATCCGCGCCGAGCGCTCGCGCCGGCGGATGATGCAGAACGTGCCCAAGGCCACCGTCGTGGTGATGAACCCGACCCACTACGCCGTGGCGCTACGCTACGAGGCGGGGCAGACCGCTGCGCCCGAGTGCGTGGCCAAGGGCCTGGACGACCTCGCCCTGCGCATCCGCGCCCTGGCCGAGGAGCACGGCGTGCCGGTGGTCGAGGACCCGCCCCTGGCCCGCGCGCTCTACGCCGCCGTCGAGGTCGACCAGCAGATTCCGGAGTCCCACTTCGAAGCGGTGGCCAAGATCATCGGCTTCATCATGGGGGCCGCTCAGCGTCGCCGGGGCGCCCAGGCGGGCGCCGCGCGCGCCAGACCGCTTTAGCGAGTAATATCAATGCGTGATTCGCCGAAAGCGGCTGACCTGATGGCCGAACCGACGCCTGCCGAGCCGCGCGAGCGGCGCTTCGACCCCTGGATCTGGGGCGCCGGCGCATGCTTCGTGCTGGCTCTCGGCCTGGCTTCCGTGCCGGCCTGGAAGCACGGTCCCTCGACCCTGGCCGGGATGCTGCTGCTGGTCGGCTTGGCCGGCGTGGCCCTGCTCGGCATCCTGGGCCTGCGCGGCTCCGCCAGCACGGTGGAGCTTGACGAGGACGGCGCCGAGACCTTCGTCGAAGCCTTGCCTGAAGCCGCCGCCGTCACCGGCGCCGACGGCCGCCTGCACGCTTCCAACACGCCGTGGCGCGAGGCCCTCGGCGGCCAGCGCCGCCTGCCGCGGAACGGCCCGGCCGCGCCCGGCCTGTTCGCCGCCCTGACCAAGGCCCGCAAGGGCCAGATCGCCCGCGCCGCCGTCCGGCTGGGCGGCGAGGACCGGCCGCTGATCGTCTCGTCCCTCGGCGCGGGGCGGTTCCTGGTGCGGCTCGAGCCCGCCGTGACCGAGCCGCTGCGGCTGACGGCCGAGCTGCCCGCCGCCGTCGCCGCGGCCGGGGCGGCGCCGCCCGTTCTGAACGCTGCGCCAAAAGGCCCCGCCACCCTGGACGCCCTGGCCGCCGCCTCGCCGTTCGGCGCGGCCATGCTGGAAGGCGAGGAGGTGTTCTCGGCCGCCATCGTGGAAGCCAACGCCGCCCTTTCGGCCATGACCGCGGGCAAGGCGGTGGCGGGGCGTACGTTCGGCGACCTGATCGACCCCCATTCGCGCATCGACGCCGGTCTGGGCTCCGCCGAGGGGCGGGCCGGCCCGATCGAGGTCAGGCTGGCGCACGATCCCTCGCGGATCGCCCACCTGTACCTGGCCCGCACCGGCGGCCGCCTGACCGCCTATCTGGTCGACGTCACCGAGCAGAAGCAGATCGAGCTGCAGCTGGCCCAAAGCCAGAAGATGCAGGCCATCGGCCAGCTGGCCGCCGGCATCGCCCACGACTTCAACAACCTGCTGACCGCCATCCAGCTGCGCCTGGACGAACTGCTCGAGCGGCACCCGCTGGGCGATCCCAGCTATGAGGGCCTGACCTCGATCAAGGGCACCGCCGCCCGCGCCGCCGACCTGGTCCGCAAACTGAAGACCTACAGCCGCCAGGAGACCCTCCAGCGCGAGGTGCTCGACCTGGGGGAGACGATCAGCGACTTCGAGGTGCTGCTGCGCCGCCTGCTGCGCGAGCCGGTGAAGCTGGACACCGACTACGGCCGCGACCTGCCGCTGGTGAAGGTCGACAAGGGCCAGCTCGAGATCGCCGTGATGAACCTGGTGCTGAACGCCCAGGACGCTCTGATCAGCGCCAAGGGCGGCGGCCGCATCGCGCTGCGCACGGGACGGGTCGGTCAGACGGAGGCCGTCAGCCTGGGCTACGCCGGCGCGCCGGTCGGCGATCTGGCGATGATCGAGGTGCGCGACGACGGCCCGGGCATCCCCAACGACGTGCTGGGCAAGATCTTCGACCCCTTCTTCACCACCAAGGCGGTGGGCGAGGGCACCGGCCTGGGCCTGGCGCAGGTCTACGGCATCGTGAAGCAGTCGGAAGGCTGGATCCACGTCGAGAGCCCGGCGGGCGAAGGGGCGACCTTCCGCATCTTCCTGCCGGTCCATACGCCCAGCGCCGCCGCGCCGCGCCCGGCCCCGCAGCCGGCGGCCACCCTGGCGCGCCCCCGCGCCGCCCGCGATCTGTCCGGCGTCGGCCGCATCCTGTTCGTCGAGGACGAGGAAGCGGTGCGCGGCATCGCCGCCAGCCTGCTGCGCAAGCGCGGCTACGAGGTCATCGAAGCGGGCGACGGCGAGCAGGCCCTGGTCCTGGCCGAGGAGCACGCCGGCACGATCGACCTGCTGATCAGCGACGTAATGATGCCGGGCATGGACGGCCCGACCCTGCTCAAGAAGGCCCGCCACCACCTGGGCGACGCGCCGGTGATGTTCATCAGCGGCTACGCCGAGGCGGAGTTCTCCGACCTGCTGGAAGGCGAGACCGGCGTGTCCTTCCTACCCAAGCCGCTGGACATCAAGACCCTGGCCGAACGCGTGAAGCAGCAGCTGCAGGCGGCCTAGGGTCTGTACCCGAACCGGCCTTCGCCGGGACGACCGGAGGCGGATTGAAGCGGCGACGCTAGCCGCCCCTCTTGCGGTAATCCTCGAGCGACAGGGTCATGTCGACCCGATCCATCCCCGGCGCGAAGCCGTCCAGCGTACGGGCCGTCTCGACGAAGCCGTAGCGGGCGAAGAAGCCGCAGCTGTGCTGGGTGGTCTCGATCTCGACGCTCCGGAAGATCGGATCGGCCGCGATCCGCGCCAGCCGCTCGGTCAGCAGCCGGTCGCCCAGACCCTGGCGATGCAGGTCGCCCCGCACCATGCCCCAGCATAGCGCCGCGATGCTCGAATCCTGTCCGCCGCCGGCATAGCCGCCGCAGCCCAGCGCCTCGCCGTCGGCGGACTCCAGCACGAAGTAGGGCCCTGGCAGGTCATCGACGAAGCCCAGGAAGTCGGCCTTCTCGACTTCGGCGAAGTAGCGCGGCGTGTTGCTGTCGAACAGCGCCAGGCCGAGCGCGCGGTCGCGGGGCTCCCAGGGGCGCAGGCGGATGTCGGTGATCGGAGCGGGAGATGACATGGCGGCGGAGATGGGGGTCTTCAGCGCCGGTCGCCAGGGCGGAACGGCGGCATGCTCCGCATTACGAGGATTTAACCTGGGGCGCGTTGCCGGGATGGCGCGGCGGGCCTACGCCTTTGCCCAAGAGGAACCGCACCCTGAGGGGGACACCCGTGCAAAACCGCCGTGAACTTCTGTTTTCCGCCGCCGCCGCGACCGCCGTCGCCGTAGCGGTTTCGCCCAAGGACGTGTTCGCCGCGCCGGCCAAGGCGAGCGACCCGGCCGAGGTGAAGAAGATGAATGCGCTGTTCGACAGCTTCGTCGACAAGCAGATGCGCCGCCAGCCGGAAGCGCCGACCAGCCTGGGCCTGGACAAGGACGCCCTGGCCTGGACCAAGTCGGCCCTGTCCGACCAGTCGCTGACCGCCATCAAGGAGAACGCCCAGATCGGCGAGGCGCAGCTGAAGCAGCTCCGCACCGTCGACCGCAGCAAGCTGGCCGGCCTGGACGCAACCAACTACGACACCGTCGACTTCGTGATGAACGTCAGCGCCGAGTTCAATCGCAAGTACGACTACATCGGCGCCTACGGCGGCGCGCCCTATGTGATCTCGCAGCTGACCGGCAGCTACCAGTCGATGCCGGACTTCCTGGACAGCCAGCACACCATCGAGACCAAGGCCGACGCCGACGCCTACATGGCCCGGGTCGAGGCCTTCGGCCGGATGCTGGACCAGGAGGTCGAGGTCGCCCGCCACGACGCCGCCCTGGGCGTGATCCCGGCCGACTTCACCATCGACAAGGCCCTGACCCAGTTCAAGGCCATGCTGGGCGTCGAGGCCGACGCCGCGCCGCTGGTCACCTCGGTCGCCCGTCGCGCCAAGGAAAAGAACATCGCCGGCGACTACGGCGGCCAGGCCGCCAAGCTCTATGTCGAGAAGGTGCGCCCGGCGCTCGAGCGTCAGCAGGCTCTGCTGCAGGAATGGCGCGGCAAGGCCGTCCATGACGCCGGCGTGTGGCGTCTGCCCAAGGGCGAGGAGTACTACCGCACGTCGCTGGAGAGCTACACGACCTCCAAGATCACCCCGGCGGAGATCCATAAGATCGGCCTGGACATGGTCGCCAGCCTGGGCGCCGAGGCCGACAAGCTGATGCGCAAGGCCGGCTACGCCAGCGGCACCGTCGGCGAGCGCTTCCGCCAGATGTACGCCGATCCCAAGCAGCACTACCCGAACACCGACGAGGGCAAGGTCGAGCTGATCAAGGACCTGAACAAGAAGGTCGCCGAGATCATGCCGAAGCTGCCGAAGTACTTCGGCCAGCTGCCCAAGGCGCCGCTGGAGATCCGCCGCGTGCCCAAGGCCATCGAGGCCGGCGCCCCGGGCGGCTACTACAACTCGCCGACGCTGGATGGGTCGCGCCCGGGCATCTACTGGATCAACCTGCGGGACAGCGCCGAGCAGCCGCGGTTCACCCTGCCGACCCTGACCTTCCACGAGGCGATCCCGGGCCACCACCTGCAGCTGGCGCTGAACAACGAGGCCGGCGACCTGCCGCTGATCCGCAAGATGATCGGCTTCTCGGGCTACAGCGAAGGCTGGGCGCTCTACGCCGAGGAGCTGGCCGTCGAAATGGGCATGTACGAGAACGACGTGGAAGGCCACATCGGCATGATCCACGACGCGATGTTCCGCGCCGTCCGTCTGGTGGTCGACAGCGGCATGCACGACAAGCGCTGGAGCCGCGAGCAGGCGGTGAAATACTACGTCGACACCATCGGCGACCAGGAAGCCTCGGCGATCACCGAGATCGAGCGTTATGTCGTGTGGCCGGGCCAGGCCTGCAGCTACATGGTCGGCAAGATCGAGTGGCTGCGGCTGCGCGCGAAGGCCCGCAAGGTCCTGGGCAAGAAGTTCGACATCCGCAAGTTCCACGACGTGGGCCTGCTGTCGGGCGGCGTGCCGCTGACGGTGCTGGAGACGGTCATCGACGGCTACATCGCCGGCGCGAAGTAGCTCGGAGGGCGAAGCCGCGCGCTTCTTGGGCGTGCGGCTTCATTCTGCCGGTCGTTGTAGAAGTCGCCATCGCTAACTAATGCTGCCCCAGAAAGAGGGGGAGCATGAGATCAGGACTCGCGATGGCGGCGTTCGCCGCGGCTCTGACCGGCGCATCGCCGGTTGCGACATCCGTTCCGCAAGCCTCTCGGCCCGGGGACGTTGCGGAGATGACTCTAGGCTACACCTATTACAATCGACCCGGCGCCACGCCTGCTTCGCATGACGCCGATGTCGCGCTCTGCTGGGGCGAAGCGGCGAAGACCGTGTCGAACGATGAGCTCTTCACCGCCGGGGCGGGCGACCGTCCCACCGAGGGCGTCATGGTTCGGGCGCTGGTGACGAACTACCAGCGTAGCGTGACCGGCGCCGCTCTTGAGAACTGCATGGTGGTTCGCGGGTGGCGGGTCGTACTGATCGGCGAGGCTGAGGGCCGGAACCTCGCCGCACTATCGCAGGAGGAGGTCGCAGATTGGCTGGAAGGCCGGGTCGGGGCCGAAACCCCGGACGGCGACATCGTCCGCGTCTGGGAAAACGACATCGCGAGACGGTCTTCCCGCCGCGCCGAGTTTCGGCCGGGGCACAAGAACGATGGGCAGTTGAGCCTCCTGGCGGCGACGGGCAAGGTGCTCGCCGACGTGACGCCCGTGCGATCGCCTATGCAACCCATGTCGGCGCGGGGAAGGAAGTCGCTCAAGCCTGAACAGATCGCATCCGTTCCCGAGGGAGCCGCGATTCTCGTCGTCCGCGTCGCTAACAGCCTGAAGGACGGGGGCTGGCTTCTGTTCACACGCCGGGACGGTTCCGGCTCCGGCCCGCCGCCCGTCGATCGCCCGCTAGATGCGGCCCTAGTGGGGGTCGGCAAGACCTACTCCAAATCAAGCGGCTGGACGATCGTGGCGGTGCCGCCGGGACGGTGGGAGATCACCCAGCTGGCGGGGATCAATCTTTGCCTAGGCGCGCCCGCGTTCGAAGTGAAGCCGGGGGAGGTTGTCTACGCCGGAGCCTTCGATTTCACCGCGGACCGTCTGGGGCCGGACCTTTCCCTGGAGCCGGTCGGCGAAATGCTCGGCGGTCGATTCCCCGCTTCCTTGGTTCGTCCAGCCGTCTATTCGAACGGCTGGAGGGGGCATTGCGGTGACGCCTCGATATATGCCTTCGAGGTTCCGGACGCGCCGTTTGCACCAGGGTACGTCTGGGGCGGCAATCATCCTTCAAGTTCGGCAGACCCCGCCGGAACGCGTTAGGCGCCTGGCGCGTCCGCCCTACCGCCAGAACTGGAAGGCGTCGAAGCCCTTCAGGATCAGCTCGTGGTTCACGCCCAGGGCGTCGGTCAGGATGAAGGCCGCGCCGAACAGGACGCTCGAAAGACCCGGAACGAAGAACAGCGCCGCGAGCAGGATCCAGATCGCGAACCGCTCGGCCGGCGCCATGATCTTGCGGAACGACGCGGGCAGGAACGGCCGCAGCACGCCGTAGCCGTCCAGCCCCGGCACCGGCAGCAGGTTCAGCGCCAAGGCGACGGCCTGGAACAACGCCAGCAGCGCGACCGCCGGCCACAGCGCGCTCTCGGAGCCTCCGCCCGCGCCGACCAGCAGCGCCAGCGACAGCAGGATCAGCGCCAGCAGCGTTCCCGCCGGCCCGGCCAGCGATGCGGCCGACCGCCACGCGGGGCTGCGCATCAGGTCCTCGCGCAGGTAGACCGCGCCGCCGGGCAGGGCCAGGCCGCCGATCGCCAGAACGATCACCGGCAGCACCAGGCTGGTCACCGGGTCGGCGTAGCGCAGCGGATCCATCGACAGGTAGCCGTTGGTCTCGACGGTGTGGTCGCCGGCCCGCCAGGCCACATAGGCGTGGCCGAACTCGTGCAGCACCAGGGCCACGAGCCAGCCCAGGACCACGAACAGGAAGGTCAGGATTCCTCCGCCGTCGCCGAACAGCGCCAGGGCGGATCCGCTGAGCAGCCAAAGGCTCAGCAGCAGGGTGAAGTTGCGACTCATACTGGCGCTATAGCGTGGCCAGGCCCCAGTCCAAAACGATAGACGGGCGACCCCCGGATCGCCCGTCCTGCGGTCCTCGCGGGCCGTGGTCAGAGTTTCACATGGCCGGCCTGGATGTACTCGACCATCTGGCTGACCACCGTGCCCCAGCCGTCCTGGAATCCCATCTCCTCGTGGGTCTTGCGCGAGGCCTCCTCGCCATGGATGGCGGTCGCGACATAGCGCGTGCCGGCGCCCTTGGGCTCCAGTTCGAGGACCGCTGTGAAGAAGGGCTTCGACGACGGTCGCCAGCCGGGCAGCAGGGTGTCGGTGAAGACCATCCGGCGCAGCGGGACGATCTCCAGATAGCAGCCGACGTTGGCGAACTCCTGGCCGTCGGGCGAGCGCATGGTGCTGGCGAAGATCCCGCCCGGGCGCAGGTCGATCTCGCAGGAGGTGATGGTCCAGGGCTTGGGCACGAACCAGTGGCGGATGTGCTCGGGCGTGGTCCAGGCCTTCCAGACGAGCTCGACGGGCACGTCGATCTCGCGTTCGAGCACCAGGTCCAGCTGCGGATCGAACTTCGCGATCGGCGCGGTCATTTCGGGGTCTCCTCTTGTTGTTTCATGTTCAGCAGATGGGCGTCGAGTTGGTCGAGGCGGCGCGTCCACAGCGAGCGCTGACGGGAGAGCCAGTCTTCGACGAGGGTGAGGCGGTCGGGTTCGAGCCGGTAGGTGCGCACGCGTCCGACCTTGCTGGAGGCGACCAGGCCGCAGCCTTCCAGAACCTTCAGATGCTCAATGAACGAGGGCAGGGCCATGTCGTAGGACGCCGCCAGTTCGCTGACCGACGCCTGCTGCGAGCCGAGCCGCTGCACCACGTCGCGCCGCGTCGGGTCGGCGAGGGCGCGGAAGACGCCGTCGATGACCGAGGGGGGCGGCGGCGGCGGCGGGGCCGGAACGGCGGGGCGGGCGAACATGGTTCACCGCTACCGCCGAACAATACTTAGGTCAATTCCTTAGTTTTATCACGGGGCCGGTTGGCGGAACTGCGGCGCAGTTCCGCCCTTGGCCAACGGGCCGGTTCACCAGGCGAACTGGAAGCCGGCGCGCGCGCCGACCTCGCCGCTGTCGAAGCCGAAACCGATGCCGGCGGAGACCGAGGCCTTGTCGCTGACGCGGGCGGTGAAGGCGGCGGCGCCGGCGGTCTTGCTCTGGAAGTGGCCGATCCCGCCGGAGACGGCGAACCGGGCGCCGGGGGGCACGGCGGGGGATTCCATGGCCAGGGCCATGGCGATCCCTTCGTTGGCCTTGTCGATGTCGCGTCGGTTCAGCTGGGCCAGGTCGAAGAGGGCCGTCTGCTGGGCCTGCAGGGCCGTGATCTGGCTGGTCTGCTGGGCGTTGACCGCCTCGATCGAGGTCAGCCGGGTCGTGTGACTGGCCTGGGTGGTCTCCAGGCCGGTCAGCCTGGTGTTCTGGGTCGTGTTGACCGTCTGGACGTCGGCGATGGCGGAATTGATCCCGGCCAGGATCGTGGTGTCGCGACCGACCGTGCCGCTGGCGTCGACGGTCATCAGGCTGAGGGCGCCGGTCTGGGCGGAGGTGCTGGCGTCGATGTCGCCGATGGTCACCGACGAACCGGCCCCGCCGAGCTTCACCTGGCCGTCGCGATCGGTCTGGGCCCCGGCGCCCAGGGCGACCGAGGCGACGTGCGAGGCCGTCGCCTGCCGGCCGAGCGCCAGCGAATCCGCGCCGACGGCGCGCGCCCGGGCGCCGACCGCCGTGGCGCCGTCGGCCAGGGACCGGGACTCCCACCCAAGCGACGTCCCAAGGTCGCCAGACGTGTAGGCCCGGACGCCGAGCGCGGTGGAGCCGTTCACGGGCACGTTGAAGTTGGTCATGGCGCCGTACCCGACGACGGTGTTCTCCTCACCCTCGGTCCTGGCGCCGGCGCCGACGGCCGTCGAGCGCGGGCCTCTGACCACGGTAAGGCTCAGGATTGTTTCGCCCTCGATCACGCTCGACCCGAGGGCGCCGACCGCGGTGGAGCCGGTCCCGTCCGCATTGGCTCCGACACCGACGGCCGTCGCGTCGGCGCCCGTCGTCGTCGAGCCAATGCCGCATTCGGTGCTTCTCGGCAGGGCGCCGCTGTTGCATTCGGGCGTGAAGTCGGCCCGGACGCCGGTGGCCGTCGCCAGGGCGGCCAGCCCGGCGGCGGCGATCAGGGCGTTGCGCGACATGAAATGGCGGCGGGTCATCAGAACTCTCCCTCTCGAACCGCGCGGCGGCGCGGTGATCGCGAGGGAGGTTGTCGAGCGCGGACCTATGGATAGCTTACGCCTGTCTCGGCGGCTTCCGCCCGCTCACCAGGCGAACTGGAAGCCGGCGCGTGCGCCGACCTCGCCGCTGTCGAAGCCGAAACCGATGCCGGCGGAGACTGAGGCCTTGTCGCTGACGCGGGCGGTGAAGGCGGCGGCGCCGGCGGTCTTGCTCTGGAAGTGGCCGATCCCGCCGGAGACGGCGAACCGGGCGCCGGGGGGCACGGCGGGGGATTCCATGGCCAGGGCCATGGCGATCCCTTCGTTGGCCTTGTCGATGTCGCGTCGGTTCAGCTGGGCCAGGTCGAAGAGGGCCGTCTGCTGGGCCTGCAGGGCCGTGATCTGGCTGGTCTGCTGGGCGTTGACCGCCTCGATCGAGGTCAGCCGGGTCGTGTGACTGGCCTGGGTGGTCTCCAGGCCGGTCAGCCTGGTGTTCTGGGTCGTGTTGACCGTCTGGACGTCGGCGATGGCGGAATTGATCCCGGCCAGGATCGTGGTGTCGCGACCGACCGTGCCGCTGGCGTCGACGGTCATCAGGCTGAGGGCGCCGGTCTGGGCGGAGGTGCTGGCGTCGATGTCGCCGATGGTCACCGACGAACCGGCCCCGCCGAGCTTCACCTGGCCGTCGCGATCGGTCTGGGCCCCGGCGCCCAGGGCGACCGAGGCGACGTGCGAGGCCGTCGCCTGCCGGCCGAGCGCCAGCGAATCCGCGCCGACGGCGCGGGCGCTGTCGCCGACCGCCGTCGCCCCTACGCCGCCAGCAAGGGATTCCCATCCGAGCGCTGTGCCGCGGGCGTGGGACACGTAGGCTCTGACGCCGACCGCGGTGCCGCCGTCAACGGCCCTGAAAGCGCTGACGGACGCTCCGGACCCTACCGCCGTGCTTTCGGCGCCGAATGCGAGCGAGCCCGCGCCCAAGGCGGTCGAGCGCGCTCCCCGAGCGGCGGCCGGCCCGAGGCGAACGAAGCCGTTTCCGTCGTTCAGGGCGGTTCCCCCAAGCGCGGTCGCGCCGTATCCGCTGGCGTCCGCGTCCTGCCCGACGGCGGTGGCGTTCTCGCCCACGGCTTCGCTGGCCGCGCCGCATTCGGTGCTGCCGGGATCCGGGCCGTTGTTGCACGGAGGCGTCGGATCCGCCCAGGCGGCGGACGTCAGCAGAAGAGCGCTCAGGCCGGAGGCGGCGAGCGCGGCGGCGCGCGTCGAAGGCAGGGGGCGCGTCATGATGTTTCTCCCACTCGGGCCGCGCGACGGCGCGGCGTTGGAGAGGGAGGCTGGCGATCCCCGACCTATGGATGGCTTACGCGAACCTCAGCGGCGCGCGGCCTCCAGCCGGGCGACCAGCTTCCGCGGGGCCTGGACCCGGTAGCTGCCCTCCAGCAGGCCGGCGACGTCGTCCCAGTCGACAGTCTCGTCCAGGAAGATCGCCGCCATGTCGGCCGGCCACAGCGGCCGGAAGAACGGCGGCTCGGTGAAATGCGTCCGGTCCAGTTCGGCGATCCGCGACCGGAAGGTCATGGCGACGGCGGGACCGTCCGTTCCCGCGGCGGTCGCGTAGACCTGGGGCTTGCCGCCGGCGATCGCGAAGACATGGGCGAAGGTGTGGGTCCGAACCCGCCAGCGCAGACCGACCCAGGCGCTCTCCTCATAGGTCTCCGGCAGGGCTCGGGCGATGGCGCGAAGCCGGGCCAGGATCTCCGGCGGGGGCAGGGGGTGTCCGGGCATGCGGCGCGGTCTCCTCGGGGTGATCGAAGCCTAGAGCGCGTCGTTCCCGAGCGGAACGAAAAAGAACATATTGCGAACGAGAACAAACCGTGCACATGATGGGTTCAAGACGGCGAGGGCGTCCTTCCGCAATCCGGCGGGGGCGGGACCAGAATCGGCATAAGGATGGGGCTTCCCATGAACCAGGCGGCTTTGAGACTCGTGACACGCGACGAAGGTGACAAGCAACGCGCGCTCGAAGCGGCGCTGGCGCAGATCGACCGGGCTTTCGGCAAGGGCTCGGTGATGAAGCTGGGCTCCAAGAGCAAGATCGAGGTCGAAGCGGTTTCGACCGGTTCGCTGGGCCTGGACATCGCGCTCGGCATCGGCGGCCTGCCCAAGGGGCGGATCGTGGAGGTCTACGGGCCGGAAAGCTCGGGCAAGACCACCCTGGCGCTGCACGTCGTGGCCGAGGTGCAGAAGGCCGGCGGCACCGCCGCCTTCGTCGACGCCGAACATGCGCTGGATCCGCAGTATGCCCGCAAGCTGGGCGTGAACCTGGATGAGCTGCTGGTGTCCCAGCCGGATACCGGCGAACAGGCGCTGGAGATCACCGACACGCTGGTGCGCTCGAACGCGGTGGACGTGATTGTCATCGACTCGGTCGCCGCCCTGACGCCGCGCGCCGAAATCGAAGGCGAGATGGGCGACAGCCTGCCGGGCCTGCAGGCGCGTCTGATGAGCCAGGCGCTGCGCAAGCTGACCGCCTCGATCTCCAAGGCCGGGACTCTGGTGATCTTCATCAACCAGATCCGCATGAAGATCGGCGTGATGTACGGCAGCCCGGAGACCACCACGGGCGGCAACGCGCTGAAGTTCTACGCCTCGGTCCGGCTGGATATCCGTCGTACCGGCTCGGTGAAGGTCCGCGACGAGATCATCGGCAACAACGTTCGGGTGAAGGTGGTCAAGAACAAGGTCGCCCCGCCGTTCCGCGAGGTCGAGTTCGACATCATGTACGGCGAGGGGATCTCCAAGCTGGGCGAGATCATCGACCTGGGCGTCAAGGCCGGGGTGATCGACAAGTCGGGCTCCTGGTTCTCCTACGGCGACCAACGTATCGGCCAGGGCCGTGACAACGTCCGGGAATTCCTGCGCAACAACCCGGACATCGCCGCCAACATCGAAAAGGCGGTGCGTGGCAACGCGGTGAAGATCGAGGAAGAGCTGCTGGTCGGCGGTCCTGAGGGCGGCGAAGACGAGTAGAGCGCCTCGGCGTGGGAAGCCAATCCAGCCCGCGCCAGAATCGCCGTCGGGCCGCCTCGCGACGGTCTAGCCCGCCAGCCCAGCCGACGCGGATCCCGTGCGGCCCATTGACGGCGAGGACGCTCGGCTCTGCCCAAGAGCCGGGCGTCCTTCTTTTGTCAGACGACGGCCATCGAATGGGCTTGAGCTGGGCCTGACCCTGATGCGATTTCGACGCTAGGCTGCCCACCCGGCGGCGGACAGAGCCTTCGCTCATCGAAGGCGACGGACCGACAGATCACACACGAAGGAACCCCATGAGCGCCTATCGGCTCACCCTGAAGACGCCCGAGGTGGCCGACTACCTTCGGCTGCGTGAGACGGCCGGGCTCTCGCCGCGCAGCCGTGAGGCCGCGGAGGCGGGGCTGCCCCATACCTTCATCGGCGTGGTCGTCGAGTTCGAGGGGCGGGCGGTGGCCATGGGGAGGATCGTCGGCGATCGCGGTCTGGTCTTCCAGGTCGTCGACATCGCGGTCGCGCCCGAGCACCAGGGGCGCGGGCTGGGGCGGATGGTCATGACCGCCCTGATGGACGAGCTAAAGGCGCGCGTCCCGGCGGAGGCCCATGTGAGCCTGAGCGCCGACGGAACCGCCTCGGCCCTCTACGGTCAGTTCGGCTTCACCGTCACCGCTCCGGCCTCGATCGGCATGGCGCAGTGGGTTCGCCGAGGCTAGGACGGCGCCCCGTTCGGTTCGGATCGGCCGTGTCCTTCTCTTCCCAGCCGCCCTCCGACAGCAGGGGTCGGTGATCGGGGCGTCCATGCCCGCCGCGAATGTCGGCTGGCCCCGGAGCCGGGGTCCCGGAAGCTCGAGACGGCGGCGAGCGCCGCTGTCCAGCCGCGCGAAGGGGGCCGGCGCCGAGGCAGCGTGATCCCGGCCCAGCCCCGGGGCCCATGCCCGCCGGGGAGCCGTCCCAACTGAGCCCGGACGGCGGGACGGCGGCGATGTCCGGAGCAGGTAAGCCCGGACCCGACATGTCCCCGGCGCGGTTCCGCTAACCCAGACGGAACGTTGGCGGCGGAAGCTGGAGCCGGCGGTCCAGCGACTCCTCGCCGCGGAAGAACCGCACGAGCAGATCCTGGACCTCCGGATGGGCCTCGAAGACGTTGTGGCCGGCGTTCTCGACGACCACGCGCGAGGCGCGGCGGAACTGCTGCTCGACCTCGGCCTGCTCCTCCAGCGGCGTGCGGCCATCGAGCGTGCCGGCGACGAGCAGCGCCGGCTGGTCGATGCGGATCGGCGCCCGGAAGTCGTCGCCGAGATCGACGTCGGGGACCGCGCCCAGCAGGTGCGGCATCGGATAGTTGAGGGCGTCGCCGAGCACGGCCGTCCGCGCCTCCTGCTCGACCATGGCGAGCCGGGCCGCCGAGATTCCCGACGCCAGGTCCGTCGCCTCGGGCATGCCGCTGACGCCGAGCAGGCCGGTCAGACGCTGAAGTACGGGGGTGACCGGCGCCAGGTTTCCGGCCTCGAGCGCCAGGTAGAGGCCCGGGATCATCGCCAGGACCCAGGGATTGGCGACCATGGTGCTCGCCAGCTGCTGGACGCCGAAGCCGCCGATGCGGACCTCCGTGGGCGCGCCGTCGACCGACAGGTTCAGCCGGAGCGGCTCGGCCTCGTAGCGGGCATGGACGCGACGCATCAGGGCGGGGAGGTCGGGAACCGCCGCGCGGACCTCGGGAGCGGCGTCGATGAGGCGGTCGACCCGGTCGAAATAGGCGTCCAGATGCGCCGGCCGCTTCACGGTCTGGTCCTGTCCTTCCAGGCTGGCCAGAGCCACGCGACGGACCCGCCCGCCGTGACGTTTCAGCACGGACAACGCCAGGTGCGTGCCGTAGCTGATCCCCCAGAGATCGATCTGCTCCACGCCGAGGTGGCGTCGCAGCGCATCGATGTCGTCGGCGTTCTCGACCGTGTTGTAGCCGCGCATGGCCACGCCGGCCGCGGTCCAGTCGGCCCAGGCGTCCTGGAACGCCTTCCGGAAATAGGTTGTCAGGCCGTCGCGCGTGAAGACGGGCGCGGGCGGCGGAACGGGCGGCGTGGGGAGATCCGGAAGGGCCGTCGACTCGCCGGTGCCGCGCTGGTCGAAGGCGATGACGTCCGCGACCTCGCGCAGGGCCATGAAGATCGGGAAGCGCGGGCCACTCGCCGTACGGCTGCCCGAGCCGCCTGGTCCGCCGGCCAGATAGACGATGGGCGGACCAGGGCGGGCCGCGGTCGATCGGAAGCGCACATAGCTGAGCTTGATCCGCCGCGACGCCGGATCGCGACGGTCCTCCGGAACCTCGAAGCTCCCGCGCTCGGCGTCGACGGTCTGGTCGTTTGGACCCTTGAAGCGGATCGGTTCGGTCCCGGCGCCCGTTCGCGCCCTGGCGAGCGACGGAAGGGCGAGCGACGGAAGGGCCAGGCCGGCGGCGGCGAGGAGGGCGCGGCGATGAAGAAGGGGCTGTGTCATGGCGTCCAATGAGCCGACGCCGCCCCGGTTCGTCGCGTCCGGATCGGCGAAAGGCGCCTGCCGATCGGTCAATGGCGCCGTCGCCCGGCGAACGGCGCTATAGAGGCGCCATGTGGCGCATCCTCATCCTCGCCGGCCTCCTGGCCGCCCTCTCGTCCGCCGCCTCGACGGCCTGGGCGCGCGAGGCGGCGTGGGCGGTCTGCACCGGTCGGCGGGCGGCGGAGGGGCCGGTGCTGCGCGACTGCCGTCCGCTCGAGGGCGTCATCGATCCCCAGGGGCGCGAACTCTGGATTCGCGCGATGGTTCAGGCGCCGTCCGGCGACGGACCCCACGCCCTCTACCTGGCCGGCGCCGCCTCTTCGGAGGCTTGGCTGAACGGACGCCGCCTCGGCGCCAACGGACGGCCCGGGGCCGACGCGGGGCAGGAGCAGCCGGGCCGCTACCAGAGCGCGCTCCCGGTCCCGGCCGCCGCCTGGAAGCCCGGCGCCAACGAGCTGGTCGTGCATCTGTCGTCGTTCCATGGCGGCCTGCCGCTGGCCCGTCCGATGGGGATGGCGGCGATCGGGCCCTATCCCCTCCCGTCGCGCCTGCCCGTGCTGGCGGTCACCCTGGCGACGGCGGGCGCCCTGGCGGCGGCGGCGTTCGGCTTCGGCGCGATCCACGGCGTCCGTCGTACGCGGTCCAGCCTGATCCTGGCGGCCCTCGCGGCGGTCGCGGCGCTGCAGGCGGCCGCGGAAACCCTGCGTCCGCTCTACAACTATCCCTATCCCCTGCACGTCTGGCGGCTCGGCCTGATCTGGCTGCTGGCGGCGGCCTTCGCGATCCTGCTGGCGACCTATGCCGCCGGGCGGTTTTCACCGCGCTGGCGACGGGGGATCGTCGGGGCGGCGCTGGTCCTGGTCGGCGGGACCGCCTTCCTGCCCGGTTTCGACAGCAAGACCGGCTGGGCGCTGCTCGCCGGCATCGTCCTGGCTCTCGCCGCCGCGTTGATCGGCGTCCGGAGCCGGGTCCCGGGCGCGCGCCCGACGGCGGCCTATCTGGCGCTCTTCATCGTCCTGGCCTTCGCTCTCCCGGAACTGTTCGTCGATCTGTCGCACTTTCTCTTCGCCGCGGGCCTGGTCCTGCCGCTGCTGATGGTCGAGGTGGTGCGGCTGGGCCGGGCCGACCTGGGCCGCGAAACCGCGCTCACCCAAGCCGTCCACCGGCCAGATCGCCTGACCGTGGCCTCCGCCAAGGGCGTGGAGTTCGTTCGCATGGCGGAGATCATCGCCATCACCGGCGCCGACGACTACGCTGAGCTTCGGTTGGCCGGCGGTCGGCGGCTGCTCCACGCCGCCCGTCTCGATCAGCTGGAGAGCGAGCTGCCGGCCGACTTCCTGCGCGTTCACCGCTCGGCGATCGCCAACCTGGCCTTTGTCCAGCGGCTGGAGCGCGCCGGCGACGGCCGTTGGCGGTTGCACCTGGCCGGGGGGGAGGTCCTGAATGTCAGCCGGTCGCGTCTGCCGGCCCTGCGAGACCAGCTCGACGATCGGGCCCCGCCCGTCGTCGCGACCGCCCTGACGACCACCGGCGCGCCACGAGAACGTCAAGACGCTCCTGTCTAGCGGCCGCCTGGATCGAAGACGCCGCCGCGGCTGGGCTATGGGCTCTCCCGGGCCGATGGGGACGTGCGCGTCCGCCCTTGCATCGCCCCCGCCGCACCCCGATCTCCCCTGACCGGGCCGCGACGGCGAATTCCTTTGTGGCCGGAGCGGGGCTTGGCTATGGAACCCCCTCACAATTCTTAACAGGCCGGGATTCCGCCGGCTCCCAGCGACGACCGGACGATGAAGAGCCTCAACGATATCCGCAGCGCGTTCCTCGACTACTTCGGCTCCAACGGCCACGCCGTGACGCCGTCGGCTCCGCTGGTGCCGCAGAACGATCCGACCCTGCTGTTCGTCAACGCCGGCATGGTGCCGTTCAAGAACGTCTTCACCGGCGCCGAGACCCCGCCCGCCCCGCGCGCGGCGTCCTCGCAGAAGTGCGTCCGCGCCGGCGGCAAGCACAACGACCTGGACAACGTCGGCTACACCGCCCGCCACCACACCTTCTTCGAGATGCTGGGCAACTTCAGCTTCGGGGACTACTTCAAGGAACAGGCGATCGAACACGCCTGGACCCTGCTGACCCGCGACTTCGCCCTGCCCAAGGACAAGCTGCTGGTCACCGTCTACCACACCGACGAGGAAGCGGCGGCGCTGTGGAAGAAGATCGCCGGCCTGGGCGACGACCGCATCATCCGCATCGCGACCAACGACAACTTCTGGTCCATGGGCGACACCGGCCCCTGCGGCCCGTGTTCAGAGATCTTCTACGACCACGGCCCGAGCATCGCCGGCGGCCCTCCGGGCAGCCCGGACGAGGACGGCGACCGGTTCATCGAGATCTGGAACCTGGTGTTCATGCAGTTCGAGCAGCACCAGGACGGCACGCGCACCAGCCTGCCCAAGCCCTCGATCGACACCGGCATGGGGCTGGAGCGGATCGCCGCGGTGATGCAGGGCGTGCACGACAACTACGACGTCGACCTGTTCCGCACCCTGATCGCGGCCAGCGAAGCGGCGACCGGCGTCAAGGCGGAGGGCGACCGCGCCCCGTCCCACCGGGTCATCGCCGATCACCTGCGCACCTCGTCCTTCCTGATCGCCGACGGCGTCGGCCCCAGCAACGAAGGCCGCGGCTACGTCCTGCGCCGGATCATGCGCCGGGCCATGCGTCACGCCCATCTGCTGGGCGCAGCCGAGCCGCTGATGCACCGCCTGGTCCCGACCCTGGTCGAGGAGATGGGCGGCGCCTATCCGGAGCTGAAGCGCGCCCAGCCGGTCATCGTCGAAACCCTGCGCCAGGAGGAGGAGCGGTTCCGCACCACCCTGGGCCGCGGCATGGGCCTGCTCGACGAGGCGACCGCGAACCTGTCGGCCGGCGGCGTGCTGTCCGGCGACGTGGCCTTCAAGCTGTACGACACCTACGGCTTCCCGCTCGACCTGACCCAGGACGCGGTGCGCGCCAAGGGCCTGACCGTCGACACCGACGGGTTCGATACGGCGATGGAGAAGCAGCGCGAGATGGCGCGCGCCAACTGGACCGGTTCCGGCCAGGCGGCTTCGGCCACGGCCTGGTTCCCGGTGCGGGACCGCGTCGGCGCGACGCAGTTCATCGGCTACGACAATGTCGACGGGACCGGCGCCTTGGTCGCTCTGATGGCCGACGGCGCCGAGGCGCAGGCGGCCGAGGCCGGCCAGACCGTCCAGGCGGTGTTCGACGTCACCCCCTTCTACGCTGAGAGCGGCGGCCAGGCGGGCGACACCGGCGTCATCGAATGGGACGGCGGCTCGGCCAAGGTGACCGACACCCAGAAACAGGCCGGTGATCTGCACGTCCATACGGTCGAGATCCTGGCCGGTTCGCTGAAGGTCGGCGACCGCGCCGCCCTGCATGTGAACCCGGACCTGCGCCTGACCACCCGCTCGAACCACTCCGCCGCCCACCTGGTCCACGCGGCCCTGCACCATGTGCTGGGCGCGCACGTGGCGCAGAAGGGCCAGATGGTCGACGGCGAGCGCATGCGCTTCGACTTCAGCCACGGCGGCCCGCTGACCGGCGCCGAGCTGGAGGCCATCGAGGCCGAGGTCAACGCGGTGATCCGCCAGAATATCCCGGCCAAGACCGAGCTGATGGCTCCGCAGGCCGCCATCGAAGCCGGCGCAGTGGCGCTGTTCGGCGAGAAGTACGGCGACGAGGTCCGCGTCCTGACGCTGGGCCAGTCGCTGACCGAGGCCGGCAAGGCTTACTCGGTCGAGCTGTGCGGCGGCACGCACGTGGGCCGTACCGGCGACATCGCCCTGTTCAAGATCGTGTCGGAACAGGGCATCGCCGCCGGCGTGCGCCGCATCGAGGCCCTGACCGGCGAGGCGGCGCGCCGCTTCCTGCTCGACCAGGCCGGCGTCGCCAAGGATCTGGCCGATCGCTTCAAGGTTCCGGTGGCCGAGGTGGCCGCCCGCGTCGAGGCGCTCGACGCCCAGCGTCGCACGCTCGAGAAGCAGCTGGCCGAGGCCAAGAAGCAGCTCGCGCTCGGCGGGGGCGGCGGCGCGGCGGCGGGCCCCGAGGACGTCAATGGCGTGGCCTTCATCGGCCGGGTCATGGACGGCGTCGGCGGCAAGGATCTGCGCGGCCTGATCGAGGAGTTCCGCAAACAGGCCGCCGTGGTGGCGCTGGTCGGGACCAACGAAGGCAAGGCCGCGGTGGCGGTCGCCGTCTCGCCGGAGCTGGTCGGCCGCTTCAGCGCCGCCGAGCTGGCCAAGGCGGCCGTGATCGCCATGGGCGGGCAGGGCGCCGGCGGCAAGCCGGACTTCGCCCAGGGCGGCGCCCCTGACGACAGCAAGGCCGCCGAAGGCGTCGCCGCGGTCAAGGCCGCGCTGGCGGGGTAGGCGGGGCGGCCCCTCGCAAGAGCGGGGGACTGGCTGCGGCGGGTGCTGAAACCGCGGGATCCGAACTGAATACCGGTCGTCCCGGCGAAGGCCGGGACCCAGCTTCAGGCTCGGCGATGGGTGACCATGCGCTGAAGCATCGCCCTATGATCTGGATCCCGGCCTTCGCCGGGATGACCGGCAATAGGGCTGACCCCAACCCTAGCCCGCCGCCTCATGGCGCATCGCCTCGGCGGCGAGGGCGACGTGTTCGGGAATGCGGCCGTCGGCCTTCCGCTCGCTGTAGCGGTCGACCAGATAGGCGGCCCGGTCGCGGGTCAGCAGGGTGAGCTTCACCAGCTCCTCCATCACGTCCACGACCCGGTCGTAGTAGGCGGAGGGCCGCATCCGGTCGGTCTCGTCGAACTCCCGGTAGGCCATCGGCACGGACGACTGGTTGGGGATGGTGATCATCCGCATCCAACGGCCCAGCAGGCGCAGGGTGTTGACCGCGTTGAACGACTGCGAGCCGCCGCTGACCTGCATGACGGCCAGGGTCCTGCCCTGAGTGGGACGGACGCTGCCGATCTCCAGCGGAATCCAGTCGATCTGGGACTTCATCACGCCGGTGATGGCGCCGTGCCGTTCCGGACTGCACCAGACCTGGCCTTCGGACCACAGCGACAGCGCCCGCAGTTCCTGGACCTTCGGATGATCCGGGCCCGTCGCATCCGGGAGCGGCAGATCGCGCGGGTCGAAGATCCGGGTCTCGCAGCCCAGCGCCTGAAGAATGCGTGCGGCTTCCTCGACCAGCAGGCGGCTGAACGACCGTTCCCGCAGCGACCCGTACAGCAGCAGGATGCGCGGCGGATGCGTCGAAGGCTGCACGGTTTCCAGCCGTCGTGGGTCGATCTGGGCGAGGAACTCCGGGGCGAGGGCGGGGAACTCAGTCACGAGAGACTCCAAGCATGGCCGTTGAATTATCTTATAATTCCAGTATATTGGAAATATGGAATCTAATGCCGCTGTCAACATGCTCTCAGCCCTCGGCCACGAGGGGCGCCTGGCGATCTTCCGCCTGCTGGTGAAGGCCGGTCCGGACGGCGTGGCGGCCGGCGAGATCGCGCGGGCGCTGGAGGTTCTGCCCAACAGCCTCTCCGCCAATCTCAACATCCTGTCGCACGCCAACCTGGTCACGTCCCGCCGTGCGGGCCGCTCGATCATCTACACGGCCGACTATGGCGCGATGAGCGGACTGCTGGGCTTCCTCATGGAGGACTGCTGCAACGGCGCGCCGGAAGTCTGCGCGCCGCTCGGCTCGATCCTCTCCCGCGCCGGCGGCTGCGGCCCCGGCGTGGTCGTCTGATCCTCTCCGATCATGGGCGCCTTCAGCCTGTCGCGACGGCTCGCCGCCGAAGGCCTGGGAAGCGCCCTGCTGCTGGCCGTCGTCGTCGGGTCCGGCGTCATGGGAGAGCGCCTCGCCGGCGGAAACGCGGCGCTCGCCCTGTTGGCCAACAGCCTGGCGACGGGCGCCGCGCTCGTGGTCCTCATCTGGGTGCTCGGGCCGATCTCGGGCGCGCATTTCAATCCGGCGGTGACCCTGGTCGCGGCGCTGCGGCGCGATCTGCCGTGGCGAACGGCGTTGGCCTATCCGATCGCGCAGGTCGTCGGCGCGGCGGCGGGCGTCTGGGCGGCGCACGCCATGTTCGGCGAGCCTATCCTGCAGAGCTCCGCCAGGTTGCGTGACGGCGAAGCCCTGGTCTTCTCCGAGGTCGTGGCGACCTTCGGTCTTCTCGCGGTCATCCTCGGCGCAGGGCGCCTTCGGCCCGAGAGCGTCGCGCCGGCGGTCGGCCTCTACATCGTGGCCGCCTACTGGTTCACGGCCTCGACGTCCTTCGCCAACCCGGCCGCCACGATCGCGCGCAGCCTGTCCGACACCTTTGCCGGCATCGCGCCGTCCAGCGCGCCGGCCTTCATCCTGGCCCAGCTCGTCGGAGCGCTGCTGGCGGCGGGCGTCTTCGGTTGGCTTCTCAAGGCGGAGGAGGGATCATGACCGACGCCGACTTACCCATCACTATCTTCCACAATCCGGCCTGCGGAACGTCGCGCAACACGGTCGCCATGGTGCTGGCGGCCGGCTACGCGCCGACCGTGGTCGACTATCTCCAGACCGGATGGACCGGCGAGCAGCTCCGCGATCTGGCCGGCAGGGCGGGCCTGTCGTTGCGCCAGCTCCTGCGCGAAAAAGGCTCGCCCGCCGAAACGCTGGGGCTGCTCGCCGAAGGCGTCGACGAGGAGCGGCTTCTCGTGGCGATGCTCGACCATCCCATCCTGGTGAACCGGCCGATCGTCGCGACGCCGAAGGGCGTGAAGCTCTGCCGTCCGTCGGAAGTCGTGTTCGACCTGTTGGAGCGAAGGCCCGCCAGCTTCACGAAGGAGGACGGCGAGGTGGTGACGCCCTAGGCCGGGCGCCGCCTCACGCATACGCGGCCCAGCCCCGCCAGGCGAAGGCGGCGTAGAAGGGCGTCACCGTCTGGAAGCCGGCATGCCGCAGGATCGCCTCGTCCTCCTCCGGGCTGAGCATGTGCAGCTGGGCGGCGACGGCCGCGCGGGCGCCCTCGGCCTGGGCCGGGTCGACGCCCGAGGCGACGGCGAAGGCGGCGTAGCGCGCCAGCCAATCCTCGCGTGCGTCCCGCGGCGCGCTGGCGTGGGCCATGACGAAGGGCGCGCCGGGACGCAGGCGGCGACGGATCTCGACCAGGGTGCGCCGGCGTTCGTCGGCCGGGAGGAAGTGGAGAGTCAGCAGGCAGGCGGCGGCGTCGAACGGCCCCTCGGGCGCGTCGTCGACATAGCCCTCGTGCAGGCGGGCCCGGGACGCCAACGGTCCCAACGTCCGCTCGGCCAGCCGCAGCATCTCGCCGGCCGGGTCGACGCCGTCGAAGGTCCAGCCCGGGTGGGCTTCGGCGAAGACCTTCATCTCCAGCCCGCCGCCGGCGCCCAGGACCAGCACTCGGGCGTCCGTCGGAGCCCGCTCGGCCAGCATCAGCGCCGCCATCCGCTGGAGGTCGGCGAAGCCCGGCACGAAGCGTGGCGGCCCCTCGGCGTAGCGGGCCACGGCGTCGGGGTTGGAGAAGTGGGCGAGCAGGGCGTTCATCGGCGATCTCCGGTCGTGAAACTTTCTCGCCACTTAAAATGTTACGTGATGAGGGTCGGCGCAACCATCGTCGCGCCAGTTTCGCGCCAGAAGCGCCTAGAGGCCCATCCTGAGAACGCCCACCACCACGGGACTAGTCGGATCCAGGGCGTCGAGGGGACTCACGGCCAGCACCTGGGCCACCGTGTCCGTTGCCGAGAGCCGGGCGGCCCAGGTTTCCATGGTCCGGTCCTTGGAGAGGGGCTTGGGCGGCGCGACCTGCCGCCAGCGTTGCTCGCCCAGGGCGGCGCGATACGTTTCAACGGCTTCGACGGACCCGTACACCGACACCATACAGAACGGCATGCCATCCTGGGCGTTGACCCTTATCCGGCCGCCCTCGGCGGTCCGACGTTCATAGGCTGGGCGCTCGGCTCCGTCGGTTCCTGTTTCCGTAACCACCTGGAAGCCCGACTGCTCGACGAGATCCCGGGCCGGCAGTTTGGCGCCGATCAGCACCGGAACACAGAGGATGCCGACAGCGTCGCTGATCGCCTGCTGGGTCGACGGCGACGTCCCGGCCCCGGCGGCGAACGTCGGTGAGGCGACGATCGACAGGGCGGCGGCGAGCGCGCCGACGGGTCGTGAAAGCATGGTCCTGATCCCCCGATGGTCCGGCCCACATCTGGCCGAGGTCACCCGGCGGCGTCAAACGCCCGCCGCGGCGAAGCTCCGGCCGTAGCGGCCCGGCGGCTGGCCGACGAAGCGGCTGAAGGCGGTGCTGAAGGTGGCGGGCGAGCTGTAGCCGACGCGTTCGGCGACCTCGGCCAGGGCGACCTTGCCGCCGCGGATCAGGTCCTTGGCCAGGGCCATCCGCCAGCCGAGCAGATAGTCCATCGGCGAGGTTCCGACGACGCGGGTGAAGCGCTCGAAGAAGGTCGAGCGCGACAGGGCGGCCTCGGCGGCCAGCTGCACCACGGTCCAGGGACGGGCGGGCGAGTCGTGCATCCGGCGCAGGGCCGTCGCCAGGCGGGGGTCGCCGAGACCGCGCAACAGGCCCGGCGGGGCGTCGTCGTGCTGGGCCGCGCGGAGGGCCTCGACCATCAGCACCTCGATCAGGCGCGAGAGGATCAGGTCGCGGCCGGGGCGCTGGTCCGCCGCTTCCTCGCCGACCAGCCGGACCAGGATCGACAGCCGCTCCGCGCCGCGCATATGGACCAGGGGCGGCAGCAGGGAGACCAGCAGGTCCGCGTCCGGGGAGTCGAAGACGAAGTAGCCGCCCAGCAGCCGGGCGTTGGCGGGGCCGTCGGGATCTCCGTGCCGGACCTCGTCGGTCGGGGCCGGCGTGGTCCTGGGGTCGATCAGCCTCGCGGCGCCCGGTTCCAGGCTCGACATTACGAACCCGGGCGTGGCCGGCAGCAGCACGAAGTCGCCCGCTTCGAGCACGACCTGGGCCTGCCCCTCGACGGTCAGGCGGCAGGCGCCGTCCAGGACGGTGCAGAAGCTGGGCTGGCCGAAGTCGGTATAGCGCACGGCCCAGCGGCCGGCGCCGCTGATGCCTTTGGTGAACACCGTGCGCGGACGGAGCAGGGCGATGACGTCGGAGAGGGGGTCGATCATATTCGGACTATTGCAAAAGAAATGCGGACTTCAAATCGTATATCGTCCGGAATTCGTCGCCTATCGTCTGATCATCGAGACGAAAGGACCTCGCCATGAAGACCGTTCTGATCACCGGCTGCTCGTCGGGCTACGGCCTGGAGACCGCCCGCCATTTCCATGCCGAAGGCTGGAACGTCATCGCCACCCTGCGCCGCCCGCAGCCGGACCTGCTGCCGGCGTCGGTGCGCCAGCTGGCGCTGGACGTGACGCGCCCTGAGAGCATCGCCGCCGCCATCGCGGCCGCCGGGCCGATAGACGCCCTGGTCAACAACGCCGGCATCGGGGTGATCGGGGCCCTGGAGGCCACGACCATGGCCAAGACCCGCCAGGTCTTCGAGACCAACACCTTCGGGGTGATCGCCATGTGCCAGGCCGTCGTCCCGCAGTTCCGCCGGCGGGGCTCGGGGGTGATCGTCAACGTGACCTCCAGTGTCACCCTGGCCGCGATGCCGCTGGCCTCGGTCTATACGGGCAGCAAGACGGCCATCCAGGGCTTCACCGGCTCGCTGGCGCTGGAACTGGCGGCGTTCGGCGTGCGCGCCAAGCTGGTCGAGCCGGGCTATGGTCCCGGCACCCGCTTCACCCAGAACAGCGACGTCAGCCTCGACGACATGATCCCCCCGGCCTACCGGCCGTTCGCCGAGCCGATCCTGTCGGCCTTCGCCCAGCCGGGCCTGATCACCACCGCCGAGGACGTCGCCGAGACGGTCTGGCGGGCGGTCAATGACGCTTCCGCGCGGCTGCGCTATCCGGCCGGCCCCGACGCCTTGGCGCTGGCGGCCCAGGCGTCCGCCGCCTGATCCGGCGCGCGGCCTGTCTCCGCTTTACGGGCGACGCCGGCGCGGCTAGAAGCGCCGGCGATGGCCTTGAGCATGACCAAAGCGATTACCTGCAAAACGACCCGCCGCGGCGGGGCGTTGGCGGGTGCGTGCGCGGTCTGACGCGAGCATCCGGACCAAAGCCCCGCCGATGCGCGGGGCGGCCTCCTCAAACGACATCGGCTGTTCACCGCGCGTCCGCATCCATGAGGAGACGCACGTCATGAACCCCAGATTTTCCCCTTCGAACCCCGCGCATGTCGGCATCGTCGGCGCCACCGGCCTGGTCGGCGGCATGATGCGCGAGCTGTTGGCCGAGCGCGGCTTCCCCGTCGCTTCGCTGCGCCTGTTCGCCTCGGCCCGATCGGCCGGGACGCGTCTGCCCTGGCGCGGCGGCGAGGTCGTGGTCGAGGACGCCGACCAGGCGGACTACGCGGGTCTCGACCTGGTGTTCTTCTCGGCCGGCGGGTCGACGGCGCTGGCCCTGGCGCCGCGCGTCGCGGCGACGGGCGCGATCGTCATCGACAACTCCTCGGCCTGGCGCGCCGACCCCGCGGCGCCGCTGGTCGTGCCGGAAGCCAACGCCCACGCCCTGGCCTCGATCCCCAAGGGGATCGTCGCCAACCCCAACTGCACGACCATGGCGGCCATGCCGGTGCTGAAGCCGCTGCATGCGGCCGCCGGCCTGAAGCGGCTGGTGGTCAGCACCTACCAGGCGGCGTCGGGGGGCGGCGTGGCCGGCATTCGCGAGCTGGCCGATCAGCTGGCGGCGGGCGAGGGCGGCGCGGCCGAAGCCCTGGCGCGCGACGGCGAGGCGGTGGCCTTCCCGCCGCCGGCCAAGTGGGCGGCGCCGCTGGCCTACAACGCCGTGCCGCTGAACTACCGGCTGGTCGAGGACGGCTACACCGAGGAAGAACTCAAGCTGCGCGACGAGACCCGCAAGATCCTGGAGATCCCCGACCTGCCCGTCTCGGCGACCTGTGTCCGGGTGCCGGTGTTCACGGGTCACTCGCTGTCGATCAACGCCGAGTTCGAGCGGCCGATCTCGGTCGAGGAGGCTGAGGGGCTGCTGGCGAACGCGCCGGGCGTTGAGCTGACCGACGTTCCCAACCCTCTGGCCGCCGCCGGTCGGGATCCGGTGCTGGTGGGGCGGGTTCGGCCGGATCCGACGGTCGCCCACGGCCTGGTCCTGTTCGTCAGCAGCGACAACCTGCGCAAGGGCGCGGCGCTCAATGCGATCCAGATCGCCGAGGCGCTGACGGCCTAGGGCCGCGCAATCCACCTGAAGGACGGAGGGGACACGTACGCTCTGCGTCCATGTCCCCAGCGTCGGATGGGGACATGCTCCCGCGGGGGGCGTGTCCCCAAAGGCCGGTGAAGGCTTCGACCTGATATCCGGGGGCCAGGGCGGCGAGCTGGTCGCGGCGCCTTGACGGTGAACTCCATCGCGGTGCGGGGGACGCTCGGCCGAACGGGACGGGCGGCGCGGCGTGATTGGCAGGGGCGGTTTGCCCAGGTGAGCAAGCGTTCCTGACGGCGGCCCTCTCCGCTGTGCTTCACAGGGGCCCCCGGGTTCCAAGGGAGAGGTCGAGTGCGGGTGAGGCCTATCGGCTTCGCCTCCGCGAGGTCCCCTTGCAGAGAGACTCCGCCCAGGTGATCGAACGCTCCTGACGGCAGCCCTCTCCACCATGCTTCGCATGGTCCCCCTCTCCCAGGGGAGAGGATCGAGTTGGGGGGCGACCCTTGCCGCCTTCCCCGTCGCCAGGCGTACCGGAAAGCGGAGACAACACATCTTCGGTACACAAGCCCCAGCGACGCCTATCGGCGAGGGGCCGAGGACGCCGGCGTCGCCATGCCAATCTGCCCGCCACACCTCACCGTCCACGCGACGAGCGTGGGGATGACGCGCCGCCCCGCCGCTTCGGCTCAGGCCTGCGGCTGGTAGAAGGCCGCCAGCTTGTTGCCGACCGGATCGCGGACATAGGCGAGGTAGTGGCCCACGCCATAGTCGGTGCGCGGACCGGCGGGGCCTTCGCAGGTCCCGCCGTTGGCCATGGCCGCGGCGTAGAAGGCGTCGACCTGCGCGTGACTCTCGGCGTGCAGCCCGATCATGATGCCGTTGCCCGCCCGGGCCGGCTCGCCGTTGTAGGGGGCGCAAAGCAGGATCACGCCGTGGTCGTCGCCCTCGGGGCCATAGGCCGCCCAGGTCCCGTGAACCCACAGCCGAACGTGCCCCAGCGCCCCCAGCGCGGCGTCGTAGAAGGCCATGGCCGTCGGCAGATCGTCGGTCCCGATGGTGATGTAGCTGACCACGGACTTGGCGGCGCTCATGAGCAGGTCTCCTGTGACGCCGGATCCGTTCCGACCCACCCGTCTCTCCCGATTCCGGAGTCTCGTCAGGCGTCGTCTTCTGGTCGATCGTGAACGATGGCCAGCTTGTTGCCGGTCGGGTCGCGCAGATAGGCCGCATACCAGGTCGGGGTGTAGTGCGGACGCGGACCCGGAGGGCCTTCGCAGACCGCCCCCGCGGCCAGGGCCGCGGCGTGGAAGGCGTCGACCTGCGCCCGGTTCTCAGCGCCGAAGGCCAGCATGGCGCCGTTGCCGGCGCTGGCCGCCTGACCGTCGAACGGGTTGCACAGCCAGAGCGTCTGGCCGTCGCCGACGCCGTCCGGACCATAGGCGACGAAGCCTGGAAACTCGTTGAACCGCGACCAGCCGAGCACCGGCATGACCGCGTCGTAGAAGGTCTTCGCCGCCGCCAGGTCGCCGGCGCCGAGCGTCAGATAGGTGATCGTCGCGGGCATGGTCCGCTCCCTCCTGCTCATCTCCCTAGGCTCCGGACGCTAGGCGCGCGAATCGAACAAATCAAGAACATTATCCTCCGAACGTGATCGTCAGGGAGGCCCGGATCGTGCGGGGGGCGATCGGCCAGATCAGGCCGTTCGGACTGCCCCAATAGCCGGCCTCGTCGGTCACGTTGGAGGCCAGCACGCGGAACTGGGCGGGTCGGCCGCCCAGCTCGAAGCGCCGGCGGGCGCCGATGTTCAGGGTGGTCTGGGCCGGGGCGCGAAGGGTGTTGGCGCTGTCGACCCAGCGCTCGTTGTTGTAGGTGACCTGGGCGTCGAGCGACCAGCCTGCGCCGAGCTGGCGTTCGATGTTGCCGTTCAGAACCACCGTGCTGATCCCGGCCGCCTCCGCCCCGACCACGCCGGCGTCGACGAGTTCCCCGCTGACCTCGGCCTCGAAGGCGACGCCGCCCAGCACGACGCTGGTCTTCTCGCCCAGCGATCCGGCCAGCGAGGCCTCGACGCCGCGGTGAGCGACTTCGCCGACCAGGCCGAACGAGCCGTCGGCGCGAAAGCCCGTGGTCGGCTTGCTGACCTCGAACAGGGCGGCGATCAGCGTCAGATCGCCGAGCGATTGGCGCACGCCCAGCTCGCGCTGTTCGGCCTCGACCGGCGCCAGCACCTCGAAGGCGTTGGTCGCCGACTGCGGCGCCGAGCCGGTCTCCTCCAGGCCGGTCACCCAGCTGGCGAACAGGCTGGTGCGCGGCGTCGGGCTCCAGATGACCGAGGCGTTGTAGAGGGTGGTCTCGTCCTGGCCGCGCGTCACCGGGCCGGCGACGCTCTCGACGGTCTTCTCGTAGCGGGTGCGATGGACGCCGAGACGCAGCTGCAACCTGTCGTTCCAGGACAGGCCGTAGCCCAGGCTGGCCGTGGTCTGATCCACGCGATCCTCGCCTCGCGTCCCGCGCCAGGCGACATCGGGCTTCACGGGCGTCGGTCCGGCCAGGGTGAAGTCGGGCAGGGCGACGGCATGGGTGGACGTCAGGTCCACGGTGCTGCGCCGCATCCGCAGGGAGGCGCTGACCAGATGGTTGAACGCGCCGCGGGCGAAGACGCGCGAGAGGCGCAGCTCGCCGGAGTCGGAGATGTTGGTCTTGCGCGGGGCGAGCATGGCCGAGGCCGAGACGTTTCCGGCGCCGTCGACCTTGAGCAGGGTGAAGTCGGACTCGCGGGCGTCCCAGATCGAGCGGAAGGCCGAGGCGTCGACGGTCCAGCCTCCGAGCGCGAGGTTGTAGAGCAGGCCCGTGTTGAAGCTGGTCGCCTCCACCCTGGACCCACGCGCGGCATAGTGGCGAAGCGGTTGGACGCTCGGCGGCAGAATGGTCCCGACGGCCTTGAGCCCGTAGTCGCCGTCGTAGCCGCGCTCATAGACCGTGGCGAAGGCGGTCAGGCGCTGGCTCTCGCCGAGCCGGAACCGGCCGACCAGGCCGAGGTCGACCGCTTCGCCCTCCGATCCGGCGGGCCAGCGGACCGTCGGCCGCACCACCAGTCCGCCGGCCAGCGACAGCCGGTCGTCCTCGGCGCGCCACGAGCCGTTCGCCTCGAACGTGGGGGTCTCGTAGTCGCGCATGCCGAAGCCGAGCGACAGCTGGTTGCGTTCCGAGGGCGTCCGCAGGCGGTAGTTCACCACGCCCGACGGGGCCGGGTAGGGCAGGCGGGCGGCGTTGACCCCGACTCGCACGCTGACGCCGGCCAGCACCGGATCGTTCAACGGCGAGGCGCGGACGAAATAGGCGTCGTCGATGCGGTAGGCGCCGCTGTTCTGCAGGTCGAAGCCGCGCACCTGGCCCTCGCTGTAGAGGCCCAGCTGCTCGATGCCGGCGCGCTCCCCGAAGGCGTCGGCGGCGGCGCGGACGGCGTTGTCCTGCGCCAGGGCGGACCCGGCGGCCATCGATGCTGCCATCGACGCGGTGAGGGCGGAGACGGCTGCGGCGAAACGTTGCATTGTTGTAATCCCGGTTGAACTGGCTGTTCAGGAACCGGTGTTTGATGGAGATTGCCGCCGGGGACGGCGTGGCTGTGGGCGTGATTTATTCGTGATGGTTTGGCGATGACCGAACACCTGGCCGCAGAGAACCGCGAGCTGATCCTGGCCCGGGAGGCCCCGTTCGGCCTGGCCGGAACCCAGGTGCGGCCGGCGGCGCTGGAGGTCGAGCACGACGGCCGGGTCGCCGCGCTCGAGCCCAGGGTGATGAAGGTCCTAGTCGCCTTGGCGCGGTCGCGCGGCGAGCCGGTGAGCCGCGACGAACTGATCGAGCTCTGCTGGGGCGGCCGGATTGTCACCGAAGGCGCGCTCAATCGTTGCACGGCGCAGCTGCGCAAGGCCCTGGCGGACAATCCCCGCATCCGCATCGACACCATTCCGACCGTCGGCTACCGGCTGCAGGCCAGCGCCGATCTGCACGTCCATCCCCTGGGCGGGGCCGGCGCGACGACCGCGGCGGCGGCCGACGAGGTCGATCCCGCGCCGCGTCGCCTGTGGCCGATGGCCGCCGCCGCCGTGGCGGCCGTGGCCGTGATCGGCGGCGCGGCCTGGTGGTGGACCGCGCCCAAGCCGGTGACCTGGACCGCCGCCAGCTATCGGCCGATCACCAGCGAACGCGGCCTGGAGACCCATCCGGCCCTGTCGCCCCGGGGCGACCAGCTGGTCTATGCGCAGCGCTACGACAGCTCACAGACGCGGGACCTGTACCTGCGCGGCGTCGGGCCGGGCGCGACGCCCGTGCGGCTGACCCGCGATTCCGGCGACAACCACAGTCCGGCCTGGTCGCCGCGCGGCGACCGGGTGGCCTTCGTCCGCGCGGGCTGGTCGGGCCCCTGCAGCCTGGTCGTGGTGCCGATGCCGCTGGGGCCGGAGCGTGTCGTCGGCCGCTGCCAGGCGGCGACCTACACCAAGGTCAGCTGGCTGGACGACGAGACCCTGGTCATTTCCGACCGTCCGACGCCGTCCGCCATCCGCCGCGTACGGGCGATCGACATCCGGACGGGCGTGGGCCGCGACCTGACTGCCCCCACCGCCGAGACGCTGGGCGACAGCGATCCGGTGGTCTCGCCCGACGGGCGCAGCATCGTGTTTCGCCGCGGCCTGATGCACGGCGCCGACGACCTGTTCCTCAAGGACGTCCGGACCGGGCGGGAGCGGGCCTTGACCACCGACGGCTGGAAGGCGGTCGGCTACGTCTGGTCGGCCGACAGCCGGCATGTCTTCTACTCAACGAACCGCGGCGGGGCCTTCGGCCTGTGGACCGTGGACACCCGCCGCAGCGGCCCGCCCCGACGCGTCAGCCTGGGCCTCGGCAACGTCAGTTTCAGCCGCATGGGGGCCGACAGCGGCAACCGGCTGGCGGTCGAGGCGCCGAGCGGCAGCTCGAACCTGGCCCGGCGCGCGCCGGACGGGACCGTCAGCGCGGTGACCAGCAGCTCCAACAGCGACGACTGGGACCCGACGGCCTGGCGGGACGGGACGGTGGCCTACATCTCCGACCGCAGCGGCGCGTCCGAGGTCTGGATCGTCAATCCCGACGGTCGCGCGGTCCAGCTGACCTCGCTGGTCGGCAGCTACGTTTCGGCGCCCTCGTGGTCTCCGGACGGCCGCGACATCGCCTTCGTCTCGGTGAAGGGGCGGCGATCGGAAATCTACAGCGTGGGTCGCGACGGCTCCCGTCTGCGCGCCTTGACCGACGACGGCGCCGACAAGCTCAGCCCGGTCTACGCGCCCGCCGGCGACCGTCTGCGCTACGTTCTGCATGACGCGGGCGGCTATCGGCTCATGGAGCTGCCGCTGGCCCCGGGCGCGCGGGCGCGGGCCGTGCCCGGCGGCGCCGGTTGGCGGGAGGTGAAGGGCGGACCGGACGGGCGCCTCTACGGCGTGCGCGGCGACGGCGTGGTCCGGGCGGTGCTCGGCGGCGCCGAGCCGGAAGCGCCGGTGCGCCTGGGGACGGACGACAGCTGGGCGCCGACCGCGGACGGCGTCTACGTCCTGCGCGCCCGCCGGGATTCCCAGACGCCGCCGACCGCGTGGCTGCACCCCTGGACGGGACCGGCCCGCAAGGTGACCGAGCTGCCCTTCACCTGGGGGGATCTCAGCCTGGCGCCGGACGGGTCGCTGATCTTCATCCGCGACCTCGACGAGCAGATCGACCTCGGGCTGATCGAGCTGACCAGCTGAGCTTCCGGCATATCCGATCATCCCGGCGAAGGCCGGGACCCAGGTTCAGCCTCGGCGCCGAGTGAGTTCGCGCCGGCTCGGAGTTCTACGAGCTGGATCCCGGCCTTCGCCGGGGCGGTCGGATATGGAATGCCTACCGCTCGTCGGCCGGCAGCTGGATGTGCGACAGCTTCCAGGTGAACAGCGCCCGCCGCTCGAAGGTGAAGACCGTGATCTTCGACGGCTCGCCCGGACGGCGGACGGTGATCCGGGCCCGGTCCGGATCCCAGTAGGAGAACAGCGGCGGCAGGCCGCCGAGGGCCTGTTTCAGCTGGCCCGGGAAGCCCGAGGCCGGCGGCGGCGGCGGCGGGGCCTTGCCGGGCGCGTAGCCCTGACTCAGCGCCGCCAGGCCCTTCAGCGTCAGGTAGCGGTCGGCCTTGGGCTCGGGCGGGGCGATCGGCTCGATGGCCTTCTTGAAGGCGCCGATCGGGTCCTGCCAGATCGACGGCGGTTCGGGCGAGGCGGCGGGGGCGATCGGGACCAGCTGGCCGGTCAGGCTCTTGCGCACCGCCGGGAAGTCGACGAGCTGGGCCACCGCCGCCACGTCCTCGGCCGTCGTCGCCGCGCGCAGGGCCCGGAACGCGAACCAGGGCGCGCTCGCGAACGCCAGCGCGAAGGCGAGCACGCTCACCACGAAGATCTTGAAGAGGTCTAACCGCATAACGCCCCGCCGTTAACGCTGTCGGCGCATCAGCGCAAAGGCGCGCTTCGAAGGCAAGGGGCCTCGCGCCGAGAGGGAGCCCAACAAAAAGGGGACACGTTCCGCGCAGCGGTGCGTGTCCCCTGATCGTCTGTGGCAGTGAGGGGGACACGTACTGAAGTACATGTCCCCGACAGCTTAGGCCGCCATCGCCTTCTTGAGGTTCTCGTCGATCTTGTCGAGGAAGCCCTCGGTGGTCAGCCAGCCCTGCTTGTCGCCGACCAGCAGCGCCAGATCCTTGGTCATGAAGCCGCTCTCGACGGTGTCGATGCAGACCTTCTCCAGGGTGGCGGCGAACTTGGCCAGCTCGGCGTTGTCGTCGAGCTTGGCGCGGTGCGCCAGGCCGCGGGTCCAGGCGAAGATCGAGGCGATCGAGTTGGTCGAGGTCGACTCGCCCTTCTGGTGCTGGCGGTAGTGGCGGGTGACGGTGCCGTGGGCGGCTTCGGCTTCCACCGTCTTGCCGTCCGGGGTCATCAGCACCGAGGTCATCAGGCCCAGCGAGCCGAAGCCCTGGGCGACGATGTCCGACTGCACGTCGCCGTCGTAGTTCTTGCAGGCCCAGACGTAGCCGCCCGACCACTTCAGCGCCGAGGCGACCATGTCGTCGATCAGGCGGTGCTCGTAGGTGCCGCCGAACTCGGCGAACTTGGCCTTGTAGTGCTCGTCGAACACTTCCTGGAAGATGTCCTTGAAGCGCCCGTCATAGGCCTTGAGGATGGTGTTCTTGGTCGACAGATAGACCGGGTACTTGCGGTTCAGGCCGTAGGCGAACGAGGCGTGGGCGAACTCGCGGATCGAGTCGTCGAGGTTGTACATCGCCATGGCGACGCCGGCGCTCGGGGACTGGAAGACCTCGTGCTCGATGGTCTCGCCGTCTTCGCCGACGAACTTGATCGTCAGGGTCCCCTTGCCGGGGAAGCGGAAGTCGGTGGCGCGGTACTGGTCGCCGAAGGCGTGACGGCCGACGATGATCGGCTGGGTCCAGCCGGGCACCAGGCGCGGGACGTTCTGGCAGATGATCGGCTCGCGGAAGATCACGCCGCCCAGGATGTTGCGGATCGTGCCGTTGGGCGACTTCCACATCTTCTTGAGGCCGAACTCCTCCACGCGGGCTTCATCCGGCGTGATGGTCGCGCACTTCACGGCGACGCCGTGCTTCTTGGTCGCGTTGGCGGCGTCGATGGTGACCTGGTCGTTGGTCGCGTCGCGGTTCTCGACCGAGAGGTCGTAGTAGTCCAGCTCGAGGTCGAGGTACGGGAAGATCAGCTTGTCCTTGATGAGCTTCCAGATGATGCGGGTCATCTCGTCGCCGTCCATGTCGACGACGGGATTGGCGACCTTGATCTTGGCCATTGGGCGAATGTCTCCGATTAGGCGCGGTCGGGACCGTACGGCGCACAGGGCCGGACGGGCGCGCGGTGCGCAGGGCTATAGCCGCTCGCGGTGACAGGGAGAAGTCCGATTGTCGCACCCCGGACAAACCCTCCGCCAAATCAACGGCCTATTCAGGGATCGCTCGTAGAACAGGGTTCCCTAAGGAGAGCCGCCGTCTCGATGATCGCCGTCGCCAAGCCCCTTGCGCGCAAGCTGCTCGGCATCGTGGTCGTGCTCTCGATCGTGGTGACGGGGCTGACCAGCCTGGCCACCTTCTTCTTCGTCCAGAAGGCGTCGATCGCCCACCAGGTCGAGCACCTGAAGCTCTATGTCACCGAACGCGCCCAGACCGAGGACCGGCTGTTCTCGGAACTGGTCAAGGTCCACGCCGACGCCAACCGCGCGCTGATGCTGCGCTATGGCCTGCTGCGCGGGCGAGCGCTTGATGCGCGTTTCCAGGAGCTGTTCCCGCTGCAGCCTGACGGCACGCGCCGCAGCGCCCCCGATCTGTTCGACGGCCGGCTGCGCAGCGAGACCGACTACATCTACGGCATGGGATCGTTCATGGCGAACGGCGCCGCGGTCACCAACGACGAGAAGGCGCTGTACCTGGCGGTGCTGGAAGTGGCCTCCATGGTCGGCGAGGCGCAGCGCGCCCGCTACGACAACTTCTACATGTTCAGCACCGACAACCGGCTGATCATGTACGGGCCCGAGCGCAAGGATCGGCTGCTCTACTATCGGCGGGACGCGCCGGCGGACTTCGGCTTCCAGAAGGAAGAAATGACCGAGATCACCCGGCCGACGGCGAACCCGGCGCGGGTGATGCGCTGCACCAAGCTGCGCAAGCTGCTGAGCGATCCCAGCGGCAAGGCCCTGACCACCGCCTGCATGACCCCGATCGACATCGACGGCCGGCATGTCGGCGCCTGGGGCACGACGGTGACGCTCGACAGCTATCTGCTCGAAGCGGTCGGCCGATCGGCGGCGGGCAGCGAGAACATCATCGTCTCCGCCGACGGCGAGTTGATCGGCGCGCCCGGCATGGGCCGCGGCGGTGTGGTCAGCCCGGACGAACTAGAGGCTCAGGAGAAGAGTCGCGGCGTCGCCGACCTGGTGAAGGCGATCCGGGCCCGTGGGACGGAGTCGGGGGCGTTCGAGTATCGCGACCAGATGATCGCCTATGGTCACCTCAAGGAGCCGGACTGGTACTTCGTCATGAGTCTGCCGACGGCGGACGTCGTGCGCTCGGCGGCGCTGACGGCCTCCTGGGTGCTGCTGTTCGGCCTGCTCGGCATCGTCGCCCAGGCGGTGCTGCTCGTGCGGATCGTCAACCGCGAGGTGGTCGCTCCCCTGGAAATCCTGTCCAACACGCGCGGCGGCGCCGCCGGCTGCGCCGAGGGCGTCGAGCAGCGCGCCGACGAGATCGGCGCCCTGGCGCGGATGCTGCGCGGCCAGCGCCAGCGGAACGACGAGCTGCTTCGATCGCTGGAGGATCGGGTCGCCGCCCGCACCGCCGAGCTGCAGCGCGCCAACAAGGCCAAGTCGACCTTCCTGGCCAACATGTCTCACGAGCTGCGCACGCCGCTGAACGGGGTCATCGCCCTGACCGACCAGCTGGCCGAGACCGACGACCGGGACCGTCGGCGGGAGCTGGCGGGGCTGGTGTCCTCCTCCGGCCGCCTGCTGGAGCAGGTGCTCGGGGACATCCTCGACGTCTCCAAGATCGAGGCCGGCCAGTTCCGCCTGTCGCCGGCGCCGTTCGATCTGGTCGAGACGGTCTCGGGCATGGCCGACCTGCATCGCGCCGCCGCCGAGGCCAAGGGGTTGGCCCTGACCTGGACGGTCGCGCCGGAGGCGCGCGGCGGCTGGTCGGGCGACAGCGGCCGGATCGCCCAGATCCTGTCCAACCTGCTCGGCAACGCGGTGAAGTTCACGGAGCGGGGCGGAGTGGCTCTGGACGTCGACCTCGACGGCGAGGGGCGACTCCGCTTCGTGGTGCGCGACACCGGGGTCGGGTTCGACGCCGAGGCCAGGGCCCGGCTGTTCCGGCGGTTCGAGCAGGCCGACGACTCCATCACCCGTCGGTTCGGCGGCACGGGGCTGGGCCTGTCGATCTGCGCCGCCCTGGCGCAGATGATGGGCGGCGAGATCGACGCGGCGGCTGAACCTGGCGAAGGGGCGGCCTTCACCGTGGTGCTGCCGCTGCTTCGGGCGGATCTGGCGGCGGCGGAGCGGGCCGACCCGGATCAGGACGCCGAAATGAGTCTCGAGGGGCTGAGGGTGCTGGTCGCCGAGGATCACCCGACCAATCAGAAGGTGGTTCAGATCATTCTCGAGCCGTTCGGGGTCGAGCTGACCCTGGTCGGAAACGGGGAAGAGGCGGTGGCCGCCGCCGAGCAGCGGCGGTTCGACGCCGTCCTGATGGACATGCAGATGCCGGTCATGGACGGTCTGACCGCCACCCGGCGACTGCGCGCCCGCGAGGCTGCATTGGGCCGGTCGCCGGCGCTGATCGTCATGGTCACCGCCAACGCCATGGACGAGCACGTCGAGGCGGCGATCGCGGCCGGCGCCGACCTGCACATCGCCAAGCCCCTGCGCCCGGCCCAGCTGGTCGCGGCCCTGGCCATGGCGCCTCGTGAGCGCGGCGAGGAGAGCGAGCGGGCGGCGGGGTAGGGGCAGTGCGTGGTTCGAGACGCCGGGCTGAGGCCCGGCTCCTCACCATGACGCGTTCAGTAGCGCTCTGAATTCGTCATCCTGAGGAGCGAGCCTCAAGCGAGCGTCTCGAAGGACGCACCTACCCCGCCGCCTTCACGATCACGCGCATGGCTTCGGCGATGGCGGCGTCCCGCGTCGGGTCGTCCTGCGAGGAGGCGGCCAGGAACACCACCACGGCGTAGCGCCTGCCGTCCTTCAGGGTGACGACGCCGACGTCGTTGGTGGCCAGGGTCAGGCCCAGGTCGGTCGCCGCCGTGGCGCTCTTGTGGGCGATGGTCGCGCCCGGCGGCAGGCCCGCCTTCAGCCGTTCCTCTCCGGTCGGGCTGTCGGTCATGATCTTGAGCAGCAGCTGGGTCGACGCCGGCTTGAGCAGCTCGCCGGCCGACAGCTGTCGCAGGAAGTTCAGCACCCCGGACGCCGTGGCGGTGTCGCGCGGGTCGGCGAGGTAATCCTGCTGCGCCTTGCGGCGGGCGGCCTCCGGAATCTCGTCGCGGGCGGCGACCCAGGCCGGCCAGCTCTTCCAGGCGATACGAAACGAGCCCAGACCCTGACTCTCGGGCTGCAGTTCGCGCTCATAGCGGTCGACCCGGAACTCCTTGATGCGCTTGGCGCGCAGCCAGGCCGTGACCGCGCCCGGCCCGCCGATCCGCTTCATCAGCACGTCGGCGGCGGTGTTGTCGCTGTCGCCGACCGCCTTCTCCAGGAGCTCGCGCACCGTGTAGGTCTCGGTCTCGGGCCAGGCGTCCGCCACCGGGCTGTAGGGCGGCGAGATGTCCGCCTCGGTCAGGGTGATCTGATCATCCAGGGCCAGCCGCCCGGCGTCGACCTCGGCGAGGACCGCCGCGCCGAGAACCATCTTGAACACGCTCTGCAGGGGGAAGGCCTTCTGACCGTTCCAGGCCCACATCTCCCCGCCTTCAAGGTTCTGCACGGCCACCTCGAGCTCGGCCGGCTGGACGCTGTCGGCGATGACCGCGATCTCCTTGTCGAGCAGGGCGGCGTCCAGCTCAGGCGTCTTGGCTCCGGTGCGCGGCGTCGTCGGTTCGCAGGCGGCGACCAGCACGGCGACGGCGAGCAGGACGAGCGGGGCGAAGAGGCGCATGAGTCTCTTCATAGCGCCCTTTGCCCCGTCTGGGGGAACGGCTTATCAGGGGGAATGGAAGCAAAGTCCCCCGTCGTCATCCTCAACGAGCCCCAGCTGGCCGAGAACATCGGCGCGGTCGCCCGCGTCATGGCCAACTTCGGCCTTTCGGACCTGCGCCTGGTGCGGCCGCGGGACGGCTGGCCGCAGGAGCGGGCCTGGGCCAGCGCCTCGGGGGCCAACTGGCCGCTGGACGGGGCCCAGGTGTTCGAACGGCTGGAGGACGCGGTCGCCGACCTGCGGCTGGTCTACGCCACCACCGCTCGACCGCGCGAGACCCAGTTGCCGGTGATCACGCCGCGCGAGGCCGCGGCCGAGCTGAAGGCCGCCAGCGAGGCGGGGCAGGGCGTCGGCCTGCTGTTCGGCGGCGAACGGGCGGGGCTGGAGACGGGCGACATCGCCCTTTGCCACGGCATCGTCACCATCCCGATCGACGACCGGTTCCGCTCGCTGAACCTGGCCCAGGCCGTCGCGATCAACGCCTACGAATGGCGAATGGGCGTGTTCGACCGCCCGCGCGAGGCCTTCGCCCATAACATCGCCGAGCCCGCCGACATGGAGTCGATGGTCGGCCTGTACGAACAGCTCGAAGGCCAGCTGGACGAGGCCGGCTTCTTCCATCCGCCCGAGAAGCGGCCGTCGATGGTGCGCAACCTGCGGGTCTCGCTGGGCCGCGCCCGCTTCACCGACCAGGAGGTCCGCACCTGGCGCGGCGTGATCACCGCCCTGTCGAAGGGGCGGGGCCGCGTCCTGGAAAAGCTGGCGCGCCAGAAGGCTGAGAAGGGCGAGGGGTAGGGGTCAACCCCTTACGGTTCGAGATCCTCTCCAACACCGTATGTCCCCGCGAAGGCGGGGACCCAAGCTGAGATCGATCATTCCGCCAGCTTGATAAGTCCAAGCTCGGCTTCGATCCCCGCCTTCGCGGGGACGAGCGGCGGAGATGCGGTTGGTCCAAGTTTCATTCTCGCAAGGCCGATGAGCCGACCCAGAAGGGCGCGGCCGATCCGCTGTGCATCCTCCCATTCGCCTGTGTTCATGGGTGGCCCGAACACGTCGGGCCATGACGGAGAGAGATGCGGGCTTGCGCGTCGGAGCGCTTTCGATACAAATGAGACCAAGGGGTAACATTAAGCCCCGGCCATAGGATCGGGAGCACGTCCATGAACCGTCGGGAACTCTTCCTCGCCCTCGCCGCGGCGGGGATCGCGCCGCAGGCGCTGGCCCAGGCGGCGCCGGGCGCGGCCGACCCGACCGCCACGGCGCGCGACCTCTGGCTCTATGGCTTGCCGCTGATCGAGATGGCCACGACCCGGGCCCGGCACCTGAAGGGCGGCGGCGGGATCAACCGCCTGCAGCACACCCGCCAGCTGGCCGACGACCGGTTCCGGACGGTCACCACGCCGAACAACGACACCCTGTATTCGTTCGCCTGGCTGGACCTGTCGCAGGGGCCCGTGACGCTGACCGTCCCGCCGCTGGACCGCTACTGGTCGGTGGCCTTGATGGACATGTACACCAACAACAACGCCGTGCTGGGAACCCGCACGGTCGGGCCGCAGGGCGGGACCTTCACCATCGTCGGGCCGGGCCAGGCCGGGGGCGGGCCGGAGACAATCCGGGCGGCGACCCCGCACGCCTGGCTGCTGGTGCGGCTGCTGACCGACGGCGGCGACGACCTGCCGGTCACCCATGCCCTGCAGGACCGGTTCAAGCTGACCGGTCCGGCCGGCGCGACGACGCCCGTCTATGCGCCGCGCGAGGCCCAGCCGGCCGACTACTTCGCCTCGATGCTGAAGCTGCTGGAGGCTGATCCGCCGCCGGCTGTCGACCGTCGCATGCTGGCGCGGCTGAGGACGATCAAGCTCGACAGCTCCGAGACCGCCGCCGGCGTCCAGCAGGCGCGGATGATCGCCCAGATGGCCAAGGGGCGTCAGGGCTACGTCCAGGGCTGGAGCTATACCCGCCCGAACCTGGGCGACTACGACCAGGACTACCTCTACCGCGCCATCATCGCCCTGCTGGGCCTGGGCGCCCTGCCGGTGGCGGAGGCCATGTACATGCGGGCCGAGGGCGACAGCGGCGGCCTGTTCAAGGGCGACGACCTCTACCGCCTGAGCCTGCCGGCCCAGATGCCGCTCGACGCCTTCTGGTCGCTGTCGATGTACGAGGTGGTCGAGGACGGCCAGCAGTTCTTCACCGCCAATCCGCTGAACCGCTACTCGATCGGCGACCGCACCAAGGGCCTGAAGCGCAACGCCGACGGCTCGATCGACCTCTGGATCGGCCGGAGCGACCCGGGCGGCGAGCGCAGCGCCAACTGGCTGCCGGCGCCCAGGTCGGGACCCTATTCGATGACCATGCGCACCTACCTGCCGCGGGCCGAGCTGCTCGACGGCCGCTGGCGCCTGCCCGCCGTCGCGAAGGCCTGAGCCATGACCGACCTGCGCGCCGCCGCCCGCGAGGCCTGGCTCTACGTCCTGCCGCTGATCGAGATCGCCGCCGTCCGCAGCGTCGGACAGCTGGTCGGCTCGCAGCCGAACACCTTCGGGGCGATGCGGAAACTGGCCGACCACCGCTCCCGCGCGGTGACGACGCCGAACAACGACACCCTCTACGCCACCGCCCAGCTGGACCTGTCGGCGGGACCGGTGACCCTGACCGTTCCGCCGTCGGGCGAGCGCTACGTCTCGTTGCAGCTGATGGACGCCTACAGCAACAGTTTCGCCGTGTTGGGCACGCGGACGACCGGGACCGGCGGCGACGTCTTCACCCTGGTCGGGCCCGAGGCGGCGGCCGAGGGGCGCAACGTCGTCCGCGCCCCGACCCGCCACGTCTGGGCCCTGGCCCGGATCCTGGTCGAGGGACCGCACGACTTCGAGGCCGCTCAGAAGGTCCAGCTCGGCTTCTCCGCCCAGGGACCGGAGGTCCCGCCCTTCGCCGGCCACGCCAAGCGCGTCGACTCCTGGCCCGAGTATTTCGCTTCCGCCGATGTCCTGATGGCCCAGAACCCGCCGCCGGTCACCGACCTGGCGATGCGGGCCCGCATCGCGCCGCTGGGCCTGGGCGAGGGGCGGTTCGACCCGTCCCGCTTCAGCGAGGCCGAGCAGGCCGAGATCGCCGCCGGAGTGGAGGACGCCCGCAAGGCGGCCCGATCGGGCGGCGGCCTGTCGGGCGACACCTTCATCGAGGGCTGGGCCTATCCGGCCAGCAAGCTGGGCGATTTCGGACAGGACTACGGCTTCCGCGCCGCGGTGGCGCTGGGCGGGCTGGCGGCGCTGCCGTTGGTCGAGGCCACCTATCTGCGCGCCGGCGCGCCGGGCGGGGGCGGGGCCTTCGATGGAACCCGGAACTGGCGGCTGCACATCCCGGCCGACCGTCAGATCCCGGTGAACAGCTTCTGGTCGCTGTCGATGTACGAGATCACGCCGGAGGGGCAGTTCTACTTCACGGACAACCCCCTCGGTCGCTACGCCATCGGCGACCGCACGGCGGGGCTGAAGTGGAACGACGACGGCTCGCTGGACCTCTGGATCGGTCATGAGCGGCCCTCGCCCGAGCGTGAGAGCAACTGGCTGCCGGCCCCGGCCGGGCCCTTCGCCCTGTTCATGCGCGGCTATCTGCCGAAGGCCGAACTGCTCGACGGCCGCTATCGTCTGCCGGCGGTCCAGGAGGCCTCGTCCCCACCATAGGGAGTCCCGTCCTCGCTCTTGGGGACGGGGCGGGCTACCCCTCGGGTCCGATCAACCCGGCGGGCGAGACCCGCAGACAGGCCATGACCACTCGTAGACACTGCGTTCAACAGCTCTCGGCGACCGCCGGGATCACCCTTGCGGCTTCTTTCGGCGTCGGAGGCGCCGCCAGCTGTGCGCCGGCGGCCAAGCCGGCCGCCAAGCCGGGCGCCGGCTGGCGCATGCCGGACGAGCACCTGCCGCAGGCGCGGGTGTTCGTGTCCTACGCCGCGGCGCCGGCCGTCTGGGAGGACATCGCCGAGGACGTCAACGAGACCATCGCCGAACTGGCCCGCACCATCGCCGAGTTCCAGCCGGTGACCGTGCTCTGCCGGCCCGACCAGGCCGCGGAGGCCAAGGAAGCCTGCGGCGAGAAGAACACGACCTACCTGACGCTGCCGCTCGACGACGTCTGGGTGCGCGACTACGGCGGCGTCTTCGTCGAACGCGACGGCAAGCTCGGACTGGTCGACTTCAACTTCAACGGCTGGGGCGGCAAGCAGTCCGCCGCCCGGGACGGCCGCGCGGCCAAGGTCCTGAGCGAGACGCTGGGCGTGGACTACATCCAGAGCCGCCTGACCGGCGAGGGCGGCGGCCTGGAGGTCGACGGCCACGGCACGGCGATCCTGACCGAGAGCTGCTGGGTCAACGACAACCGCAACCCCGGCCTTACCCGCGACGCCATCGAGGCCGAGCTGAAGACGCTGCTGGGTCTGCGCAAGATCATCTGGCTGCCGGGCATCAAGGACATGGACATCACCGACGCCCATGTCGACTTCTACGCCCGCTTCGTGACGCCCGGGGTGGTGATCGCCAACCTGGACAACGACCCGCAGTCCTACGACCACGCCGTGACCCGCCGGCATCTGGAGATTCTGAAGGCCGCGACCGACGCCGACGGCCGGCCGCTGGAGGTCCATACCCTGCCGCCGCCGCTGAAGCCGCGCCGCAGCGTCTTCCGCCAGCGCAACCCGGACTTCGCCGCCGGCTATATCAACTACCTGCCGATCAACGGAGCGGTCATCGCGCCGGAGTTCGGCGACGCGGCGGCGGACGGCTACTGCAAGGACCTGCTGACCCGGCTCTATCCGGGGCGTGAAGTGGTGCAGATCGACATCGACCCGATCGCGGCCGGCGGCGGCGGCATCCACTGCGTCAGCAAGAACATGGTGCGGGCGGGGTAGCGGAAGGGGGCGTGTTCCGCAGGTACGCGTCCCGTTTCCCAAGGGGTGGGGGACACGCACCTTCGGAGCATGTCCCCGCTCATCTCCGGGGACATGTTCCGGCTTACCGGTACGTGTCCCCGTTGTCCGGAAGGAGGGAGGAAGGGGTGGCGTCGCGTCGGCGCCGTCCCTAGCTTTCCCTCATGACCCGCGCCGCCGACCTCCTCGCCCGCCTGCCGATCCCGATCATCCAGGCGCCGATGCTGGGCGCATCGTCCTATGAGATGGCCCGAGCGGTCGGCGCCGTGGGCGGGCTGGGGTCGCTGGCCAGCGCCGGCTCGGCGCCGGACGAGATCGAGGCCGACGCCGCGCGAATGCGGGCCGACCTCGGGGATGCGCCCTTCGCCATGAACCTGTTCGTGCTGGGCCGGGCGGAGCCCCCCGCCGACGAGGTCGACCGCGCCATCGCCCGCCTGGCCCCCTGGCGCGCCGAGCTGGGCCTGCCCGAGCCGGCCGCGCCCAACAGTTTCGCGCCTGATTTCACGGCGCAGTTCGAGGCCGTGGTCCGCGCCGCCCCGCCGGTCGCCAGCTTCGCCTTCGACACCCTGACGCCGGAGCAGGTCGCGACGCTGCAGGCGCGCGGGACCCTGGTGTTCGGCACGGCGACCACCGTGGCCGAGGCCCGCGCCTGGGCGGCCGTGGGCGCCGACGCCGTCGTGGCCCAGGGCTATGAGGCCGGCGGCCATCGCGGCCACTTCCTGGCCCCGGTCGACAAGAGCCTGGTCGGGACCTTGGCCCTGGTCGCGACGATCCGGCGGTCGGTCGAGGTCCCGGTGATCGCCGCCGGCGGGATCATGGACGGCCAGGGCGTCGCCGCCGCCCTGGCCCTGGGCGCGAGCGCGGTCCAGATGGGCACCGCCTTCCTGCTGGCTGACGAGACGGCGATCAGCGCGCCGTGGCGCGACGCGGTCGCGACCGCCGAGGACGAGGCCACGGCCCTGACCCGCGCCTTCAGCGGCCGTCACGCCCGCGGCCTCGAGAACCGCTTCATGCGCGAGATGCGCGCCGTCGAGGACGAGGTCCCGGCCTATCCGGTGCAGAACCGCCTGACCAGGGAGCTGCGCGCCGAGGCCGCCAAGGCCGGCGTGGCCGACATGCTGTCGCTCTGGGCCGGACAGGCGGTCACCCTGGCGACGCCGGGCGCCTCGGGCGTGCTGGTGCAACGCTGGTGGGCCGAGGCGAGGGCGGCGAGCGATCGCCTGGGGGACATGGTCCGGCGATAGCCGGTCCGTGTCCCCTTCTGCGGGGACACGTACGCTTCGCGAACATGTCCCCGGGGACAGCGAACCGGCTATAAGGCGACCAGGTCCACAGGAGTCGCCTCATGAAAACCCGCGCCGCCGTCGCCTTCGAAGCCAAGAAGCCGCTGGAGATCGTCGAGGTCGACCTGGAAGGCCCGCGCGCCGGCGAGGTGCTGGTCGAGATCAAGGCCACCGGCATCTGCCATACCGACGCCTACACCCTGGACGGGCTGGACAGCGAGGGCATCTTCCCCTCGATCCTGGGCCACGAAGGCGCCGGCGTCGTTCTGGAAGTCGGCCCCGGCGTGACCAGCGTGGTCCCCGGCGACCATGTGATCCCGCTCTACACGCCCGAATGCCGGCAGTGCAAAAGCTGCCTTTCCCGCAAGACCAACCTCTGCACGGCGATCCGCGGCACCCAGGGCAAGGGCCTGATGCCGGACGGCTCCAGCCGCTTCTCCTACAAGGGCCGGACCATCCACCACTACATGGGCTGCTCGACCTTCGCGAACCACACGGTCCTGCCCGAGATCGCCCTGGCCAAGATCCGCAAGGACGCGCCGTTCGACAAGGCCTGCTACGTCGGCTGCGGCGTGACCACAGGCGTCGGGGCGGTGACCAACACGGCCAAGGTCGAGCCGGGCGCCAACTGCATCGTCTTCGGCCTGGGCGGCATCGGCCTGAACGTGATCCAGGGCCTGAAGATGGTCGGGGCCGGCATGATCGTGGGCGTCGACATCAACCCGGCCCGCGAGGCCTGGGGCCGCCGCTTCGGCATGACCCATTTCGTGAACCCCAAGGCCGTCGACGGCGACATCGTCCCCTATCTGGTCGAACTGACCGGCGGCGGCGCGGACTACACCTTCGACGCCACCGGCAACGTCACGGTCATGCGCCAGGCGCTGGAGGCCTGCCACCGCGGCTGGGGCGAGAGCATCATCATCGGCGTGGCCGAGGCCGGGAAGGAGATCGCCACCCGGCCGTTCCAGCTGGTCACCGGCCGGGTCTGGAAGGGCACGGCCTTCGGCGGCGCCCGCGGCCGCACCGACACGCCCAAGATCGTCGACTGGTACATGGACGGGAAGATCGAGATCGATCCGATGATCACCCACACCCTGCCGCTCGAAGACATCAACAAGGCCTTCGACCTGATGCACGCGGGCGAGAGCATCCGGTCCGTCGTGGTGTTCTGATCCTCTCAATCTGATCCTCCCCCATCGGGGGAGGGGGACCATCCCGCAGGGATGGTGGAGAGGGGCCTCGGCGTTTGACCCCCTCCACCATCCCTGCGGGATGGTCCCCCTCTCCCAGGGGAGAGGATCAGGCAAACACCACCTCCACCGTCTTCGCCTCCGGCGCCAGGAAGCGCAGCAGGGCCTCGCCTTCGGCGGTCAGGTCGTCCTTGGCGGCCTTCGTCAGCGTCCCGAACGGCGTCGCGGTCAGCACGGCCTTGGTCTTGGACGCCGTCAGGCTCCAGCTTCCGGCCGCGAAGCCGTCGACCAGAAAGACCGCCGGCACCCGCAGGTTCTGGTTCCACAGCCGCTTGCGATCCTCCTCGGCGATCACCCGGGCCCGGTCGGCGTGGCCCAGCATGATCCCGTCGAAGTCGGCCACGAACCGCGCCGGAGCCGGCGTCCCGCCGTCGGCGACCGGTCCGTCCTTCACGTCGTACAGCGTCTTGCCGGCCTCGTTGCGGTAGGCGGCCAGCGCCATCCCGTCGACGACCGCCTTCAGGCTCTTCATCGCCGTGAAGGTCTGGATGTCGGCGACCGTCGCCGGGCCGAAGGCCTCCAGGTAGCGGCGCACGAGGCCCTCGACATCGGCTTTCGGGTCCGGCGCGCGGCCCAGCCACCGATCGGCCAGGGCGAAGGCCCCGCCGGCCTTGCCGCCCCAAGGACCGTCGTGCGGCATGGCGACCAGCGGCAGGTTCAGCCGCACGGCGTAGGCCAGGTGGCGCCCGTTCAGGCCGGGCCAACGCTCGGCCAGCACCGTCTGCAGGTCGGCGAAGGCAAGCGGCCCCGCCTCCAGTGCGGCGCGGCCCGCCGCGACGACGTCGGCGATCGGGACCACCTTGGTGATCTCGCTCATCTCCGGGCGCATGGCCGCCTCGAGCATCAGGGCGTGCGTGGACCGGAAGGCGACGTAGTCGCCGGCGCTGACCAGGTGCAGCGTGCCGCGGGTGAAGGTGGCCTTGACCACGCTGCGGTCGGCGAGCGCGCCCAGCAGGGCCTCGCGCCGGAACGCCTGCAGCCGAGACCACAGGGCGATGAAGGGCGGCCGCGCCTCTTGCGCCTGGAGGCCGTTCAGCCAGTCGATGGCCTCGACGATGGGCGCCTGCCGGCGCTCCAGCAGCCACTGCCGCGCCAGCAGCGTCCGGTTCAGGGTTCGCGTATCGAGTGTTTGTGGCTTGGCCGTCATGAGCCGCAGGCTACATTGCGCCCGTCATGTCTTCAGTCGAAATCCTCTCCGAACACCGCACCTTCGGCGGAACGCTCCGCTATTGCCGCCACGCCGCCGCCGCGACCGGCGTTCCGATGCGGTTCAGCCTGTTCCTGCCGGACGGTCCGGGGCCGTTCCCGATGGTCACCTGGCTGTCCGGCCTGACCTGCACCGAGGAGAACTTCACCGCCAAGGCCAACGCCTACGGCGCGGCTTCGGATCTGGAGATCGCGATCCTGGCTCCAGACACCAGCCCGCGCGGCGAGGGCGTGGCCGATGACCCGGGCTACGACCTTGGGCAAGGGGCTGGCTTCTATGTCGACGCGACCCAGGCGCCGTGGAAACCGCACTTCCAGATGGAGACCTACATCGTCCGGGACCTGCTCGAGGCGGTCGGGGCGGCGTTTCCGGTCCATGCCGGGCGGCGCGGGATCATGGGCCATTCGATGGGCGGCCATGGCGCGCTGACCCTGGCGCTGCGCCATCCGAACCTGTTCAAGACGGTGTCGGCCTTCGCGCCGATCGCCTCGCCGACGCGCTGCCCCTGGGGCCGGAAGGCGTTCGAGGCCTATCTCGGCGCGGACGAGCGCCGGTGGCGAGAGCATGACGCCGCCCTGCTGATCGAGGCGGGCGTGGCCAAGGGCAGGTTCGACGACATCCTCGTCGAGCAGGGCCTGGCCGACAATTTCCTGGCCGAGCAGCTGAAGCCCGAACTGCTGGAACAGGCGGCCAAGGCGGCCGGCCAGAAGCTGACCGTCCGCCGTCAGCCCGGCTACGACCACAGCTACTTCTTCATCGCGACCTTCATCGCCGACCACCTGGCCTGGCACGCGGCCAAGCTCAGGCGCTAGCAGGCGTGATCGCGGCGGCCAGGCGCGGCGTCCACCGGGGCAGGTCCGTCCTGGCGGCGGCGGTGTTGTAGGCCGCCAGCACCCAGCCGTCCCGGAAGGCCGCGATCAGCCGCGGCCGCCCCAGAGCGCGCTCCACGGTCACGGCCATGCGCCAGCCCACCGTGTACCAGGCGCCTTGGGTTCCGAAGTAGCCGGTCATCCTGGCGTCGACCGCAGCAGCCTCGCCGGCGGTTCCGTCCAGCACCCGCAGGAAGAAGGCGTCCTGCTCGGCCAGCAGTTCGGGGAACCGGGCGGCGTTGGCGTCCCATTCGGCGCGTTCGGCCGGTTCGCTGACGGCGTGCGGATGGATGTCCGGTCCGCCGGCCGCCGCCAGCATCGCCAGGCCTTCGCCGAAGCCGCTGGTCCAGCGGCGCAGCTGGGCGACCCCGGGCGGCGTCCCCGGCGGGTTGGCGATCCGCGAGACGGCGCCCATGCCGATGTGATGCAGTTCGTGCGCCATGGTGTTGCGCGCCTTGGCTGCCGACACCTTCGGGTCGAGGTGCAGGAAAATCGCCGGATCACCCTTCAGGTCGAAGACGAAGGAGTTGGCCTTCGGCTTGATGACCGGGAAGACGGTCGCGCGCAGCGTCGTCCCGGGCGGCAGATAGGCCCTCGCCAGAGCGGCGGCTCCGTCGACCGGCGTCTCTCGCCAGGCGGCCAGCGTCCGGCGCAGGTCGGCGGCCCTGGCGCGGCTTTCCGGCGCGGTCAGGAAGGCGCGCATGTCGTCGTCCGAGAAGGCGCGGCCCAGGCTCGCCTCGCGGGCCTTCAGGCGATGGTGACCGGCGCTCTCGAACAGCCGGCGCCAGTCGGTCTCGCCAAGGGGCCGGCCGGCGTTCAGGGCGTCCAGGATGGCCAGCGCCGCCTCGGCCTGATCGACGTCCAACGCGACGCCCGACGCCTGCGCGGCGGCGGACGGAGCGATCAATCCGGCCGCCGCCATCACGCCCAGGCGACGTCGGGTCAGGGTCCAGTCGGCGGTCATGCTCCAGGCCTCTCGCGGAGCCCTATGGCTACGCCCGCCCGGCCCGATCGCCTAGCAGACTCGCCTCAGGTTTTGGCAGCCAGCAGGGCGTCGATCGCCGCGGCTAAGCGCGCCGGGGCGTCGGCCTCGGGGATGCGGGCGATCTGCGCCCAGCTGAGGCCCTGGTCGTGCAACGCTCCGACCACGACCCAGCCGGCGTAGTAGGCCTCGCGCTCGATCCCGGCCGGCCCCTTGCCGATGGTGAAGCGGTGGACGTCGTCCGAGCCGGACAGCGCGGCGGCGTCCCGCACATCGGCGAGGATCTGGCGCCGCTTGGCGGTCGCCTCGGCGAACCAGCCCGGGCGGTGCGAGGTGATCTCCTCGGGCGACCGGTCCGGATGCAGGGCGTGCGCGACGCGCATGGCCAGGCCCTCGCTCAGCGCGGTGACGCCGATGCTGCGCTCCCAGGCGCCGGAACTCACGCCCATGCCGATCTGGACCGCGTGGGTCAGTTCGTGGGGCAGGATGTAGGCCCGCATGCCCGGGTCCATCTCGATGGGGATGGCCACGACCGGCCGTTTGCTGTCGCCGGCGGTGAAGGCGTTCGGCTCCAGGCCGCCGACATAGGCCAGCAGGGTGATGGTCACCGGCTTGTCGGGCTTCAGCAGGCCGACGACCTGGTCGAGCGCCGACTGGGGCGAGGGGGTCATGCCGGCGGCGCCGGCGCGGATGCGGTCCATCACCGTCGGATAGCGGTCCCAGGCCGCGTCGAGCAGGCGGCGGGCCATGGCCTGGCCCTCCGGCGTCGGCGGCACGGCGGCGAACCCGTAGAGCTCCTTCCACAGCGCCCAGCGGCGGTCCGGATCGGCCTTCTCCCGCGTCGCCGCCTCGTAGAAGGCGAGGAACTTGGGCGACAGGTCCTTGATCACGAGCGTCGAGGCCGCGGGCTCGACGGCCGCGGCGCTGCCGGCGGTCGCGGCCGAGGCGGCGAGGAGGCCGAGGGTGGTTCGTCTGCTGATCATCATGCGCGCTAGGTCGCGGCGCGGACAGGATCGGGCAACTTAATTCGCCGTCACCTGGCGGCGGGCTAGATTCCGGCGCCGAGGTCGAGGAACACCGTCGCCAGGGCCGGCGCATGGTCGACGTCGCGCGCCAGCACATGGGCCAGGCCGTCGACCTGGGCGGCGATCTCGGGCACGGCGGTGATCTCCCACCAGGCCGGCCGGGTCAGCGGGCCGACGGCGTGGAGCCAGGTCGAAGCCTCGCCCCTGGCCGACAGCACGGCGCAGTCGGCGGTCTCCAGTCCCAGGCCCAGGGCGTCCGGCGCGATCAGGCCTCGGCGGGCCAGGTCGGCGAACAGCGGGACCTCCAGCCCCTTCAGGTCGCTGCGCGGGCCGGTGCAGTTGATCACCCGCGCCGCCGCCAGGGTCTCCGCCGCGCCGCCGCCGCGGGGATGCAGGGTGATGGCCAAGCGGTCGCCGTCGCGTCGCCAGTCGCGCAGCCGGCCGCCCTTGACCGTCAGCCGGCCCTCGGCCGTCAGGGTCTCTATGCCGGCGGCGATGCGCGGCGCCATGCGGTGGCGGAAGACGTCCCAGCGCGCCCGCTGATGGCGCAGGAAGCGGCTGCGGTCAGCCGGAGTCCATTCGGCCCAGATCCGGCCGATGTAGGGGCGCACGGCGTCGATGACCCGCTGCCAGGGCTGGCCCTCGGCCACCGCCTTGCGAATCTCGGCGCGGATGATCCGCGACAGCACGGCCGGGCCGGCGGGCAGGTGCGGCGCGAGGAAGGTCGGCCAGGCGCCGCCGTAGCGGTGGGCGCGGGGCAGCAGGCCGCGGCGCGAGACGGCGACCATCGGCCCGCGGTGGCCGTCCTCGGTCAGCTTCAGGGCGATGTCGACCATGGTCAGGCCGGTCCCGATCAGCAGCACCGGGGCGTCGGGATCGAGCCCTTCCAGCGCCGTCCGGTCCCAGGGATCGACGACGAAGGCCGGATCGTCCTGCAGCCAATGGTCCGCGGGCAGGGGCGGGCGCGGCGGCAGGTTGCCGGTGGCCAGCACCACCGTCTCCGCCTCGACCTCGCGGCCGTCGCGCAGGACCAGGCCGCGGCGGGGCGCGTCGAGCATCCGCACGGCCTCGCCGCGCAGCACGGTCACGGCGCCCGAGGCCCGGGCGGCCGCCAGCTGGTCGGCCAGATAGCGCCCCCACAGCGCGCGCGGCGCGAAGGCGGCCGCCATGTCGCCGCCGCTCTCGGCCAGGGCCTCGTCCATGCCGCCATGGGCGGCCAGCCAATCGGCGAAGGTCGGCGTCAGCCCGACCTCCATCCGCGCCACCGGCACGTTCAGCAGGTGCGAGGGCGCGCAGGCGCCATAGGCCAGCCCCCGGCCCGGCCGGTTCGACGGCTCGATCAGGAGGACGCGCCCTTCGGGTCGCGCGGCGGCGAGTTTCAACGCCAGCAAAGTCCCGCTGAAGCCGCCGCCTACGATGGCGACGGCCGCACGGCTGCCGGCGGGCGGTTCGAAAGCCATCGGCCCTGAGGATTCGAAGTGGATGCCCGAACCGGTGATGTAGCGGTCGGGGGCGAGTCTGGATAGCGATTTGACCCCGATGCAGTCCAGGTCGAGCGGTGCAGGGCCAATGCAGTTCGGACCAATTCTCGGCCAGGCTCGGCGCGGAGCTCTTGACCGCCCCATCGGCCATGCGTCGGATACCGTCGATACATCGGAGGGGTGACATGCGTCTGCTTCTGCTGGGGTGCGTGGTCGGGCTGTCCCTGTCGGCGACGGCCGCCGTCGCCGCGGACCCGGATCGCCAGCGCCGGGTCGAGACCGGCCTCATGGGCGCGGCGGTGTTCGGGGATCGGCCGGAGACCTGGTCCCTCGAGTCGCGGATGGCGCACTGGAAGGTCCCAGGCGTCAGCATCGCGGTGGTCGACGACGGCAAGATCGTCTGGGCCAAGGGCTACGGGGTGCTGGCGGCGGGCGAGCCGGCGCCGGTGACGGCCCGGACCCGCTTCCAGGCGGCCTCGATCAGCAAGCCGGTCGCGGCGGCCGGCGCCCTGTCGCTGGTCGAGACCGGCCAGCTCAGCCTCGACGGCGACGTAAGCAAGGTCCTGAAGACCTGGACCCTGCCGGCCAATCCCTACACGGCCGAGCGGCCGCTGACCCTGCGCGATCTGCTGTCCCACACCGGCGGAACCAGCCAGCACGGCTTTCCGGGTTACGCCCAGGGCGCGGCCGTTCCGACGCTGACGCAGCTTCTGGACGGCAAGGCGCCGGCCAGCAACCCCGCGATCACCTTCGAGGCTAGGCCCGGCGAGCGCTGGAAGTACTCCGGCGGCGGCTACGAGATCGCCGAGCAGGTGATGATCGACGCCGCCGGCAAGCCCTTCCCCGACATCCTGGCCGAGCGCGTGTTCAAACCGGCCGGGATGGCGGCCAGCGGCTACGCCCGGCCGGACATGGGCGCCTTCGCGCTCGCCCACGGCCGCGACGGCAGGACCATCCCTGGCGGTTGGCACACCTATCCGGAGCATGCGGCGGCCGGGCTCTGGACCACGCCGACCGACCTGGCGCGGTTCGGCATCGCCCTGTCCCGGGGCTGGCAGGGCAAGGCCGGCGGCATGCTCAAGCCCGGGACGGTCAAGGCCATGGCGACCGAAGTGAAGGACGGCTACGGCCTGGGCGTCGGCCTGCAAGGCGAAGGGGAAGCCTTCGCCCTGATCCACGGCGGGG